>NZ_CP044285.1:4112535-4428884 GCF_008728635.1 Hymenobacter baengnokdamensis | reverse complement strand
AGGCCCAGGTCGAGGGCCTTGCCCAGCACGAAGCGCGTCTGCGGCATGGCGCCTTCAAAGGCATCCACGAGCAGCAGCACGCCGTCGGCCATCTTCAGCACGCGCTCTACCTCACCGCCGAAATCGGCGTGGCCAGGTGTGTCGATGATGTTGATTTTCACGCCATTATAGCGCACCGACACGTTCTTGGACACAATGGTGATGCCACGCTCGCGCTCCAGGTCGTTGTTGTCGAGGATAAGGTCGTCGAAGTGCTGATGCGCGTCGAAAATCTTGGAGGCGTGGATAATCTTATCCACCAAAGTCGTCTTGCCGTGGTCAACGTGGGCAATGATGGCGATATTCCGAATGTTCTGGGTCATACGTATGTTTTTGCGGCCGCAAAGGTACGGGTTTTTAACTAGAAAACCGAGTTGCCTTTTTAGTATCAGTCACCTAACGCCCGCCGGGCGCCCAATTGTTCCGAACTGAGTAGCCGCATTTTAGCGCTGGGTTGGCTGGCCGGCGGGGAGCCTGGGCCGACTGCCGGCATCCGAACGCCCTGGCAGTTACGTTTGTTAGGCAGCTACTTATTTCTTTCTGCTTTTGCCTTTAGCTATGCGCTTTTCCCTGCTTTCCGTTCTTCTGAGCGTGGCGGCCCTCACGCCCGCCTGCTCCCAAACCCACGCCGACCAGTCACGCGCGGTGGCTGCCGTGCCGGCGGGCCCACACGGCGCTTCGGTTGCCACGGCCAAATTCCCGCAGCCGCAACCCGTAACGGGAAAGCCCGGTGAGTTTGCGGTAGTAAAAACCGATGCCGAGTGGAAAAAACAGCTTACCCCTGCTCAATACTACATCTTGCGGGAAGAAGGCACCGAGCCGCCTTTCCACAATAAGTATTTCGACAATCACGCAGCGGGCAACTACTACTGCGCGGCCGACCACAACCTGTTGTTCTCCTCCGATACCAAATTTGAGTCGGGCACCGGCTGGCCCAGCTTCTACGCGCCGGCGCTGCCTACGAGCCTCAAAGTAAAGTCTGACAAAAGCTTTGGCATGAGCCGCGATGAGATTGTGTGCGCCAAGTGCGGCGGCCATCTGGGCCACGTATTCGACGATGGCCCGGCCCCCACGGGTCAGCGCTACTGCATGGATTCGGACGGAATGCTGTTTGAGAAAAAATAGGGGCCAACTACCTGGTGCTTCCATCGTTTAAGCAAGGCGGCCCGCCCGGGGCCGCCTTTTTGCTGCTACGCAATGCTTTTACGTTCTTCTCTTCTACGGGTCCTGACGGCCTTGCCGCTGCTCCTGGCCGGCTGCACCGCTTCGGAGCAAACTGCCGAAAGCGCCGCCCCGCGCGCCGTGCCCACCGAGGTAACCACTGACGCCGAACGCCGCGCCATCTACAACGCCAACGCCCCGCGGGGCTCTTCCGCGACCCAGACAATACCCGACGCCACGCCCAATACGCTGCGCCTGGGCGAGCAGGCGTCCGACATCAACCGCCTCAAACGGCCCGAGTCGCTGAATACCAACGACCCCAATACCTCTACCAACGAAACCCGCTTGCAGCGCATCGACCAGTCCATTCCCGATACCCTGCGCCGTCCCTGAACAGGAGCCGCCGGGCCCGGCGGCCAGCTGGCACCTTACATACCCGGCGCGGCGAAAAGGCCGTCGTATTTTTTCGTGTTACAATTAAAAAGGCCGTTACCATTGCTGGTAACGGCCTTTTTAAAAGGTGTTTTGGAAGAATAAGAGAATCAGGCGTTGTCAACCGCAACGCTATCATTGCTGGTAGCATCCGGAGTGCTTAAGCTGGCTGCTCCAGCAGCGGCTGGCTGGCGGCGGGGGCGGCCCGGGCCGCGGCCGGCGGCCCCCGCCTTGCTGCTCGCGGGTTTGCGCGCGGCAGCCGCGTCAGTTGCTTTCGAAGCGGCCTTGCGCGAGGA
Source organism: Hymenobacter baengnokdamensis (assembly GCF_008728635.1). Classification (NCBI taxonomy): domain Bacteria; kingdom Pseudomonadati; phylum Bacteroidota; class Cytophagia; order Cytophagales; family Hymenobacteraceae; genus Hymenobacter; species Hymenobacter baengnokdamensis. Next base: position 4,426,956 of record NZ_CP044285.1, on the reverse strand, counting down.
GCTGCTTTTGCTGCTCCGGCTGGTGGCATCGGCGGCGTCCGTGGCAGCTGGGGCCGGCAGGGTAATATCGGTGGTGCGGCCGGGGGCGATAGAATCGTAGTGCCGCACAATGGTGTGCAGGGCCTGCTCAAACATGCGCTCGGTATCCACATCGAGGCGGCGGGTAGCTTCCTTCACCACCTCTTTCAGCTTGTCCTTCGTTTCTTTGCGGATGCGGGCCACTACTTCGCTCATGCGCACGTCCAGCTCGCGTTGCAGCTGCTTGGCCGCCGACTTAAGGCTCTGCTTCTGGCTGGCTTTCTTTTCGGCGCGGTCGTCGGTTAAGTGTTTGCTGGCGCGGCGACCGGCTTTATCAGCCTTGCGTTGCGCTTTTTCCTCCGGAGTGCGTTTGGCGCTGGCGGCAGTTGCCGTAGCTTCCGTACTGTTTTTTTTGGCCATGAGTAAAAAAGGGTTTTGGAAAGGAGAAGATAAATCAGCTGCGGCGTGCCAAATATAAATTTAATTTAACTGGCAAACGCTAAGGGGTGTTTATTTGTTAGAAAACCCTGTTGTTTTTTGCCGCATTTTCTTCGTTAATCAAGCGTTTCTTTTAAATCAGGCCAAGTCATGTGCGCATCCGCACAATTGAGTATTTCGGCCCCTTGCGATGCAGTAGCTAGCATCTGCATTGATTATTAATTCACAATGAGCTCTCTACCAAAGCGTTATACCGTAACTGCTGCCCTGCCTTATGCCAATGGCCCGGTGCACATTGGTCACCTGGCCGGCGTATATCTGCCCGCCGATATTTATGTGCGCTACCTGCGCGCTCAGAACCGTGACGTAAAATTTATTTGCGGCTCCGACGAGCACGGCGTACCTATTACCATCAGGGCTCAGAAAGAGGGCGTTACGCCCCAGCAGGTAGTGGATAAATACCACGCCATTATTCGCGACTCGTTTAAGGAGTTCAACGTGTCGTTCGACGTGTATTCGCGCACTTCATCAAAAACCCACGCCGAAGTTTCCAGCGATTTTTTCAAGAAATTATACGGCGAGAATAAATTTATTGAGCAAACCACGCAGCAGCTTTACGATGAGCAGGCTGCCCAGTTTCTGGCCGACCGCTACGTGGTAGGCACCTGCCCTAATTGTGGCAATGAAAATGCCTACGGCGACCAGTGTGAGCGTTGCGGCACGTCGCTTAGTCCGACGGAGTTAATTAATCCGCGCTCTATGCTCAGCGGCAATACGCCGGTGCTGCGCGATACCCGACACTGGTTTTTGCCGCTCGACCAGTACGAGCCCTGGCTGCGTGAATGGATAATTGAGGGCCATAAAAATGACTGGAAAACCAACGTGTACGGTCAGTGCAAATCCTGGATTGACCAGGGCCTGCATCCCCGCGCCGTAACGCGCGACCTCGACTGGGGGGTGCCCGTGCCGGTACCCGGCGCCGAAGGTAAAGTATTGTATGTGTGGTTTGATGCCCCTATTGGTTACATTTCCGCCACCAAGGAAGGCTTCCCCGATGAGTGGGAGAAATACTGGAAAGACCCTGAAACCAAACTGGTGCATTTTATTGGTAAGGATAATATAGTATTTCACTGTATTATTTTTCCGGTAATGCTGAAAGCGCACGGCGAATATATTTTGCCGGATAATGTGCCGGCCAACGAGTTTTTAAATCTGGAAGGCGATAAAATCAGTACCTCGCGCAACTGGGCGGTGTGGCTGCACGAATACCTGGCTGATTTTCCGGGGCAAGCCGATATATTGCGCTATGTGCTTTGCGCCAATGCGCCCGAAACCAAGGATAACGATTTTACCTGGAAGGATTTTCAGGCTCGCAACAATAACGAGCTGGTGGCTACGCTTGGCAATTTCGTAAATCGGGCGGCGGTGCTCACACAAAAGTTTTTTGAGGGCAAAGTGCCCGAGCGCGGCGAATTGACGGAAATCGAGGAAGAGGTATTCCGGCAGCTAGCCGAATTTCCGGCGCGGGTCGGCGACCTTATTGAAAACTACCGCTTCCGCGACGCGCTGGCTGAAGTACTAAACCTGGCCCGCCTCGGCAATAAGTACCTGGCCGATACCCAACCCTGGCACCTTATTAAAACTGATGCGGCCCGCACGGGTACGGTGCTGCACGTAGCCTTGCAGGTAGCGGCCGCGCTGGTGCCCCTACTCACCCCCTTCCTGCCCGAATCGGCGGGTAAGCTGGCGGCTATGCTCAACTTCGAGCCCGGCGACTGGCAGAGCGCGGCCAGGGCCACGCAATTGCCCGCCGGGCATCAGCTACAGGAGCCCGCGCTGCTGTTTGCCAAAATCGACGACAGCGTGGTGCACGCGCAGGTGCAGAAGCTGCTCGATACCAAGCAGGCCAACGCCCTGGCCGCTACGCCTGTTGCGCCCACTAAGGAGAACGTCAGCTTCGACGAATTCGGTAAAATGGACTTGCGCGTGGGTACGATTGTCGGGGCCGAAAAAGTGGCCAAAACCAAAAAGCTGCTGAAGCTGACTATCGACACCGGCCTCGACCAGCGCACCATCGTCAGCGGCATTGCCGAATCGTTTATTCCGGAGGCGCTGATTGGCCAGCAGGCCATGGTATTAGTAAACCTGGCGCCCCGTGAAATTAAAGGAATTCAAAGCCAGGGCATGTTGCTGCTAGCTGAAAATGCCGACGGCACGCTGGCCCTGATGCAGCCCGGCAGCGCAGTGCGCAACGGCAGCCCGATTTTGTAGGCTCGGCAATTATCGAAAAAAGAAGTCATGCAGAGCTTATCGAGGCATGACTTCTTTTTTCAGGGATACTATTTATTTCACATTTACACTATTCATGGCCCGCTCCAGGCCAAGCGCCCCGAAGGCCAGCACAGCTTCACCGGCTTTTTCGATGCGCAACGGTAAGTCAATCTGCTCATCCACCGAAAACGGGTTGAGCACGTAATCTACCTGCCGCCCTTTCGGGAAATTCGCATCGACGCCGAAGCGCAGCCGCGCATATACATCGGTGCCCAGCGTGGCTTGAATATCCTTCAGGCCATTGTGCCCGCCCGCCGAGCCCTGGCCTTTTAGGCGCAATTTGCCAAAGGGCAGCGCCAGGTCGTCGGTCACAACCAGCATATTTTCGACGGGTATTTTCAGCGTACTCAGCCAGTGCGCGGCGGCTTTACCACTCAGGTTCATAAAGGTGGTAGGCTTCACCAGTACGTAAGTACGGCCCTTGCTTCTAAACTCCGTGGTAAAGGCGTGCCGACCCAGCTCAAAGCGCGGAGCTTCGAATTTAGCCGCCAGGTAATCGGCCACCATAAACCCGATATTATGGCGCGTATTGGCATATTCGGGGCCGATGTTGCCAAGGCAAAGAATTAAGAAGACCACTGATTAGTACGAGTTTTAACGAATTTCACGAATTTTGTGGGCGATTTTCACCGTCCTGAGGCGCTGCCATAAACATAGGCCAGCAGCCTCTATTTAACGAAAAAGCCACCCCGAGAGGTGGCTTTTTACTTGCGGCATAACGGCGCTTACAAAATCCGTGAAATCCGCTAAAATTCGTGCTAATCAGTGGTCTTATTTGCCAGCGGCCATTTCGCCTTTCAGCGCGCGCGGTACGGTTACGGTAGCAATCGGCGCCTGGGCACTGGTCAGGATGGTGTAGTTGGTGGGCTTAACCGCACCTACTTTCACCGACTTGCCCAGCTCGAGGGTGCTGATGTCAACTTCTACGTAGTCGGGCAGGTTTTCGGCGGCAGCCTTTACCTTCAGCTTGCGCAGCTTGCTGGCCAGCTTGCCACCGGCCAGAACGCCCGGCGAAACGCCAATGTACTTCACGGGGATATCCATCTTCACTTCTTTGCCGTCCTCAATCTCCAGGAAGTCAACGTGCAGCAGCATCTCGTTCACGGGATGAAACTGTGCATCCTGCACGATGGCGCGGTAGTGCGTGCCTTCTACGTTCAGGTCTACGATGTGAGCCTCCGGGGTATACAGCAATTCGCGGAACAGAATAGCGGGCACCGAGAAGTGCACCGTGTCTTTGCCACCGTACAGTACGCACGGCACCTGCGCATCGAGGCGCAGCGCCTTCGCGTCCGTCTTGCCGAGATTCGCTCTTTTAAACCCTATAATCTCCAGGCTTTTCATAAAAGAAGTTGATTTGGAATGAATTATCCGCCCGGCATCCTTTGCCAAACGGGCCGCAAAGGTACTAGTATGGTGTTGAAATAGCAATGATTATTCGAGGAATTATCTCGACCAGGCCGCGATTGCAAGAACAAAAAGCGCCAGAAACACACCTAGCCGTAATATTCCACGGGCGAGCGTCTGTGCCACAAAGACCCAATAAAAGCCCCAGGTGAGGCAACCAATCATCAATACAAAAAGAAAAGAGCCAACCATTATCGTAGAAAATAACGTGTTGCCAGTTTTAAGTAGTAAATCAGAGTGTGGTTGGCTGATTTTACCCAAACAGCAGGCTGATGCTCTCGTGCGTCACCACGTTGCGGATGGCTGCGGCAAAGAGCGGAGCCATCGAAATAACGCGAATTTTGTCGTTCTCCTCGCGCTGCGGAATGGTATCGGTGGTAATCAGCTCGGTGAGTTGGGAGGCGCGAATGCGGGCGTGGGCCGGGCCGCTAAGCAGCGGGTGCGTAATCACGGCGCGTACCGAATTGGCACCGCGCTCCATCACGAGGTCGGCGGCTTTGCAGATGGTGCCGGCGGTGTCCACCATATCATCCACAAATACCACGTCCATCCCCTTCACATCGCCGATTACCTGCATGGAGGCGATTTCGTTGGCTCGCAGGCGCATCTTGTCGCAGACCACAATCTCGGCCCCGAATTTCTTGGCAAAGGCGCGGGTCCGCACCACGCCGCCCACGTCGGGCGAGGCGAAGATGAGATTTTTCAAATTGAGCGACTTGATGTAAGGCGCCGTAACGGTAGCCCCGTCGAGGTGGTCGACCGGAATATCGAAAAACCCCTGTATTTGGCCGGCGTGCAGGTCGCAGGTCATGAGCCGGTCGGTGCCCACACTTTGAATGATGTTGGCCACCACTTTGGCCCCGATGCTCACGCGGGGCTTATCCTTGCGGTCCTGGCGGGCGTAGCCCATGTAAGGCATCACAATATTGACTTTGTGAGCCGAGGCGCGCTTGCAGGCATCCACCATCAGCATCAGCTCCATCAGGTTTTCGGCGGGCGGGAAGGTACCCTGAATGAGAAATACCTCGCAGCCACGCACGCTCTCGTCGAAGCTGGGGCTCAGCTCGTTATCGGCAAAGCGCTGCAAGGTGAGGTCGCCCAGCGGCTGGCCATAGGATTCGGCAATCTTCCGGGCTAGCTCCTGGGAGGCACTGCCAGCAAATAGTTTAACGCGCGGGTCCATAATGAGAGGGAAAGAAAAACAAAAGCGCCTGTATTTCCGCGACTAAAGCGGAGATGACAGGCGCATGAAGTAAGCGTAATAAGCGAAAGGCGCTGACTTACTCCCCGAAGGGAGAAGCCAGCGCCTTTGCTAAAGTTGTCGAGCGTTGTCGAAGTTGTCCGACCAGGGCTCGAACCTGGACTTTCTTGAATCAAAATCAAGCGTGTTGCCAGTTACACCATCGGACAATTTCCCTTGTGGCGATGTGCCGTTCGGGGCTGCAAAGGTACTACGAGAACATTACGAGGCAAGCAGTGGGCAAAAAAAATTTAAAAAAAGTGCGCCGACAGCGAGTAGAGGCACTTTGCCCTATATTGAGGCAGGCAGCGGGTTCAGGTAAGCTACAGCTTTGAAAAGACCGGTTTGAATCGTACTTTTGCACCCTCAAAATCGTGTTAATTTAGTAAAACCTAGTAAAACCCAAGCAAATGGCGAATTCGGGCAAAATCACCCAGGTTATCGGCCCCGTGGTAGACGTGAGCTTCGCGGGCGAAGGCGACCTCCCCAACATCTTCGACGCCCTGGAAGTAACCAAAGACAACGGCCAGGTTGTGATGCTGGAATGCCAGCAGCACCTGGGCGAAGACCGGGTGCGCACTATTGCCATGGACTCGACCGAGGGCCTGACCCGTGGTGCTGCCGTGCGCAGCCTGGGCCACGCCATCACGATGCCGACCGGCGACGGGGTGAAGGGCCGCTTGTTTAACGTTATTGGCCAGGCAATTGATGGCATTCCGCAGCCGGTGAGCACCGGCGGTCTGCCCATTCACCGTAACGCTCCCGCGTTCGAGGACCTGGCAACCTCTTCGGAAGTATTCTTCACCGGTATCAAGGTAATCGACCTGCTCGCTCCGTATGTGAAGGGCGGTAAGATTGGGCTGTTCGGTGGTGCCGGCGTAGGCAAGACCGTACTAATTCAGGAACTTATCAACAACGTGGCCAAGGCCTACTCGGGCCTGTCGGTATTTGCCGGCGTGGGTGAGCGCACCCGTGAGGGTAATGACCTGCTGCGTGAATTTATCGAAGCCAATATCATCCGCTACGGCGACGCCTTCAAGCACTCAATGGAAGAGGGCGGCTGGGACTTGTCGAAAGTAGATATGGTGGAGATGGAAAAATCGCAGGCTACGCTGGTGTTCGGCCAGATGAACGAGCCGCCCGGAGCCCGCGCCCGCGTGGCGCTGTCGGGCCTGACCATTGCCGAAAGCTTCCGCGATGGCGACGGCACCGGCGCTGGCCGCGATATCCTGTTCTTTATCGACAACATCTTCCGCTTCACGCAGGCAGGCTCGGAGGTATCGGCGCTCTTGGGCCGGATGCCGTCGGCCGTGGGCTACCAGCCCACGCTGGCCACCGAGATGGGCGCCATGCAGGAGCGCATCACCTCCACCAAGCGCGGCTCGATTACCTCGGTGCAGGCCGTGTACGTGCCGGCTGATGACTTGACTGACCCGGCCCCGGCCAACACCTTTGCTCACCTGGATGCTACGACGGTACTGAGCCGCAAAATCGCCGAGCTGGGCATTTATCCGGCCGTTGACCCGCTCGACTCGACCTCGCGCATCCTCGACGCTACCATCCTCGGCGATGAGCACTACAACACGGCCCAGCGCGTGAAGGAGATTTTGCAGCGCTACAAGGAGTTGCAGGACATCATTGCCATTCTGGGGATGGACGAGCTGAGCGAGGAAGACAAGCAGACCGTGAACCGCGCCCGCCGCGTGCAGCGCTTCCTGTCGCAGCCCTTCTTCGTGGCTGAGCAGTTCACCGGCCTGCAGGGTGTATTGGTTGACATCAAAGACACCATCAAAGGCTTCAACGAAATCATCGACGGCAAGTACGACCACCTGCCCGAGTCGGCCTTCAACCTGGTCGGCAACATCGAAGATGCCGTAGCTAAGGGCGAGCGCCTGATGGCTGAGGCAAAATAATTTTTAAATGTGGAAAATGTGGGAGTGTGGGAGATGTGAAAATTGATTTTCTATCGACCACATTCCCACATTTTCACATCTATCGCATTCCCACATTTAAAAACTATGCACTTAGAAATCATCACTCCCGACCGGAAAGTATTTGAGGGCGAGGCAAGCGCGGTGCGATTTCCGGGCACCGATGGCTCGTTTGAAGTGCTCAACAACCACGCTCCCCTGATTGCGGCACTAAAGGCCGGCGACGTAACGGTGACGGGCGCGGGCGGCGGCACATTTCACATCAGCGGCGGCATCGTGGAGGTGCTGCGGAATAGCGTGATTGTGCTGGCTGAGTCGGCTTCGGCCTAGTAAATTGTTTAGTAGGATAAAAAAGGCGCTCGCGCTGGCTTCGGCCGGGGCGGGCGCCTTTTTTTATTTGGTAGAATAACAAAAAAATGGTAAAAGTAATATATATAAAATATGATCGCGTCTGGCCTCGGCAATAAGAGAAAGCTATAGCCGGCTGATAGCGAAAATTGCTCTTTACACTGCCCAGACCGTGAGGGTTAAGAAGGGCCGCCCTACCTTCGTGCTCCTATGAACCTGACCCCGATTCACCCGAAAGTTACCCCGATTTATCAGACCTCGGTTTTCAAATTTGCCTCGTTGGCCGAGCTGGAAACCTACTACACGACCCCCGACCACGGCGGCATGTACGGCTATTCGCGCTCCGAGCATCCTAATTCCGACGAGCTGGTGGCCGAGGTGGCGCGGCTCGAAGGAGCTACCGGGGGCGGGGTAGCTACCGGCGCCGGGCTGGCGGGCTTGCTGGCGGCCGTGCTGGCCACCTGCCAGGCCGGCGACCATGTATTGTGCCCCACTGAGCTATATGGTGGCTCGGTAGTACTGCTTTCGCAAGAGCTGGCCCGCTTGGGCATCGAGACAACTTACGTGCCGCTGGCCGAGCTCTACGACGTGGCCCGGCACCGCCGGCCTACTACCAGACTGGTGCTGGCCGAGGTGCTCAGCAACCCGCTGCTGACGGTGCTTGATGGCCCGCGCCTGGCCCGTGCCTGCCAGCAGCAGGGAATATTATTGTTGATTGACAGCTCTTTTACCTCACCCATCCTGACGCAGCCCCTGAGTTGGGGAGCCGACCTGGTGTGGCATTCGGCTACCAAATACCTGGCCGGACACTCCGACACCACGGCGGGCGTGGTAGTGGCCCGCGACCCTGCCTTGGGCAAGCGCCTGCGCCAGGTAGCGGGCAGCCTGGGCCTGATGCTGGCCCCGCTCGATAGCTGGCTGGCCGTGCGTGGCCTCAAAACCCTGCGCCTGCGCATGTGGCAGCACTCCGAGAATGCGCTGCTGGTAGCCCGCTTTCTGGCCGAAAGCCCGGCCGTAGCGCAGGTATTTTACCCCGGCCTCGCAACGCATCCCGGTCATGCACTGGCGGCGCACGAACTACTGGGCGGCTTATTTGGCGGTATGCTCTCAATACGACTAGCCCACGACTCGGCGGCGGCCGTCGATGCCTTTGTGCAGAAAAGCAAGCTGTTTCCGCTGGCCCCGTCGCTGGCGGGTGTGCAGTCGTCGTGCTCGTACCCGGCAGCTACTTCGCACCGGGGCCTCACGGCCGAGCAGCGGCTGGCGCTGGGCATTACGCCGGGCGTGATACGCCTGAGCGTTGGCATCGAAGAGCCCGCCGATTTACTGGTAGATTTGAAACAGGCGCTGGGGTAGCGTCGAAAGCACGCTGGGCCAGCCCGCTGCCAGGCTGGCCCGGCGCGTTTTACCAGGCCGCGGCTGCCTGCCCAACTCGAGAAAACGCATCACTACCAGCCCATACGCCCAGGCTGCCGACCTTTGCCGCATGCATACGCTTGAAGAGTTGCGGTCGGGTAAGCTGGCCGGTAGTACCCGGCTTGATTTATCGGCTAATCTGACGGAGTTTCCCGAAGAGCTATTCAGCCTGGCGGATACGCTGGAAATCCTGAACCTGTCGGGCAACCGGCTTTCGGCGCTACCCCCCGACCTAAGTCGCTTGCACCGGCTACAAATTCTTTTTTGCTCCGACAACCGGTTTACTACCGTGCCCGAGGTGCTGGGCCAGTGCCCCAGGCTCAGCATGGTAGGCTTTAAGGCAAACAAAATCCGCACCTTGCCGGCGGCCTCGCTGCCACCCGCGCTACGCTGGCTCATTCTCACTGATAATGAGCTCGAAGCCCTGCCGGATGAGATTGGTAATTGCACCCAGTTGCAAAAGCTGCTGCTGGCCGGCAACCAGCTACGCCAATTGCCCATATCTTTGGCTAATTGCAGCCGCTTGGAGCTGCTGCGCATTGCGGCCAATCAGCTTACCGAGCTGCCCGCCTGGCTACTGGCCATGCCGCAGCTGACGTGGCTGGCCTACGCGGGCAACCCATTTTGTGCTGAATTGGAGACAGCTGCCGTGGCAATGCATCCCATTCGCACTATCGCCTGGCAAGAGCTGGCCCTGGGGCAGCCATTGGGAGAGGGAGCCTCGGGCGTTATCTACCGGGCGCAGTGGCAGCCCGCTGGTTCGGTGCCAACGGCAGTGGCGGTGAAGCTTTTTAAAGGAGCCGTTACGAGCGACGGCCTGCCGCATAGTGAGATGTCGGCCTGCATCAGCGCGGGCACTCATGCTAATCTGGTTGAAGTAGAAGGTAAGATTGACCAGCACCCGACCGGCGTCGAAGGCCTGGTGCTTGGGTTGATTGGCCCCGAGTTCAGCAACCTGGCCGGGCCGCCCAGCCTGGCTACCTGCACGCGCGATATATATTCAGAAAATTCTATTTTTACTCCGGAGGTAATTGTGTGGCTGGCGCATGGAGTGGCTTCGGCGGCGGCTCACTTGCACGAGCGCGGCATTGTGCACGGTGACCTTTACGCGCATAATATTCTGGCTACGCCGGCCGGCGACGCGCTGCTGAGTGATTTTGGCGCCGCGAGCTTCTTCGACCCGGCTGCTCCCGAAGCTACTGCCTTACAGCGCCTGGAGGTGCGCGCCTTCGGCTGCCTGCTCGAAGAACTGCTGGCCCGCTGCCCGGCCGCCATAGTTGGTAACATGCCCCAACTGCTGGCTTTGCAGCAGCATTGTATGCAGCCGGTAGCAGCCAGCTGGCCTTTGTTTGCCGATATTGTTCGCCTGTTGGCCGGACTACAGTAGCAGCTGGAGCCTGCTCCGAGCGGCAGTTACGCACCTACTGTAGCCTCTAAGTTAAAAATCAGGCGGTGAGCGCCTCGCGCAGGGCTTTGGCCACCCGTTTTAGCTCCTCTTCGCCCATGGCGGTGCCGCTGGGCAGGCAGAGGCCTCTGGCAAAAAGGTCGGCGCAAACCTCACCGCCGTACACGGGCGCATTGGCAAAGAGCGGCTGCAAGTGCAGGGGCTTCCAGAGCGGACGACTCTCAATATTACGCGTTTCGAGGTGCTGACGAACGGTTTCGGGCGTAGCGGTGGTAATCTCGTTATCGAGCAGCAGAGTGGTAAGCCAGCGGTTGGAGAGGCTGCCAGCCGGCTCGGTAGCGGGGGCCACGGCCAGGCCCGGCAGGCCGGCTAGATGCTCGCGGTACCAGCTGAAAATCTCGCGGCGGCGCTTCACGCGGTCGGGCAACAGCTCCATCTGGCCGCGGCCAATGCCGGCCAGCAGGTTGCTGAGGCGGTAGTTGAAGCCAACCTGCGAATGCTGATAGTGCGGGGCCGGGTCTTTCGCCTGGGTAGCCAGGAAACGGGCTTTCTCGGCCAGCGTGCGGTCGTAGGTGACGAGGGCACCGCCCCCGCTGGTAGTCAGAATCTTATTGCCATTGAATGAAAAAACGCCGACCCGGCCGAAGCCGCCCAGCGGCTGGTGCTCCCAGAGCGAGCCGAGGGCCTCGGCTGCGTCTTCCAGTACCGGTAGCTCAAACTCGGCGGCCAGCGCTAGGATTTCGGGGAGCCGGGCGGGCATGCCGTAGAGATGCACCAGCAGCAAGGCTTTAGGCTTTTTGCCCCGGCTGATACGGTCTGTAATCGCTTCGCGCAGGCGCTGCGGGCAGATATTCCAGGTAGTATCTTCGCTATCAATGAATACCGGCGTGGCCCCGCAGTACAGAATGGCATTGGCCGAGGCGACGAAGGTAAACGAGGGGCACAGCACTTCGTCGCCGGCCCCCACGCCCAGCAGTAGCAGACCCAGGTGCAATGCCGCCGTGCCCGAGGTAAGGGCCACGCAATAAGGCACGCCTACCGCGGCGCAGATATCGGCCTCAAAACCATCGAGATTAGGCCCGACCGGAGCTACCCAATTGTCTTCTACTGCTTTATGCAGGTAGTTTAATTCGTGGCGGCCCAGGTGGGGAGGCGAGAGGTAGATGCGGTCCATATGATTAACTGGGAACGAGAGAGGAAGAGTTGCCGCTGGCGCAACGCCTCAGTCCAAAGGCTTGATTTTTCTCGCCGGCACTCCTACGGCAGTGCAGCCGGCGGGTAGATGATGCACCACTACGGCCCCCGCGCCCACGGTGGTATGCGCCCCAATATGTACCTGGTGGATAACCGTGGCATTGGTGCCCAGGTATACGCCCGTGGCGAGGTGCGCCCCGCCGCCCACGTTGGCGTGAGGCATCAGGGAGCAGAAATCGTCGAGTACGCTGTCGTGGCCCAGCGTGCAGCCCAGGTTCAGTAATACAAAGCGGCCCAAACGGATATCACAGGTCAGGATGCAGCCGCGCTGGATAAGGCAGCCTTCCTGCAAAGCCACGCGCTGCTCGGCCCGCAGGGCTACATCGGGGTGAACCAGGGACGGGAATGAAAGCAGCGGCGAGTGCAGGCGCTGCACCACGGCGGCCCGCGCTGCGCTGCTGCCCACCGCCACGGCCACGGCCAGCGGGGTAGGGCGGGCATTGAGGGCGGCCACGGTGCCCAGGTAGGGGAGGCCCGCCACGGCAGGGGTGGCCGGCGGTTGGTCGTCGTAGAAGCCCAGCAGTTGCCAGCTGGCCCCAGCGGCGTTGAGCTGGGTAATCAGGAGGGCTATCTCACGGCCCAGCCCTCCCGCCCCGACAAGGGCAATGGGCGTAACAGGTGGCAGCGCATCAGCCTCGTAGGCAGTAGAAAGCAGTTGGGTCATAGGCAGCGGAGCGACAGGCTCCGTGCCTGGCGCGTATCAGGCAGCCAGCAGGGCTTCGCCGTGCTGGCTGGTATCGAGCCCGTGGGTTTCGTTCTCGGCATTTACCCGGATGGGCACGATAAAGTTAGTGACCCGGTATAAAATCCAGGAGCCCCCAAACGTGAAGGTACCTACAACCAGCAGCGTCAGCAGGTGATACCCCAGCAGCGACGAGCCGCCACCGGTAAACAGCCCGCCCTTCTGGGCAAAAAGCGCGGTAGCCAGCATGCCCACAATACCGCCTACTCCGTGGCACGGAAACACGTCGAGCGTATCGTCGAGCGTGGTGCGGTTTTTTAGAATAACGGCCCCGAAGCTCACCCCCGACGCCAGAATACCGATGGAAATGGCTGGCCCGTAGGCCACGTACCCCGCCGCTGGCGTGATAGCCACCAGTCCGACCACCGCGCCCACGGCGGCCCCCATAGCGGAGGGGCGCTGCCCACGGGCCGCCTCCAGCACCATCCAGGTAAGCATGGCGGCGGCCGAAGCAAAGTGCGTGGTTACGAAGGCCTGCACGGCCTGGGCATTGGCCCCTAATGCGGAGCCCGCATTGAAGCCAAACCAGCCAAACCACAACAGGCCCGTGCCCAGAATAACGAACGGAATATTAACCGGCGTATGCGCGTGGCCGTCGAGGTGCGAGCGGCGGCGGCCGATGGCCAGCGCCCCGGCCAGCGCTGCGAATCCAGCCGAAATATGCACAACTGTACCCCCCGCAAAGTCCAGCACGCCCCATTTGGCCAAAAAGCCGTCGGGGTGCCAGGCCCAGTGGGCCAGTGGGCAATAGATAAAAATGCTAAACAGGCAGATAAAAATCAGGTAGCCCCAGAACCGGATGCGCTCGGCAAAGCCGCCGCTGATGAGGGCCGGCGTAATGATGGCAAACTTGAGCTGAAAAGCGGCAAACAGCACGAGCGGCAGCCCCATGCCCAGGCGCGGGTGCGGAGCCGTCCCCACGTTATCAAACATAAAGAACGTGCGGGGGTCGCCGATTACGCCCCCGATATCGTTGCCGAAAGCCAGTGAAAAGCCCACTACGTACCATAGCAAAGAAATGACTCCCAGTGAGATAAAGCTCTGCAGCATGGTAGAGATGATGCTACCCCGGTTTACCATGCCGCCGTAGAAAAAGGCCAGGCCCGGCGTCATGAGCAGCACCAGCGCGGTCGAGAATAGCATCCAGGCTATATCTCCGGTTTGCATACTGTTGGGAGCAGCCTCGGGATGGTGATGGGGAACGAAAGCAGCTAGCAGCGCCAGAATCACGAGCACGGCCAGCGACGGGCGGGCAAGCAGTTGTTTGCGAGACATAAAATACCTGAAATAGCAGAATGACCTGTGCGAAGATAGGGCGTTTTGCCAATGTTTAGGTAATTCTAGCTGAAACCCCTTTGAATTTAGGGGGTAAAGGCAGATTATAGTGTATTAAATGAAGCAAAATCCCTTTCGGCGAATGGTGTGTGTTTTATAGTTGGTGGTTTGCGAAATTCAGGCTGCTGGTAACCCTCGCGCAGCCAGAATGGTATTAGTCAGGCGGGGGCTGCTTTTCCCAGCCATCCGGCTGCGTATATGACTCATAAAAAGAAGTGGCTGCTTTTTGCGCCGGCAGGCCTGATGGCTATTGGGGCCGGCGCCAGCATGGTTGACTGGGCTGGTTCGCTTAAAACCCAGGGCAAGCCCGCTGCTGCGTGGGTACTGGCCGGCACCGGCGCCCTGCTAGTGCTTAATGCCGGAGTAAGTATTTTCGGGCGCGGAGTAGTTGAAAAAGTGCTGTACGAGCTACGCGAGAATTCCCCCGAAAATCAGCCCGGCAGGTAGGAGAAACCCACAAAAAAAGCCCTGGCCGAAGCCAGGGCTTTTTTTGTGCGCTGAAAAGGTAGACTACTCAGTCTTGGCTTCCATTTTCTTGGTGCCGTGCTTTAGCTTGGCACCAGCCTTCTGGGTGCCGTGCTTGATTTTGTGGCCGGCTTTTGTGGCTACATTCTTGGTAGCTTCACCCGTGTTCTCGATGGCCTGGCCTACGTTGGTTTTGCCGGTTTTGGTAGTAGCTTTTACAGTACCGTTATCGCGAACCTTCACTTCGGTAGTGGGGGTAGTTTGGGCAATAGCCGCGGTAGCAAACGCGCAGGTAGCGAGCAGCAGAATTACTTTTTTCATGACTGAAAGTGTGGGGAAAAGGTGTTTTCGACTCATTGTACGAGGCAGCTTAAGCTGGGTTGTCCGTCGTACAGCAGCTTCTTTTCAAAGGCCGTGCCAAATTCGCTGTAGGCAGCTAGTAACCCGATGCTTAGGGCAAAAGCAGCGAGGAATCGCCGTAGCTTAAGAATCGGTATCCGTGGTTAAGCGCGTGGGTGTATACCCGGCGCCAATCCGGCCCGAGCAGCGCCGACACTAACAGCAATAGCGTGCTTTCGGGTTGGTGAAAGTTGGTAATCAGCCCCTGTGCCAGCCTAAACCGGTAGCCGGGCGCAATAAGCAGCTGCGTGCTGGCTTCGATAGCCGCCGAGCCGGTTGCATCGAGGTGATGGAGGAGCGCCTGCAACGCGGCTTCGGGCGCTACGTCGGTTTCGCCGGGCGCCAGGGGCGCGTAGGGCTGCCACTGCGTCACGCGCAGCTCGGCTGCGGCAGTGGGCTGGCGCACCAGCGTTGCCCCCAGCCAGTACAGGCTTTCGAGGGTGCGCAGGCTGGTAGTACCTACCGCAATAACCGGGTGCGGCCGATGAGCCAGCAGCTGCCGCAACAAGCTGGCCTGCACAATAATCGGCTCGGCGTGCATGGAATGGTCGGCCATTGTTTCGGCCTTCACCGGCTGAAAGGTGCCGGCCCCCACGTGCAGCGTTACGTGGCCGGTCGCAATGCCGCGCTCGGCCAGCTCGGCGAGTAGCTCGGGGGTAAAGTGCAGGCCGGCCGTAGGGGCGGCCACGGCCCCTTCGTGAGCCGCATACACCGTTTGGTAGCGCACGGCATCGGTGGCGGTGTCGGGACGGTGCAGGTAGGGCGGCAGGGGCAGGTGGCCAGCTGCCCGCAGCACCTCGGCAAACGGCAGCGTGGCGGGCTCCCAGCGAAAGTCGACCAGGCTTTCGCCGCCGACCTCGATAGCCTGACGCTCGGCCCATAGCGTAGCCGGCTGGTTGTCAACTGTAAATTCCAGGCTTACGGGGCCGCTTTTCCAGCGCCGGCCATTGCCCACCAGGCACCGCCAGGTGCAGGCGCTGGTTTGTTGCAAGGCCGGCTCAATGGCGCGGTGCGGAGCCACCGGCTCCAGGCAAAAAAGCTCGACCCGGCCCCCGCTCGGCCGTTGGGCCAGCAGCCGGGCCCGCACCACGCGGGTATCGTTGAAAATCAGCAGGCTATCAGCGGGCAGCTCGCCGGGCAGCTCACGGAAAACCGTATCGCTGATAACGCCCTGGCGGCTTACCAGCAGCCGGCTGGCCGCCCGGTCGGGCAGGGGCTCAGGCGCGATACGGTCGGCGGGCAGGTCGTAGTGAAAATCCTGGATGCGGAGCTGGTGCGGGTCGGTTGGGGTAGGCATAATAGGCAGCTTGAAGCTACAAAGGTCGGGCCGCCCGTTACTTGCGGCTTCAACCCCGTGCTTATATGCGCCCTCTGCCTATTTTTTTTCTTGCGCTGCCGCTGCTGGCGGCTGGCGCACCACCGGTTCATCCTTATGCCGATGCCACGCGCCGCCGCATTGCCATGGCCCAGGACGAACGCAAGACGGCCGCACTTCTACTTTTTCTACAGGATAAAAACGCCACCTATCGGGCGGTGTCGGCCGAAGCCCTGGCCTCGGTGCAGGATAAAAAAGCCGTGCCCGCGTTATTGCCCTTATTGCAGGATGCCAACCCTGCCGTGCGCCGCGCTGCTGCCTACGCCCTGGGCCAGACCGGCGACAGCACCGCCGTGCCAGCCCTGGCCCAGCGCCTCGCTCAGCCCGAGACAAATTTGCTAGCTCGCCGCGCTGCCTGCGAGGCGCTGGGCCGCTGCGTCACCAAAAATTCGGTCAGTCAGCTTTATATGCTGAAAATACCCGGCCCCGACTCTTCTGCCGCGCCTGGCCGGGCCTGGGCGCTGTACCGCGCCAGCCTGCGCGGGTTGGCTACGCCCGAGGTGGTGCGCCAGGCCGTACTATTGCTGGGCCAGCCCGGCCTGAAGCTAGCTCCGGCGCGGGCCGGCGCATCGGCCGCCCTCACCCGCATGCGGGGCCAGGATTCAACGCTGGCGCGGGTGGCGCTGCCGATTTTGCTGAAAACGGTGGCCAGCGACCCCGATTATTTCGTGCGGGAGAATTGCGCGTCGGCCCTGGGCCGGGTAAGCCGGCCGGCGGCGTGGGAGGCGCTGGTGAAAGCAGCCAGCACCGATGCCGACCATCGGGTGCGCATCGCTGCCTTGCGGGCGCTGCCGCTGCATTCTTTCATTGGCGTAGTAGCCAGCGTAGACCAGGCGCTGGCCAGGCCGCTGGCCCAGGAGTCGCTGGTAGCGGCCGAATGGCTGCTCAAGACGCCTACCGATAGCCTGTGGGCAAAGGCCAGTTTTCTGCCTTATGTTCAGCGCGCTACCCATTGGCGCACCCGCGCCACGCTCTTGCAGGCCGCATTGCACCACGCCCGCCCGGCGCACCGCCCGGCGCTGGCCGATACCATCCGCCGGCGCTACCAAAAAACGATTAATCAATACGAGAAAGCCGCTCTGCTTACCGCCCTTAGCGAAGACGCAGCGCAATTCGATTTTCTGGCTAAGGAAGCGGCTCTTACGAGCGGCCCCACCATTGTGCCGGGTACGGGGTTGGCGGCGTTGGTGAGTTTGCGGGGCAATAAGAGCTTTCCCGCCGCCCGGCAGGCCGACTTCACGGCCGCCTTGCGCCGGGCGCTGGCTGGCGGCGACGTAGCTCAGCTGGCCACGGCAGCCGAGGCCTTTGCCAACCCCGCGCTGGTGCCCGCGCCGCAGCCCGAAGACCTTGCTGCCTTACGCCAGGCTCAGGGTAAGCTGGCCCTGCCCCGCGAAATTGAGGCCTGGCTGGGCTTGCAGCAGGCGCTGGATAAGCTCACCAAGGCTCCAAAGCAAACACCCGCGCCGGTCGGCCCCGCCAGCCAGCACCCCATCGACTGGGCGCTGGTGCAGACTATTCCGGTAGGCCAAAAAGTGCGCATGACGACCACCAAAGGAATTATTGTGCTTGAGCTGAAAGTGGCCGAAGCCCCCGGCTCGGTCGCCAGCTTTGTGAGCTTAGTGAAAAAGCATTTCTACGATGGGCTATATTTTCACCGCGTAGTGCCCGATTTTGTGGCCCAGGGTGGCGACCCGCGGGGCGATGGCTCGGGCAGCACGCCCTACAATCTGCGTTCCGAGTTTGCGCAGCTCACCTACGGCGCTGGGGCGGTGGGCCTGGCCTCGGCCGGCAAGGATACCGAGAGCTGCCAGTTTTTCTTCACGCACCAGCCCACCCCGCACCTCGACGGGCGCTACACCATCTTTGCCCAGGTGGTGCAAGGAATGAACGTAGTGCAGCAGCTCGAAATAGGCGATAAAATCCTGACCGCTGAACTCAGTAACTACTAACTGCGCGGTGGCCCCGCGCTTACTGCCTCAGCCCTAAAGTTAAGTTTGCCAAACTCTTATGAAAACCCGTTACTTATTGGTGGTGTGCGTGCTGTTTGTGCTGGCCGACCTTGGCTGCACCTTCGTGCAGTACAATCGCATGGTGCTCGATGGTGATTTGACGGCCATCGTGCTGCCGGCGCCGCACTATGCCGCCGTGCTGCACGACCCGTTTGGCTGGGCAGTGCTGGCTAAGAATGAAGTATATGCGGCGCCCAATCGGTTCTTTGCGCACGCCAGCATGGCCGCCTACTTCCGGTTGGTGCCGGGTTGGCTGCACGCTTTTCTTACGCCCATCGCCAGCTTATATGCGGCGGCGGCTATATTCTCGGTGCTGGTGCAGGCCTTGCTGCTGTATGTACTGGCCGTGTATGCTACCGGCACCGGCCAGCTCAGCAGCTGGCGGCTCTGGCTGGTGATGGCGCTGCTCGCGCCTTTTTTTCAGGCGCAGGGCTACGCGGGTGAGATGGCAATTATTCCGCAGGCCATCTCCTATACCTTCTTTTATCCGTGGCCCTTGCTGCTGCTGCTGGTGTGGCTGCTGCCTTTCTACCGGCTGGCTCAGGGGCAGCCGTGGCGGCTGTCGGCCTTGGGAATGGTGGCGAGCCTGGGCCTGCTGCTAGTGCTGGCTTTCAACGGGCCGATTATTCCGGGGGTGGTAGCAGTGTTGCTGTTAGGCATTGGAGTGCGCCGGCTGTCGCAGCGGGCCGGCGGCCCCGCTCCGCTGGTCCCGCACTGGCAGCCCGCGTTGCTGCTGGCCCTGCTGGGGCTGCTGTGCGCCTACTCGCTCTACATAGGCCGCAATAATGCGGAAAACCTTGAGCATACGCGCACGCTCTGGGAGCGCTATCAGCTACTGCCAATGGGCGTATTTAAGCAATTAACCGGCAAGCTGGGAATGCCGCTGCTGGTAGTGGTGTGCCTGGGCAATGCCTACCTGTTGCGCCGCTGGGCCGCGCCCACGCCCGAAAACCGCCGCATTCGGCTGGTGCTGCGTTGGGTGGGCTGGTTTGCGCTGGCGTATGTGCTATTGCTGCCACTGGGCGGCTACCGCACTTACCGGCCCTATCTGTTGCGCTTCGACTCCATTTCGCCCATTACGCTGGGGCTGATTTTCTTTTATGCCCTCTCGGCCTGCTACCTGCTGCAAAACCTGGCTGGTCGGGCCCGTATTGCCTACGCGGTGGGCGTGGCGGCAGTATTTTTTGTTTATGCCAATGCCGACCGCAAGCTACAGGTAGCCGATGGCAACGACTGCGAACGGGCTGCCCTTACGCAGCTGGCCTGGGCACCGGCTAATCAGCCGGTTGTGCATCTTGACCAAAATTGTACGGTGCTCTCCTGGAATCTGATTACCGACCCGGCTACCTCAGCCACCAATGCCGCCATGCTGGAGCAGTGGGGCATCACGCAAGGCAGTAAGCAGTATTATCACTAAGTTGCCTGCCCGTGAGTGGTCCAACTGTTTTTGAGCCGCGGCTTAGCGCCGTTTCCAACTCCGCGTACCGGGTGGGCTGTGCCCGGACCTGAAATTTGCGCTAAATTTAGCGTAGCAATACGGCCGATAAGTTATCGGTAATATCTTATATAGTAACTAGCTGTTTCTATGCCCGTAGCACCCGCTTTTTCCCTTGCCAATACGGATGTCTACCTCGAACGCCTCATGAGCCTCACGGTATTGTACCTGCCGCGGTTGCTTTCGGCGGTGCTGCTATTGGCCGTAGGCTGGTGGATTATTGGCTGGCTTAGCCGGCTGGTGGCCGTGGCTACCAGCCGGCTCGATGTGTCGCTCAGCTCGTTTCTCACCAGTATGTTCAGCATCGCGCTTAAAGTGCTGCTGCTCATTTCGGCGGCGGGCATGGCGGGCTTCGAGACTACCTCGTTCGTGGCTATTCTGGGAGCCGCCGGCCTGGCCGTGGGCCTGGCGCTGCAAGGCACGCTGGCCAACTTTGCGGGCGGGGTACTTATCCTGGTTTTCAAGCCTTTTACCATCGGGGATGTCATTGAAAGCCAGGGTAAAAGTGGTACCGTACAAGCCATCCAGATTTTCAATACCATCCTGCTCACCTCGCAGGGCGATACCGTCATTTTGCCCAACGGCGCTACGTCCAACGGTGTTATTGTAAACAAAGCCCACCCCAAGCAGGCACTGGTTGAAGTGCCGCTGGAAATGGACAGTGCCACCAACCTCGATACCCTGCGTCAGCAAGCCCTGCCGCTGATGCAGCGCACCAGCCAGGCCCTGGCCGACCCCGCCGCCCAGGTCAGCATCGTCTCCCTCAAGCCCGGCGCTACCATGACCGTCGCCTTCCGCGTGCATACCGTGCCCGGGCAGGAAGAAGCAGTACGCAACGAGCTGATAGAAAAGCTGCAACAGCTGTTTGCGCAGCCGGAAGCGGAAAAATAAGCTGTGGTGGGCAGCCCTTGGCCCGCCACGGCGCGCCCTGACAACAGAAGCTTTCGGGACGGTCTACGACACTGGCACCACCACTACTTTTTTCGTTTCGAAAAACTCGCCCTCAAAAAAATCGGACAAATTCACCTCGCGCGCCACCAGGCCGCTCTCGGCAATCTCTTCGGTCAGGTCGCCGCCCTTGAGGTAGTAGAGGCCGGCGCCGCGGGCGGGCTTGGCCTTGAAGCGGTGCGCTATCCAGGGATGAAACGTGGCCAGCCGGGCCACGGCGCGGCTCACCACAAAGTCGAATCTGGTGTGCACCTGCTCGGCACGGATTTGCTCGGCCGTCACGTTGGTCAGGCCCAGGTCGGCGGCCATAAACTGCACCGCCCTGATTTTTTTGCCGATACTATCGACGAGGTGAAACTGCACTTCCGGAAATAGTATCGCCAGCGGCAGGCCCGGCAGGCCGCCGCCCGTGCCCACATCGAGCACCGCGCTGCCGGCCGGAAACTGCACCACCTTGGCAATGCCCAGCGAGTGCAGAATGTGGCGCTCCAGCAGGTTGTCGGTGTCGGTGCGGGCCACCAGGTTTATCTGCGCGTTCCAGGCTTTAAACTCGGTTTCGAGGCGCGCAAACTGGGCCAGCTGCTGCTTGGTAAGGTCGGGAAAGTAGCGGGTGAGAAGGGACATAAGAGTGTAAAATTAGGCAGTCCGGCGCCGTAGCAATGCCAAAAGCAGTACGCTGCCCGCCGCCCCCAGGAACACACCGACGGCAGTAGCGGCAAAAGGACCCAAAAAAATTACTATCGCCCCGGCAATTGACCGCGCTTCCTGAGCCGCTGCTGGTATTGGCGCGTGCGCCACTCCCCATAATACTGGCAGCAATAAGACATTACCTGCTATAAAGCCCAGCAATGAGCCCACAACGACTGCCCAGCCATAGGGTGCCAGGCGCCGAAAACGGGTGAAGTGTAGCGCTACGCTGGCCATCACCCACAATAAGAGCCATAGTACAAAAACTGGGAGGATGAAAAAGTAAGGCATAAAAAAAGCCCCAACTTAAGTCAGGGCTTTCAAAATTAAATAAACTCTTTCTTGTCCTTCACCATGTCAAAGAGCAGCTCGCGGGCGCGGTGCAGCTGGGCTTTCACGGTGCCGAGCGGGGCTTTTAGCTCAGTGGCGATTTCTTCGTAGCTCAGCTCGTCGAAGTAGCGCAGGCTCACCAGGCGCTGGTATTTATCGGGCAGGCGCGACACCACGTGGCGCATGATTTCGATTTTCTGGTTTTTAATCGTCGTGTCGGCCGGGTTGAGGTCGTTGTCGCGAAACTCAAGCTGAATCTCGTCGCCATCGCCCATTTTCACGGCCGAGTCGATACTCATGGTCTTGATTTTATTCTTGCGAATAAAATCGATGCAATTATTGGTGGCGATGCGAAACAGCCAGGTGCTGAACGCAAACTCGGGGTTGAACTTGTGCAGGTTCTTGAAAGCTTTGGCGAAGGCCTCGATGGTGAGGTCTTCGGCATCGTCGGGGTTGCGCACCATTTTGAGCACGACGTGAAACACCGGCTTTTTATAGATGTGCATCAGCTCAGCATAGGCCTTCTCATCGCCGTGGTCTACGGCGGCCCGGATAAGCTTGAAGTCATGCTTAGCCTTGGACGAGAACTGTTTCTGAATGTCAGCGGAGTTTACTTCCATTGGAGCGGGCGGCGCTTAAGCAGGGAAAGGCCCCAGGCGCAGTAAAGAACAAAGTAAAGAAAATCGAGCACGGGCAAAGCCAGCGCGGGTAGTGCGGTGCACAAGCGGCGAGCCAGCGCACTATAAGTAAAGCCGAGCAACAATGTTCGGGCCAACCAGATTATTCCCAAAGATACCAAGTTTTCGCGGGACAGTCCAAATGCCAGAATGGCGGGCGTCAGCAGGTAAAAAAGGGCGTTGCTGCCCATAAAAAAGGCCAGGCGGCGGCGGTCGGCAGCCCGGTAGCGGCTGCCGGCCGAGAGGTGCCGCCGCTTCTGGCGCCACCACGCACGCCAGGTTGCGGCGGGTTGGCTCAGGGTTTGGGCTTCAGGGTCGGCCACCACGGCCACCCGCGCCCCCGCCGCTACTGCATCCTGCACCAGCAGGTCGTCGTCGCCGCTGAGACGGCGAATATGACTGGCAAAGCCCTTGGTACTGTTGAAGGTAGCCTTGGTATAAGCCAGGTTGCGGCCCACGCCCATATAAGGCTTGCCGGCCCAGGCCAGTCCCAGGTATTGGGCTCCGGTAAGGAGGGTTTCGTAGCGGATGAGCTGATTGAGCAAGCCCGGGGCTTCGGCGTAGGCCGAAAAGCCCAGCACAATATCGGCCCCGCTTTTTTGGCTAAAGCCGCGCTGCATCAGCCGCAGCCAGTCGGGGCTGACAGGCCGGCAGTCGGCGTCGGTAAACAGCAGGTGCTCGTAGCGGGCCGCTTTTATGCCCAGGGTAAGCGCATATTTTTTGGGCGAAAAGCCGGCCGGCGTGTGCGTCACCGTCACGAGCCGGAAGCGGCCAGGGTAATACTGGCTCAGCTGCTGGGCATACAGGTACGTATCGTCCTGGCTACGGTCGTCGATGAGCACCAGCTCGAAGCCGGCCGCATAGTCCTGCCGCAGCAGCAGCGGCACCAGCTCGCGCAGGTTTTCCAGCTCGTTGTGTGCGCAAAGAATAATCGAGACCGGCCGGGCATCGGGGCCCGGCTCAGTGGCTGCCGCCTCGGCCGGCCGCCGCGTAAACGGCCGGAAATAGCGGCCCCAAAACCACCCCTGCACCAGTAGCAAGGGCAGCAGCAGCAAGGCGGGAGGCAGGTGGGGGAGCGAGGGTAACAACACAGGATTAGCCCGCAAAGGTAAGTCGGCGGTAATTTTGTCAGAATGACGTTTGACTTACAAGCCCACGACCCGGGCACCAAGGCCCGCGCCGGCCGCCTTACTACCGCGCACGGGGTTATCGAGACGCCCATTTTTATGCCCGTTGGCACGGCCGGCACCGTGAAGGCCGTGGGTCAGCGCGAGCTGAAGCAGGATGTGCAGGCCCAGATTATTCTGGGCAATACCTACCATCTGTACCTGCGCCCCGGCCTCGACGTGCTGCAAGCTGCCGGCGGCCTGCACAAATTCAACGGCTGGGACCGGCCCATTCTTACCGATAGCGGCGGCTACCAGGTGTTTTCGCTCAGCGGCACCCGCAAGATTAAGGAGGAAGGCGTTACGTTCCGCTCGCACATCGACGGCTCCAAGCACCTGTTTTCGCCCGAGGGCGTGATGGATATTCAGCGCCGCATCGGGGCCGATATCATCATGGCCTTCGACGAGTGCACGCCCTGGCCCTGCGAGTACGACTACGCCCGCCGCTCGCTCGATATGACGCACCGCTGGCTCACGCGCTGCATTCAGCGCCTCGACACCACCGAGCCGCTCTACGGCTACGAGCAGAATCTTTTCCCCATCGTGCAGGGCAGCACCTTTAAGGATTTGCGCCGGCAATCGGCCGAGTTTGTGGCCGGGCAGGGCCGCGCCGGCAACGCCATCGGCGGCCTCAGCGTGGGCGAGCCCGCCGAGCTGATGTACGAGATGACCGAGCTGGTCTGCGATATTCTGCCCCCCGACAAGCCGCGCTACCTTATGGGCGTGGGCACCCCGGCCAATATCCTGGAAAATATAGCGTTAGGGGTAGATATGTTCGACTGCGTGATGCCCACCCGTAATGCCCGCAACGGCATGCTGTTCACTACCCAGGGCATTATCAACGTCACCAACAAGAAGTGGGAGCTGGACTTCTCGCCCATCGACGAGGCGCTGGGCGGCCACGCCAGCACATTCTACACCAAAGCCTACCTGCGCCACCTCTTTCAGGCCAAGGAAATGCTGGGGGCGCAGATTGCCTCGCAGCACAACCTCACCTTTTATCTGTGGCTGGTGAAGGAAGCACGCCAGCAAATCGTGGCCGGCACGTTTGGCGAGTGGAAAAAGGGGATGGTGGAGAAGCTGATGCGCCGCCTTTGACCGCAGATTTAACGGATTTAACGGATTTCGCGGATACGCCCGCTGGGCGGGCTGATTAGGGTTTTGACTTTGATGATTTTGGGTATGCGAGAGGGTTTTGAGGATTGGGTGCAGGTTGATGCAGGTGCCGGGCCTGGTAGTTTGGCGGCGGAGCCGGGCACCGCTTATGGGGTAGATTTAGCGGGCTACACGCCATTTACGCATCGCGCTATTGGCTGTGCGATGCGGGTGCACAGCATATTGGGTACGGGCTTCCCGGAGATAATTTATCAGCGGGCGCTGGCGATTGAGCTGGAGCGCAAGGGCATGAAGGCCCGCCGTGAGGTCGAAACGCCCATCTATTTTCGGGGGCAGCAGATTGGTAGCCGCCGCGTTGACCTCATGGTAGAGGGCCCACAGCCCGAAAAGCCAATCTTACTGGAGCTAAAAGCAACGACCGACCTGACAGACTGCCACTTCGCTCAAATCATCAACTACCTCGAAGCCTACCGCCTGCCCGTAGGCCTCCTCTTAAACTTCGGCAGTACTTCCCTGCAATACCGCCGATTCGTCAAATCCACCTTCCAAATTTAAGTCCCGCCCCGCGAGTCAGCCCGCTTGCGGGCGTATCCGCGAAATCCGTTAAATCCGTTAAATCTGCGGTCATGAAAATCCTCGACAAATACATCATCGGCAAGTTTCTCACCGCGTTTTTTTTCACGGTGCTGATGCTCGTGTCGGTGATTTGCGTGATTGACTACACGGAGAAGAACGACGACTTTCTGCACCACAACCTCACGTTCTGGCACGTTTTTACGCATTACTACATCTACCTTTTTCCGTATTTTGCCAATCTGCTGGCACCCATCACCATCTTTATCGCGGTGGTGTTTGTGACGTCGCGGCTGGCCGCGCGCACCGAGCTGGTGGCCATGCTGGCCAGCGGCATGAGCTTTGAGCGGCTACTGCTGCCCTATGCCATGGGGGCGGGCGTGATTGCGGTACTCACCTTTGGGCTCATCAGCTGGGTTATTCCGAAGGGTACCAAGGAGATAGTGAAGTTCGAAAACCTGCACGTGCAGGAACCCTGGAAGTTTGAGGGGCGGAATATTCACGTCAAAATCGGGCCGCGCAGCTACGCCTACCTCGAAAGCTACGATGCCGAGCACAACATCGGCTACCGTTTCGCGCTCGAAACCATCGACAGCACCATTCTGCGCCGCCGCCTTACGGCCGATGCCCTGACGTGGGACTCGACCAAGCAGGCATGGAAAATGACGCCCCAGACGGTGCGCACCT
This sequence comes from Hymenobacter baengnokdamensis, assembly GCF_008728635.1. NCBI lineage: Bacteria > Pseudomonadati > Bacteroidota > Cytophagia > Cytophagales > Hymenobacteraceae > Hymenobacter > Hymenobacter baengnokdamensis. The sequence continues at coordinate 4,401,164 of NZ_CP044285.1, read as the reverse complement.
TTCACGGCCAAACCGGGGAAACCCTGCAAACTATTCCGGCCCGCGATACCACGCTCAACCTGTACCCCAAGGACTTTGCCAGCACCTATCGCCTGGCCGAAACGCTGACTTCGCCCGAGCTCAACGACCTGATTGCCACCAAAATCATGCGCGGCGCCAACGACACGGCCCAGTATCTGAGCGTGAAGTACGAACGCTATGCCTACCCCTTCGATACGATTATCCTTACCATGATTGGCGTGGTGCTAAGCGCCCGCAAGAGCCGCGCCGGCGTGGGCGGGCAAATTGCGCTGGGCTTCGTGCTGGCGTTTGTCTTTATCATCTTCGTGATGCTCTCGCGCAACCTGGCTTCGGTGGGCAGCCTGCCGCCCATGCTGGCGGCCTGGGTGCCGGGGATGGTATTCTCAGTTATCGGGGTGTTTCTGTACCGGGTGGTGCCCAAGTAGCTTTTAGGAATGTGAAAAAGGGAGAATGTGGTAAATGCGGAGATTAAAAAGTTGGTTTGCTCGGGAAGCGGATACCTTGCCAGGCGTTGTCGGAGCATTTTCTCATTAGCACATTTTTGTATTCCTCCCATTAAAGACGATGCTCAAAGATTACCTCAAGCTACATTTTATCGTCCTGCTGTGGGGCTTTACGGCCATTCTGGGCAAGCTGATTACCGTGCCGCCGGTCGAGCTGGTGTTTTGGCGCACGCTGCTGGCCAGCACCGGGCTGGTGGGCCTGCTGGTGGCGCGGCGCACGGGCTGGCGCCTGGCCCCGGCCGAAGCCCTGCGGCTGCTGGGCGTGGGCGCGCTGGTGGCAGCACACTGGATAACATTTTTTCTGGCGGCCCGCCTTTCCTCGGTAAGCGTGTGCCTGGCGGGCATGGCCACGCTGGCTTTGTGGACATCCCTGCTGGAGCCGCTGCTGCTGTGGCGGCGGGTACGGCCCTACGAGGTTGGCCTGGGGTTGCTGGCGATGGTGGGTTTGTACCTGATTTCGCAGGCTGAGTTTACGCAGCTTACCGGCCTGCTGGTGGCAGTGGCCTCGGCGGGGCTGTCGGCGCTGTTCAGTGTGCTCAACTCGCAGCTGGTGAAGCGCCACGCGCCGGTGCGGCTGACGTTTTACGAGATGCTGGGTGCTTGCCTGAGCATCGTATTGTTCTTTCCGGTCTATAGCCGCTATTTCACGCAGGGCGCGGGGCTGCGGCTGGGCTGGCACGGCTACGACTGGCTGTGGCTGCTGCTACTGGCGGGCGTGTGCACCGTGTACGCCTTTTCGTCCTCAGTCGAGCTGATGAAGCGGATTTCGGCCTTCGTGGTGAACCTGACCATCAACCTGGAGCCGGTGTATGGCATCGTGCTGGCGCAGGCACTTTTTGTGCTGCGGGTGCCGGGCTTCGGGCAGGAAAAAATGTCGGGCGGCTTTTATATCGGTACTCTTCTTATTCTGGCCAGCGTGCTGGTGCATCCGGTGCTCGACCAGTGGAACCAGCGCCGCGCCCGCAAGGAAGCAGTGGGAATTGTAAATTAAAAATTCAAAGCCGGCCCCGCCACACCAGGTATTCATCGGGCCAGGGTAGGGCAGGTGCCTCCGGCCTGTCGGGAAATAAGCCGTATACCGCGGAGCCCGAGCCGGAGAGGCTGGCATAGACCGCGCCAGTATTATATAGTAAATTCTTAATATTATTCAGTGCCGGAAATGTCGGGGCCAGTGAGGCTTCAAAGTCGTTGCTGACCGTGGCGCGCCAGCTGCTCATGGGTTGGGCCAGGGCCTCGCGCAGGGGGTAGGCCGGCGCTTGTGGCACAATGCCCGCAAAGGCCTGCGCCGTGCTGATGTTCAGGTTGGGGTACACCACCACGCAGGCAATGCCGCGCATATCCAGGTCAATAGGCTCGAAAATATCGCCTTTGCCGCGCGCCAGCCGAGGGGTGTTCTCCATAAAAAAAGCACAGTCAGCGCCAAGCCTTCGCGCGTAGCTTTCGAGCTGCGCCGTCGTTAGCGGCAGCCCAAATAGCTCGGCTATGGCTCGTAAGGCAAATGCGGCATCGGCCGAGCCGCCCCCCAGGCCCGCGCCGATGGGCACTATTTTGTGCAGGTGCAGCTGCACGGCCGGCAGCGCCGCAAAATCGGCCTTCAGCAGCTCATAAGCCCTCAGGCACAGGTTGGTAGCGGCCTCGCCCGGAATGGGCCGGCCCGTGAGGGTAAGGTTGGCGGCGACCTGGCCTTTGGGCGCGGGCAGTACTTCGAGCACGTCGGTCCAGGGCAGGGGCAAGAATACAGTTTCCAGCTCGTGGTAGCCATCGGGCCGCCGGGCCGTTACGTAAAGGCCCAGGTTGAGCTTAGCGTTGGGAAAGGAAAGCAAAGGGAATGGGATAGTGGGTAATGGGTAGTAAAGAACGTCATACTAAACGCAATGAAGTATGACGTTCTTTACTACTCATTACTCATTACTCATTACCCATTACCCATTACCCATGTACCCTGGTAAGCGCCTGCTCGACTTGGCCGTGGCCCTGCCGCTGGTGGTGCTCACGCTGCCGCTGATGGCAGCAGGAGCCGCGCTGGCGGCCGGCCAGAACGGCGGTGCCTGGCTGTTTCGGCAGCGGCGGCCGGGGCTGGGCGGGCAGCTTTTCACTTTGTATAAGCTGCAAACCATGACCAGCGCCCGCGACCCCGCCACTGGCCAGCTGCTGCCCGATGCCCAGCGCCTGCCGGCCATTGGGCGCTGGCTGCGAGCTACTTCGCTCGATGAGCTGCCGCAGCTTTGGAATATCGTGCGCGGTGATATGAGTCTGGTAGGCCCGCGCCCGCTGCTGCCCGAGTATTTGCCGCTGTACTCGCCCCGGCAGGCGCGGCGGCACCTCGTGCGCCCCGGCCTCACGGGCTGGGCGCAGGTAAATGGGCGTAACGCTATCTCGTGGGAAGAAAAATTCGAGTTTGACGTGTGGTACGTGGCGCATCAAAGCTTTTGGCTCGATATGAGTATTTTGTGGCGCACGGTGGGCCGGGTGCTGGGCCGGCGCGGCATCGCGGCCCAGGGCGAAGCCACGATAGCGGCCTTTAAAGGCAATGCGCGCGTAGCCGACGGCGCGTCAGCTGCTACTGAGCCGGTTGCGAAGCAGCGGGCTATCAGTCATTCTGGCCTTCGGCGCGAAGAATAGGTAGTTGGTATAGGGGGTAGGTTGATTGGGATAATTCTCTTGAAGAGCCAGGCAACGGCGCTCATCTTTGCCGCATCTCGTAGGCCAGGCAAGTACAAGCGCAGCTTTTTAGCCAACAGCTTGTAACGAACTCGCCGCTGGGCTGGTAACCCGGCCAGCATCTCAATTTTCCTCTTCTTTCTCCCTTTTTGCGCATGAAAAATCTGTTCTTCCCGGTTTTGCTCTGGCTGCTGGCCCTGGTGCCCGCCCTGGCCCAGACGTCCTCCGAGGTTCGGGCCGTGTCTAGCTTCCACGCGGTGGAGGTGAGTAGCGGCATCGAGCTGTACGTAACGGCGGGCACGCCCCAGCGCGTGGAGGTAACGGCCGACACGCCCGAAAACCGCGCCCGTATCAAAACCACCGTGGAGGATGGGGTGCTGCGGGTAAAATTCGACATGCAGGCGTCGGACCTGTGGCGCAACAACCGCCACAACAAGCTGCGCGTGAATGTTACCGCGGCCCGGCTTACCGGGCTGTCGGCCAGCAGCGGCTCCGAGCTACAGGTAAAAAGCACTGCCTATGCCACCGCCGACCTGCGCCTGTCCGTGTCGTCGGGGGCTTCGCTCAAAGGCGACTTTGCAGCAGCTTCCATTCAGGCTGAGCTTAGCAGCGGCGCCGAGGCCGTGGTGAGCGGCACCACCCAGCGCCTGGGCGTGCGCACCAGCGGCGGCGGCAGCTTTAACGGCAAAAACCTGCGTACCAGCGACTGTGAGGCCGAAGCCAGCAGTGGCGGCAGCGTAGCTGTGGAGGTGCAGAAAACCCTTTCGGCGCGGGCCAGCAGCGGCGGCAGCGTTACCTACGGCGGGGCGCCTCAGGTATCGAAGCACACCAGCAGCGGCGGCAGCGTGAGTGGCCGGTAACATACTCAGGCATCAGTAAGCGCTAGCGGCAGGCCCAAACTGCCTTTCTTTGTCCTTTCTTTGAGTGGCAGTCGCTTGTTGCAGATTGCCAGGCATAGCCTGCTCGGTAAAGATTATTGGTCCTAATATATATATGAAAAAGTATTTTCTGCCTGCCCTGCTGTGGGTGCTGACTCTGGTACCGGCCCTGGCTCAAACTGAGCTATCGACTCAGGTGCGACCCCTGGAAGCCTTTCATGCCATCAATATTGGCACGGGTATCGAGCTGGAGCTAACGGCCGGGCACCCGCAACGTGTGGAAGTGAGTGCCATCTCGGCCGAGTTTCGCGAGCATATTCTGACCACCGTTACCAGCGGCGTGCTCAATATTCATTACGACAACCCCGATGAGCGCGACAACCGTAAGCTCGCGCGCATCAATAAAAAGCTGCACGTGGCCGTTACGGCCGACCAGCTCACGGCCATCACGGCCGGCAGCGGGGCTAAGGTAACGGGCACTGGCAGCTTCGCCACGCCCGATTTTCAGCTCGATATCTCGTCGGGGGCCAGCTTCAAGGCCGCGCTCAACGTGGCGGTGCTCATTGTGCGCCAAAACAGCGGTAGTGTCGTGTCCGTCAGCGGCCAGGCGCCGCGCTTTGACCTCAATATCAGTAGCGGGGCTACGTTTGACGGCAAAGAGCTGCAAACCAACCGCAGCCAGATAGAGGCCGGCAGCGGCAGCAGTGCCACGCTGGCCGTGCGCGAAGTGCTGCTGGCCGAGGCCAGCGGCGGGGCCAGCATCCGTTACCTGGGCTCGCCCAAGCTCACCAAAAACGTGAGTGGCGGCGGCAGCGTCAGCGGTAAATAAGCAGCCTACCTGGAAGCTGCGCTAAGTCAATCGCCCACGCGTAAGCAGTAGTGTAGCGGCCAGCTACACAGAGCACCCGCCGGCTACTTGCCCCAGGCAAATACTGCCGGGCGCTTATGCAGCGGTGGCAGCGCGGGCAGACGGCGCCACTCGGCTACGGGCAGCGTACGCAGGTACTCGGTAGGCGCGGTGAGGTCGGCAGCCACGCAGAGGCGGGTGCTGGGCGAGAGGTGAGCCAGCAAATCGCTCAATAACTGGTCATTGCGGTAGGGCGTTTCGATGCACAGCTGGCTTTGGTCGCGCTGGGCCGCCTCTTTATCCAAGGCTTTGATAGCCGCGATGCGGGCGGCCTTCTCGATGGGCAGGTAGCCATGAAAGGCAAACCGCTGCCCATTGAGCCCCGAGCCCATCAGGGTTAATAAAATCGACGACGGCCCCACCAGCGGGCGCACGGCCAGCCCCAGCCGGTGCGCTTCCTGGGCCAGCGCCGCGCCGGGGTCGGCGATGCCAGGGCAGCCCGCTTCGGATAATACCCCGGCCGCTATATTTTCTTTTAGTAATGGTTCGAGGGCCGCCTTTACCTGAGCGGCTGTGCTATCCTTATCGATAAGCACAAACCGAATATCCTCAATAACGCGGTGCGGGGCTACCTCCTTCACAAAGCGGCGGGCGGTGCGCAGATTTTCGACCAGGAAATAGGGCAGCCAGGTCACGGCGGCCACCACCTGCGGCGGCAGCACCTGCGGGGCCGTGCCCTCGGCCAGCGGAGTAGGAAGGAGGTAAAGCAAAGGAGAAAGTAGAATAGCGAGGTAGCAGCTAGGGTTGGTCAGCGGCCAGCTCATCGGGGCGAAGCGGCATAACCAGAAGCAGAAAACAAATAAAAGAGCTACCTGCCAGCATAAGCCAAAGCAGCAAATGCCCCGTACTGGAGCCGCGTTCGGCGAATGGCCTCCGAATAGGCTGTAGAAGCAGCGGTGAGCCCCAGTAAGGGGCTAGTGCGCTGGCGCGCACAGCCCGGTATTGGTCGTATGCAGGACCCTCAAGCCGCATTAGGTAAGTGAAATCGGCTAAATTCAGCGAATCGAAATGAGCATCGGTGCGAGCAGCGAAGTTGACGAAGCGCCAATTAGCTTCACCGGGCGCTAGGTTGTCGCCCAGCGTCTTTTGGTACGAATAAACTAGCCAGGCGGGCGGTAGCAGCCGAGCTTGCGGGACTAACCGGGCTGTGGCAGTATCGGCTTCGGCGGCTAGCAAGGGGCAGGCGTAGGCTACGGAAGCTTCGAAGCGCTTGCTGCCGCCTTTCAATATGAAGATGTGCGGGGCTGCGTAGCGCCCCAGGTGAGGTCTATCGGCATAATAGGAGCTATGCAACCTGAAAAATACCGCTTCGCCCGGCTGTGCTAGTTCGCGCACGCTACGCAGGTCGCGCACTTCGCCCACACGGTAGCGAAGGTAGTTGCGCAAGTTCCAGCCCAGAGCTACGAATAGCGCCCATACAAATAGCAGAGGTACTCGCCTGCTTTCGCCCTTTATATTTGTAGCTAACAGCGCCCAAGGGCGCCACAGCCACCAGCACAGAGCAAAGCCTATTGCTAGCGGCCCCCACAATGACCACCTGTATCCCCATGACCATGGTCGGAGTAGAGCAGTAGCCCCTCCGAAAACCACTAAGAAAACGGCTAAGGCTTGCAGATAAGGTAACAGAAGGGTACGCCCCCGTCGAGGCAGAGTGTCATACCAAGAGGGGTGAAAGTTTAGCATGACAGCTATAGGTGACCTACAAAACTTTTCACCAGCGCAAACACCTCCTCCGGCTTTTCGGCGTGCAGCCAGTGCCCGGCGTCGGGCACGGTCACCACCTGCGAGTTGGGAAACAGAGCCGGAATGCCGTGCAGCTTATCGTCGGGCGTGATGTAGTCGGACTTGCCACCGCGCACAAACAGAGTGGGCTTCAGGAACGGCTGCGCGGCCCCGATTTCTTCACCAATAGCGGCCAGCTGGCTTACCAGCACCGGTAAGTTGATGCGCCAGGCAAACGAATTGTCTTCACGACGATACAGATTCTTGAGTAAGAACTGGCGCACGCCTACCTGCGGAATGCGTTGGGCCAGTATAGCCTCGGCCTGCTGCCGGGTTTGAATGGTGCGGAGGTCTACCGCCTGCAAGCCGGCAATAATGGCATCCTGGTGCTCCATATTAGAAAAGCGCGGCGCAATGTCAAGCACTACTAGTTGGGCCAGGCGAGTGGGGTAGCCCAGGGCCAGGCACATGGCCACCTTGCCGCCCATGCTGTGCCCCAATACGGTGAGGCGGGCTGGGTCAAGGTGTAGGTGGTCGAGCAGGGCGAGCACGTCCCGCGCCATGAGGGCGTAGCTGTGCTCGGGCGAGTGAAACGAGCGCCCGTGGTTGCGTAAATCGACCGACACTACGCGCAGGCCGGCCTCGTCGGCCCAGCGCCGGGCCAGCGTATGCCAGTTGTCGAGGGTGCCAAACAAGCCGTGGAGAATCACCAGCGGGGTAGCTGCCGGGTTGCCCTGGTCAAGAAAATGCAGCAGCGGAGGGGTTGAAGCAGAAAAATCAGCCATGCCACAAAGGTCGGGGCCAGCCGGGAGATGGGCGCGGCCGAAGCAAGCAGTTTTATTTTCCCGGCTTTCCTTACACCCACGCCCAGGCGCGGCGACGCTCCTGCACCTCTACGCCGAAATGACGCAGGTAGCGCACCAGGGGCTGAATGTCTGATAGCATCAAGGTAGTCAGAATGATATCACCCTGAGGCAGTGGCAGCCGCAGGTACTCGTAGCGCCGCCAGAAAACGCCCGACCAGCGGCAGCGGCTCCACTCTACGGGGCCCGGCCCTGGCCAGCCTTGCCGGGCCGGGTCGTAGGCTAATACGTCGTCCAAAGCTACCTGCAGCCGTCCCCCCAGCGGGTCAAATACCAGCGTAGTAGCGGCGTTGAGCGTATAGTAGCGCAGGTGCAGCACCAGCGCCGGCACTGCCAGCGCCAAAATAGCGGCCAGCAGCGCCCAGGCCAGCCCGCGCTCGGCGGCGGTGGGAGCCAGCAGGCCCGGCCCGGCGGCGGCAAAGCCTGTGCCCACGGCCAGCAGCGGCCAGGTAAGCAGCACTAGCTGCCGGGTCGCGGTGGCATGAAAGACAGTTGTTTTCTTGCCAAAAATTCCTAACACCCAACGGGACAGGCCCATCAGCACAACCAGGGTTACGGTGGCTTCGAGCAGCGAGCGGGTAAGGTTCATAGCCCCAAAATACGGGCATATACCGCCGCGAAGGCCCGGCCCACCGCCGGGTAGCTGAACTCGGCCACCGCCCGCGCCCGTAGTGAGGCGGTGTCGAAGCGCCCGGCCGGAGCCGTAAGTACCGTGCGCAGGGCCTCGGCCAGGGCCGCCTCGTCGGTGGGCGGCACCAGCAGGCCCAGGCGGTCGGAGGGCAATAACTCGGGCACGCCGCCCACGCGGGTAGCCACGGCGGGCAGCCCGCTGGCCTGCGCCTCGATGAGCACGCAGGGCAGGTTCTCGTAATTGGAAAAAAGGACCAGGGCCGCCGCCCGGCGCATCTCGGTGGCTACCTGGGCCGGTGTTAGCTTGCCCAGAAACTCCACGGTGCCATCGGCCAACAGGCCGAGCGTGGCGGCCAGCTGGTGCAGCTGCGCCTCGTCGGGGCCATAGCCCGCAATGCGCAGGTGCAGGCCCGGCAGGGGCGGGGCAGCAGCCCGCAAGTGGGCCAGGGTGCGCAGCAGGCCGCTCAGGTTTTTGGCTTTTTCATTGAAAGCCGCCACGTGCAGCAGGCCGTAGCGCGGCTCGCTAGGCGCGGTGGGTGGGTAAAAAAGCTGCGTATCGACCACGTTGGGAATCACCACCGTGCGCGGATTGGCCCCGCCCAGCGCCGCCAGCGCCCGCGCCAGGTCGTGCGAAACGGGCAGGCTGGCCGCCGCCCGCCGCACCAGCTGCCCCACCAGCCAGCGGCGCGCTCGGCCCAAGCGCGCCGCATTGGCGGGTAGCAGGGCCGTCTGGTGTTCGGTGAGCACGTACGGGATGCCATGCCACGCCCGCAGCCACCACGCCAGCGCGGCCGGCCGCAGCAGTACGTGGGCGTGCACCACCTCGGGCCGCCGGCCGGCCCAGTGGCGGCGCACGGCCCGCAGCCCGCGCCGCTGGCACCACAGCCACAGCAGCAGCTTCAGCAGCTTATCGAGTGGGGCCAAGCCGGTGGGCCGGGCACGGTAGTAGTAGCGCCAGGTGGGTACCGGGCCGGCCAGGTCAACCTCCGCGTCGATGAGCTGGGGCAGCGGCCCGCGCGCCACGGCCGCAAACACCACCGCCGACTCGATGCCCGGCTGCGCCGCGATGGCCGCCACGTGCCGGGCCACGAAGTCGCCATCCTGGTCGTCGTAGCGGTGCGGGTACCACTTGGGCAGGTGCAGAATGTGCAAGGGAGCGCTAGTTAAAGGGCATTAATCCAGTAAATCCACCGGCACGTATTCTTGGACTGCATACATCGCCCGCATTAGCTGGGTAAAGGGCGCCCGCCGCGATAATAGAGCACCCAAGTTGCGGCGAGCATTGGCTAACTGTTGAGCATTGCCGTTCCTTTCGGCCCGTTGGAAATTCAAAATAGCGTGCAATACCTGGTCATAGCGCTCCCGGGTTGTCACGCGCAAATGGCGCGTATTCAATTGCGACTCTTCCTCACCGGCGCGCCCATTATGGAGCAGGTTTAGTAGGGCCGCCGTGTTGGCAGCCGCTTGGTCAGTATAGTCAGCGGCTTCAAAGCGCGGCTCGCGGCCATTAACACCGATGGTCGCCAGTAGCCGGGTGGCTATGGCATCGCGGCAGGGGTCGAGCAAGCCGCCAGCGGGCCACTTGCGCGGGCGCATCATGTTGGCCTTATGAGCGGCCGGAAACAGGTTATTCCAATCAAATTTTAGCGTTGGGTCTTGGCTGACAGGGACGAAATGGTCCACATCCATCTCGTAAGAGCTGCCGTGCCACTGCTCGGTGAGGTAGCACTTGCTGAAAAAATAAGTATCGAATGCCTGTAGCACGTCGGAGGTCCGGTAGCTGCCGGGCTTGGCCGGCACAGGTACTACGGCCGGGGCGGGCGCGGTGGCGCAGGCCGTCGCATAAGCGGCGCAATCGGCTACGTACTGCTGCATTTCCGGCGCGTTGAGCGAAGCCGGCACGGGCGGGCGCGTCAGTTCAATCATGCGGCCTGCTCGCGCTGCAAATGCAGTAAATGGGCGTGCACATCGAGCCGCAGTACAGGCGACATATAGCGGCCCTGCTGCTCCAGCAACTGCTTCAGGCGCGCCAGGGCGGCGGGCCGGTCGGCCATTCCACTTATCTCAGCTACCTCTTCCAGAATCTTGTCGGCCACGTTGGAATACTCATTTGCCAACCCAAAGTGTGTCTGCATCAACTCCGAAAACGAGGAGCCGGCGGCCGTGTCGCCTAGCGTCTGCCCGGTGCTCAGGTCAAACACCGTAGCGTTTTTAATGCTCGACGCTACCGCCGGCGAGTGGGTAGCCACAATGAATTGCAGGTTCGGAAAGAGGCCAGTGAGCAGCGGAAGTATCTGGTACTGCATTTCCAGGTGCAGATGCGTTTCGGGCTCATCAATGAGCACAAAGCCGCAGGGGTCGTAGGTGTAGTCGTTGGCCTGCTTGCGCAGCAGGTCGACGCGCATCAATAATTCGGTCAGAATGCTTAAAAACGCGGAAAAGCCAGCCGAAAGCTGGTTGAAGGTGAAGCGCCGCCCGTCGGAAAGGTTAATGTAGAATTCGAAGTTTTCCCGGACAAATTCAAGCTTGGTACTGGGGTCTTCGAATATTTTGGCGAGGGTTTCTTCGAGATTGGCAAAAAATTGCTCCTGTTGCTTCGCGCCTTCCGATTTGCCTTCCATAGTGTCGAAGACCTGGAAGACTTTTTTGTTGACTAAATACTGTTTGAATAATTCGGCTGGGGATTGATTGGGCTGTGGTTGTAAAAGCTGCTTTTCTAGCTCGTCTTCGCGAGCAATTGTTGCCACATCTCTGACTTGAACTTTGCGAGTAGCTTCAAAAAACGTAAGGATAGTACCAAACTGGAATTGTAGCAACTTCTGTGGTAAACTTAAATAAGACAGTGTTACTCTACCAATCTCGTTAAGCTGCCTCTGAAAAGAATCGGTTTTCCTTTTAGAGTGACCTCCACGTTTAAGTACTGATAGTAGCCAGCTACTATGCTCAGCTGCGCTTTCTTCATTGTTAGCGTCATATTGTATTGCTTCCATAATCCCTCGCAATACCGTCGTCTTCCCCGACCCATTCCTTCCAGTCAGCACCAGATGTTTGAACTCCTGCCCCGGCTCAAAAACCGACACGCGCAGGCCCTTTACGGCGTAAGCGTCGTTGATGAGTAACTCTTGCAGATAAGGAAATTCCTGGCGCGTAATCATAAGGTAGAGGCAATTGAAGATGCTGGCAAAGATAAACGGCGCCTACGGCCCGATGGTCTATAAAAAGCCCCGGCCCCGCTAGCGCGGAACCGGGGCTTTGGCCAGCCGCTGCAGCGAGCGCTAGAACGAATACCGCACGCCCAGCTGCCCCTGCCAGCGCGAGGCCAGCTGGTCGATGGAGTAGGTGGCAGGCTGCCCAAAGGTGAAGGCCGGCCGGTCGTAGCCCTGTACAGTAGCCGTGCTGGCGCTGTAGGAGGAAGAAAAAGCCCCCGCCGAGTTCACGAATCCCACCTGGGTGAGGCCGGTGCCCAGCGTCGAGTTAAACGTATTGGGCACGAAGTACTGGCGGCCCCAGCTGTTGCTGAGCAGGTTGCCGACATTGATAATATCAAACGAAATCTGGATGGTGTGGCCGGTGGGCACGGCGCCGGTCACGTCGGCGTCGAGCTTGCCCAGCTTGGCTTCCACCATGAAGCGCACGTCGGCTTGGTTGTTCCAGGGCGTATGAGCGGCGTTGCGCTCGGCATAAGCCCCGCGGCGGTTCTTGAGGTAGGGGTCATTGTCGATGAAGTTGCTCAGGGCAGCGTACTGCACCCCCGAAGCATCCGAAGTATAAGTAGAGCCCGAGGCCGTTACCAGCGAGATGTCAGTAGCCGAGGCCGGAATGTAGGCGAGCTGCACAGGCTGCTGACCACCGTTGTTGAAGAAGTTGTTGTTATACACCCAGGTAAACGGTGCGCCGGTCGAGTAGGTCAGCACCGAAGTGAAGTAGCCCGTAAAGCGCTGCGCAAAGCTCTTGTGCAGGTTGATGGAAGCTACCACGCGGTTGCGCAAATCGAAGTTTGAATACGCCAGGGCGGGGTTGTTGGCATTCAGGGCGGGGTTGAGCTGCCAGTTCGACTCGGGCGAGTTGCGGATGCCGTTGCTGATGTCCTTGCTCACGCCGTAGGTATAGGCCACGCTCAGGTCGAGCAGGTTGCTCACCGTCTGGCCTACCGAGCCGGTCAGCTGGTAGCGGTAGCCCTGGTTGGTATTGGTGAGCAGGTAGGCGTTTGAAAACTGCGAGTTCACCTTGGCAGCGCTGCCGCTGTTGGGGTAGTAGGGCAACTGCGTGGGGCCCTGGGCAAAGTACACGGCGTTGTCGTAAAGGTTGATGTTTTCAAACTTCACGTCCTGAATCACCTGGGTGTACAGGCCTTCCAGCGAGGCGCGGAAGCCGGTAGGCGACCTGAAGTCCACGGCCAGCGACGAGCGCCAGATTTGGGGCATCTTGAAGTTGGGGTCAATCATGTCCACTTCCGTGGTGGCTTTGTTGCTGGCCGGCAGGCTGGCATAAACCACGTTCGGGTCCTGGTTGAGCTTATACACCGAGCCCGCCCCGGTGCCGGCCGGCTGGCCGGCGGCTCCGATAACGCCTTTCTGAATATTGTTCAAATCGACCGAGTTATAGTTTACGCCGTTGTTGTAGAAGGCGTAGCCCAGCCAAGCATAAGGAATGCGGCCCGTGAAGAGGCCCGTACCGCCGCGCAGCACCACACTCTGGTCGCCGTTCACGTCGTAGTTGAAGCCCAGGCGGGGCGATACCTGCACGTTGCCGAGCAGCTTGTTATTCATGTCAGCCCAGCTCACGTGCGAGTAGGTCTGGTTCAGGGTGCGGGCGTCGTTGGCGGGGTTGTTTACCAGCGTCGAGTTCAGGGGCGGCCCGCTGGGCAGCGAAGTGAGGTCAAGGCGAATGCCGGGCGACACTTTCAGGCGGTCGGTCACGTTCCACTCGTCCTGCAGGTAAGCCGAGTAGAGGTTGATGTTGAACGAGGCCGACGGGTTGTTGTAGTTGTAGTCGTAGCTGTTGTCGCCGAGGTGGTACGTGCCCCGGATGCGGTTGGGCTGGTCCTTGAGAAAGTCGCTCACGTTGTTGTACTCGATGCGGCCGTTCCAGGAGTTGATAAAGCCGTAGTCAATCTTATACAGCTCATTGTGGGTGCCCAGCGTAAGGGTGTGGTTGCCGGCAAAGAAGGTCACGTTGTCGGTAATCTCAAACGTCTTGGTGCGGGTGTTGAAGATGCTGGCCTCGCGGTCCGAGCCCAGCAGAATCTGGTTCGAGCCGGTGAAGTAGCTTTTCGAGCCCAGCACGCCATCGCCGGCGCTGGCACCTACGTTGTTAATCTGCACGTACGGAAACACGCTGGCCGGGCCGTCCAGCAGCGTGCGGTAGTCGTGAATATTAGTATAGCCCAGAATCAGGTTGTTGGCCAGCTGGTTTGAGAAGTTCGACTTCACTTCCAGCACCGTCGAGTTCTGGAGGTTGTTCTGCGTATAGTCCTGCGAGCCAAACTTAAATAAGCTGCCCGAGCGCTCCAGGTTGGTGGCGTCCGATTTCACGTAGTTGTGACGCAGCGCAATGCTGGTCTTGTCGTCCAGGTTCCAGTCGAGGCGGGCAAAAATCTTGTCGCTGTTGGCGTGGATGTTATAGTCGCCGTAAGCGCCCACATTATAGTTGTAAGTGGTTTGCAGCTTGTCGGCAATCAGCTTGGCCAGGTCCAGCGACACGGGCGAGCCCGGTGCGCCGGCCGCGTAAAACTGCGGCTCCTGGCGGCGGGCAATCTCGGCGTTGGTGAAGAAGAATAGCTTATTCTTAATGATTGGCCCGCCCAGGCGGAAGCCGGTCTGGTAGTCGTGGTACGACGAGCCGATTTTCGAGTTGGTGCCGTCGATGCTCTTGCCCGTAATGTTCTGGTTGCGGCCAAAGCCATACACCGAGCCGTGAAACTCGTTAGAGCCCGAGCGCGTCACGGCGTTTATCGAGCCGCCCGTAAAGTTGCCCAGCTTCACGTCAAACGGCGCCACTGAGGCCTGAATCTCCTGAATGGCATCGAGCGAAATCGGGTTGGCGCGGGCCGAGCTGCCCGGCAGGCCGCTGGTGCCGCTGGTGCCGCCCAGCGAGGGCGAAAAACCAATGGCGTCGTTGTTCACGGCGCCATCCAGGGTAATGTTGTTGTAGCGAAACGAGCTGCCCGCAAACGAGTTGTTCGAGTTGCGCGGGTCGAGGCGGGTAAAGTCCTGGATGCTGCGCGAGATGGTCGGCAGCTGCTGGAGCTGGGCGCTGCTTACGTTGGTGCCGGCCCCGGTTTTGGTGGCCTGGGTGTTGCCTACTACCACTACCTCGTTCAGCGCCTGGGCCTCGGCGGCCAGCGTAAAGTTGAGGCGGGTGGTATTGCCCAGGGTCAGAAACACATTGCTGATGGTCTGTTCCTTATAGCCAACGTAGGTTACCGTCACGGTATAAGGCCCGCCGGGCGCCAGGTTGGGGATGGTAAAGCGGCCGTCGGGCTCAGTGGCGGTGCCGCGCTTGGTACCGGTGGGCGCGTTGGTAGCCACTACCGTTACGCCAATCAGGTCCTCGTTTTTGTCGGAGCTAATCTTGCCGCTAATGGCCGAAGTGGTGACCTGCGCCGAGGCCAGCTTAGCCAGCAGCAGCAGTAGAAGGAGAATTGTCAGCCGCGTGGCGGTCCGACCGATAGTAAGAGTGCGCATAAAAAGGGGGTTAGGCCAATGCGAACGCAAAGGTCCCCCGGCATTGTGGGCTATCGGTCAGCCCGGTGTTTATCAAATCATTGGTAATCAGCGCTACTCGTAATACTGCCGTAACACGGGTAGTGGGAGCTACTCGGGCTGGGGCGGCGCCCGAATAGCTCCCAAATACTATATCTCATAGTATTCAGCGAGTAATACCCGGCAGTCGGCGAGCAATTGAGGTCGGTAATCGCCCAAAGGTCCGGAAAGGGTATTTCGCGAAGGGTCAAAGGGCTGCTTACGCCGTAATATTGTATGCTCAACCAGCCGATGCCCCGCGCTTACTTCTTCGTTTATGTTGCTTTCCATGACGGGCTTCGGCCAGGCCCACCGCGATACAGACCGCTATACCGCGACGGCCGAGCTGCGCTCGCTCAATTCCAAAACCCTCGACCTGACCCTGCGCCTGCCGCGCTTTCTGCAAGCGCACGAGCTCGAAATCCGCCAGCAAATCACCAAGGCCCTGCTACGCGGCAAGGTTAATTTCAATCTTGACTTTAACCGTCCGGCCAGCGCGGCGGCCGCCACGGCGCTCAACCGCCCGGCTCTGCTGGCCGCCTTTCACGAGCTGCAAGCTGTAGCCCAAAGCCTGGGCCTGGCCGCTACCGAAGAAACCCTGCTGGCCGCCCTGCGCCTGCCCGGCGTGGTGCCCACGGCTTCCGAAGCAGCCCAGACCAGCCAGGCCGAAACCGGAGCCGAAGACCCAGTCTGGGCCGAGCTGCAACCGCTGCTCACCGAGGCGCTGGCAGCCATGCAGCAGTTTCGGCAAGACGAGGGCCAGACGCTGCAGCAGGAAATTCTGGGCTACCTGGCTACCATTCGGCAGCAGCTGGCGGCCGTGGAGCTGCACGACCCGCAGCGCGTGGCGCACGTGCGCCAGCGCCTGACCGCGCACCTGGCCGAACTCACCCAGCACGAGCAGTTTAATGCTACCCGCTTCGAGCAGGAAGTATTGTACTACATCGAGAAGCTGGACATTGCCGAAGAAAAAGTTCGCCTGGCGGCTCACCTCGACTACTTTGAGCTGGCTACCCGGCAGCCCGACGAGGCGGTGGGCAAAAAGCTCGGCTTCCTGGCTCAGGAAATAGGCCGGGAAATCAATACGATAGGCTCAAAAGCAAATGATGCCACCGTTCAGCATCTGGTGGTAGGGATGAAAGAAGAACTGGAAAAAATCAAAGAGCAGCTTAATAATATCCTGTAACTAAATCCAGGGCCCAGGGTTTCACGTATAGTAAAAAAGGTTCCACTTACTGAAACTGAAAAAAACCTCTGTATCTTTCCAGTCCTTTTTTGGATTTATAGAAGAAAAATGAAGCGGTTACAGGCGCGGTTTAACGAATTTTCACGAAACCTTCTCTTTTAAAGGAACTTGTTTTTGCTCACATAATCAGTATGTTAAGCCAAGTAACGCAGGGGCGGCAAAAACTATTTTCGCACCTGCTAGCCGTTGAGGTGTTTTTGGAACAGAACTTGCATTTTGTGTGTAACTTAGATTCCGAATCGAAAGCCAATCAAAACCGGATAAATTTTATTTTACTTCTACTACTACCTTTTACCACTCTACTCCCATGAAAAAACTAGTACTCTTGCTGCTCACTTCCTGCGCAAGCCTACTCATGGCAGCGCGCCCCGCTTCTGAGATTGAACTGGTAAAGAAGCGCGTGCTAAGCGAGCGCGTAGAAGTGCTGATTCCCAAGGGCTTCGAGGTTATGACCGAGCAGCAGATGGATTTCGCCTACGCCCACGCCAGCAGCCGCCCCAGCGTAGTATTCACCAATAACAACCTGGTATCGCTGGCCTTCAACTATTCTGACAACGACGCCGACCAGGACATGGTGCAGGTGTACCAGGATAACTTTGCCAAGGCTTACCACAAGCAGTATAAACAGACCACCTGGTTTGGCGAAGGCGTGAAGGAAGTAGGCAACCGTAAGGTAGGCTACCTCGAATTCATGAAGCCCGAGATGGGCCACGAAGTGTACACGCTCGTGTTCTTCACCGACGTGCAGGGTAAGTTGCTCATCTGCACATTTAACTGTGCCGACCGCCAGAAGCCCGAATGGGAGCCCCTGGCCAAGCGTATCCTGAACTCACTCAAAGCCAACGGCTAGGCCCACCAGTTTAAGCTGTACTTGCAGCGCCAGACGCAGAACTCCCCGGCCACTAGGCTGGGGTTTTTTGCGTTTATACAATCTTTATAGCATGGGGCAGCGGTGGAGCGGATATTCCTTATATTAGAAATAATTAATATAAGGAATGCTCAATTGCTGGCTAGCTCATTCAGAAAGTCGCGGGCCAGCCCGAAGGCACCCGCGAAGCCCGCCAGCGAAAGCGCGGCCGGCTGGTCGTTTACGTTGTGGTAAGCCAGGCTGCCGCCGCGTGTGTAGAGGAAAAATGCCGGCACCCCGGCTTGCGAAAACGGGAAGTGGTCGGAGTTGGCGGCCGGGCCCCGGGCGGTGAGGCGCGGCAGGTAGTGGTGGGCCTCGTTGAAGAACGTGAGCCGACGAAAAGCCGCTTCGTGCACCCGGCCATTTACTACGGTGGCGCCTTCCTCCCCGGTGCCCAGCAGGTCGAGGTTGAGCAGGAATTTGATACGGGCCAGCGGTATCAGCGGGTGCTGCACGAAATAGGTAGAGCCCACCAGCCCCGCTTCTTCGGCCCCAAAAAGCAGAAACACCACCGAGCAGGCGGGGCGGTTTTCGGGCCGGGCGTAATAGGCAGCCAGCTCCAGCAGCAGCGCCACGCCGCTGGCATTGTCGTTGGCCCCCGGAAAATAAACGTTGCGGCCCATCATGCCCAGGTGGTCGTAGTGGGCCGAAACGACTAGAAAGCTATCTGGCTGAGCGCTGCCGCGCACGATGGAAGCAAGGTTCTGGGTTTGGTAGTTGTGCAGGAGCTGAGCATCGAGGTCTATCTTGGCATAAGGAGTGCTGGCAGGGGCGGGCCATTTAGCCGCCAGAACCTCTAGCCGCGCAGCTGGTTCCTGGTCATCAGCCAGTGAGGCCGTCAGCTTAGGAACCAGCATCACTTGCGGGCGCTGGCTAATGCGCGCCTTGGTAGCGGCGGGCAGGCTGGCCAGGCGCTCGTAGTCGCGGGCCCGCAGCAGAAGCGGGCAGCTTGGGCAGGGCTTGCTGACAGGGCCGGGCTGGGGCAGCAAGTACCGCCGGGCCCTGGTAGAATCCTGAAAAACCAGGGTGTCGAACGGTATAACCTCCGCCTGCAGATGAGCCGGGCCGGATGCCGGGGCCGCAATGAAATCGGTGCCGGCAATAAGTCTGGTACTTGGGCTGGGCAGGGCGCCGTAGTTGGGCGCGAGGGTTAAGTCCACCTTCCCCGGAAACGTATTTACATCCAGGGTAAACGGCTGCGTGTAATCGGGGGCCAGCGGCTGCAAGCCCAGCTGCCGCAGCCGGTTGCGCAGGTAAGCGGCGGCCAGGTGCTCGCCCTGCTGCACGTAGCCCCGCCCGTGCATTTTGGGGGAAGCTAACTCTTCGATGGTGCGGCGGGCGCGGGCTAAATCGGGCTCGGCAGCCTGGGCGTGGGCGTAGTCGGGTAGCACTAGCAAGAAGGCCAGGGGTAGCGCCGACCGGCGCCGGCCGCGGCCGGCCAGGCCCGCCCCGGCCAGCACCAGTGCTGCCCCAATGGTATCGCCCAGCAGGTCGGTCCACTCGGCGTGGCGGCCCATGTTCATTATATATTGAAGTAGCTCAATTAAGCCGCCAAATAGCACGCATCCCAGCAGCACCCAGCCGCCGGCGTAGCGCGCCAGCCGGGGCACGCACCGTGCCCACAGCCAGCCCAGGCCGGCCAGCACGGCAAATACCCCGGCGTGGGCGGCCGTATCAAACGAAAGCAGCTTCCACTCGGGCGTGCGGGGCATGTCCTGCGCCGGGGTCAGGGTCAGGACCAGCATCACGGCGACCCAGGCGAGGGCCAGACGGCCGTAGAAGCGTCGGGTAAGCGTTTTCATGGCGGGGTAAGCAAAAAAGAACGTCATGCGCAGCGGGCCGAAGCCGCTTCGCATGACGTGTGGTAAGGTAAGGCCGACGGGCCGCGCTACGCGCCAATCAGCTCGCCGTAGGCCTGGGCCGACAGCAAGGCCGCTACCTCGCCGGGGTTGGCTATCTTCATCTTAATAATCCAGCCGTCGCCGTAAGGGTCCGAGTTTACGGTTTCGGGCGCGTCGGCCAGCTTGGGGTTTACTTCGAGTACGGTGCCGCTGATGGGGCTGAACAAGTCGGAAACCGTTTTTACGGCCTCTACCGTACCGAATACGTCGTGCTGCGCAACGTCTTTATCGACCGTGTCGATATCAACATACACAATGTCGCCCAGTTCATGCTGCGCGTGGTCGGTAATGCCGATGGTGGCCGTGTCACCGTCCACGCTAATCCATTCGTGGTCTTTGGTGTAGTGCAGGGTGGCGGGGATATTCATACTGAATGGGGGAGAAGTAAGAGAGAAACCTGCGGCAAAAGTAAGGGCAGCCCGCCGAAGGCCAGAGAATCCGAAGCCCGGTACCGGCCCCGCTACTGGAGGCTGTAGCGCAGCTGAATGCCGCCTTCGGTGGTGGCATTGCGGAAGGCATTGCTCACGCGGGGCTGGGTGATGGTCTGGGTGAAGTAGAACTGGAGGTTGAGCCGGGTATTGAGCAGGTAATCGATGGTGGGGCGCAGCTGCACTTGCAGCGAGCCGTTAGTAATCTGGCTGCTCGACGTTCCCACGAAGCTCGGGTTAGTAGCGGTCGCATCCTGCGGGTCTACCGAGTTGATGATGCTGCGCTGGATGGTTGCGTTGTCGCGGATGCTGAGGTCGAGGCGGGCAGTGAGGTTGTTTTTAAGGGTGCGCTGCTCGCCCCCCACCCGGAAGGGCAGCTTAAAGCCGGTGGCGGCGTAGCCCAGGCCGATAACCAACTCGGTAGTATGCAGCTCGGTTATCTGGGCGTTGGTTACGTTCAGGGCCACGGCGCGGCTGGTATTGTACTGCACGCGGCCGGTTACGTTGTTCACGGTCTGGAAATTGACACCGATAAATGGGGTGAGGCTTTCCACAATACTCACCTGCCCGATAACGTAGTAGGGCACGTACTGGCCGGTCGAGTTTAGTACGTAGGGCAGAATATCGCCGGCGCTGCTGTTAAAAAAGCCGGGCTCCGAGGCGTAGTTGGTGGAGGTGGTGTAGCCGCCCATGTTGTACACCGACGAGTAGGCGTGGTTGAGGGTAAATGAGCGGAAGACGTTGCGAATGGCCGGCAGGTCGGATAACCCGTTGTAGTCGATGCGCCAGTTGGGCAGCGGAATCACCCCGAAAGGGTCAAACTGCTTGGCCTGGTAGCCATCCGACGACTTGCCGTGGTAGGCATCGAGGAAACTCTGGAGCAGTACATCCTGCGAGTTGTAGCTGTAGTATCCGGGCACCACCTGTGTAGTCGTGATGCCGCCCGTAGTGGTCGTGATGGTCGTGTTCGGGTTGGCCGCCTGCAGGCGCTGCTGCACAATACCCCGGTTCTGGACAAAACGGTCGAAGGCCTTGCTGGTTTCGCCATTGGCCCCCAGGTCGTTAAATAAGGTCTGGATGGTGATGGTAGTCGCGCTGTACGTGCCGGTGCCCAGCGCCTGGGTCGGGGCCATTATGTAAGGCTGATTAGGCTGACCAGGCTGGCCCTGCACGGGAACCAGCGTGCCCAGCTCCTTGTAGGCGGCGCTGACGGTATCGATGGCGCGGCGGTAGTAGGCCTCGTTGTTGCGCACCTTCTGTCGGCGCAGGTCGAGCTGAATATTAAAGCCCCGGAAGGGTTCCAGCGCGGTGCGGGCGGTGAGGTTTTCGGTCAGAATATTCGACAGCGGCGTGTTCAGGTACTGGCTTTGGTCGGTGTACCAGCGCCGCGCGTTGGCGTAGCCATACAGCTCGCCGGGGTCATACTGCTTGCCCAGGATGAAGGGAATGCCCGGCGCGAGCGAGCCCTGCTGCAAGCCCAGAAAGTTGGTCTTGGGCAGGTAGCCCGGCAGCAGCGTGCCAGAGGAGCGAGTGTAGGTGAAGTTGAGATTACGCGCCGTCATCACGGCCCTCAGTACCGCTTTTACGAGGCGCAAAGGGTCTTTGCGGGCCGTGTCGGGCGCGGCCGGCTTGGGCCGGGTCGGGTTGTTGGGGTCAATGGCCACGACCGGGGGCCGGGCCGGCGGCGGGGCGTTGTTGATAATATTCAGGAATTTAACCTTGTTGTAGAGCTTTACCAGGTCAATCTTGCCATTGGCGCTCATTTCGGCATTGTTCTGAATGGTATTGCCGAGGTTGAGTACGGTCGTGGTAGTGTCGAGGCTGCCATCGCTGCGGCGAATCGGGTCAATGACGCCCGCCCGCAACGCCGTGGAGGCCGCCTGCCAGCTATAGTGGGCCGAGTAGCGCGCATCGGCTGAGAGCCAGTCGGTGAGCGGAAACTTGTCGAGGGGCAGGCGATAGGTGAGAGCGGCCGTCTGAGTGAAATTGGTAGTACGGCCGCCAGTTTTTAGATGGTCCCAGAGCAGCGCGCGGTTGTTAATAGCATCGGCGCTATTGCCGATGCTCTGGCCCGCGCCTTCGTCAATTACGCCCCGGTTGTTGGCCGTGTAATCGAAAATAAGTGCCTTGGTCAGGTCCCACTTCAGGTCGTAAATCCGGCTGATGTAGAACGACTTATAAAAAACGCCGTCGATACCGGCCGTGCTGGGCAGGGTGCCGGGCTCGGTTACGCGCTGCAAAAAGCGCTCGTTGTAGCGCCGGTCGAGGTCGGTGCGGAACGAGAAGCGCGAGGGCAGCGGCGTAAAGTTAATTTGCTGAAATATCTTTAAATAAGGATTGTCAAGTGCCTTGAGCTTGGCCAGGGGCGTAAAGTTGCGCGGCTGGGTCTGGTACACGTAGGCCAGCGCGGCGGTGTACGACTGCGTATAGTCGCGCTGGGTATTAATGTCGGTGTGCAGGCGCTCGGTGATGGCGTAGCTGACGGCCACGTTCTCAATGTCCCAGGGGTGCTGCTTGGTTTTGGTGGGCACCCGGTCCTTGCGCACGTTCAGCACCGAGATGCTGCGCGTGGTTGTGCGGTCTACTACCAGATTTCTATATTCGGTCGCGGCAGCCGCATCCTTAAATTTCAGCAGGCTTTGGTCGAGCTTGGTATCGGGGTCGAGCGGGTCGTACTGCGGCGTGATGGTCTGGCGGCCGGCCTGCACCAGCACCGGCACTTTCAGGTGCAGCTGGGCGGGCAAAAACTTCTCGGCCGCCACCGTGGCGTTGAGGTCGCCGCGCAGCACGTCGCTGGTCGAGCGCTGCTGAGCTTTGTCCTGCAAGCCCCCGAAGCCCACCCCGATAAACGAGCCGGTAGCCGTGATGTTGGCCAGGTCGGCCAGTTTCACGTTCAGGCGGGCGTTGGCGGCCCAGCCGCCCTGGCTGTCGAAGTCAAATACCCGGAACTCATCGGCCCACAGGCACACGCTTTTCTCACTGGCATCGGAGTTGGTAGCAGTAGCCGCCGGGTTCAGAATACCAATCATGCAGCCCTGCACCGCCGACAGGTCGGGGTTGCCGATTACCGTGATGATAACTCCGTTGGGCCGCCGATACGTAAAGGGGATAGTGTAGTTTACTACTGCTTGGGCGTTGCGGGCGGCCTTGGCATCGATAAAGTCCTGCAAGGCCAGGTCTACGTTGTTGGCAACAGGCCACACGTCGGTTTGGGCCGTAGAGCCAGGTTTGGTGATAACCAGCGGCAGGGAGTATTCATAGTAGTTCTGGCTGTAATCGGTGCCGATGCGAATGAATGCCCGCACGCTGCTGTCGGCAACCGTAACGCCGGCGTTGCTGGACTCGGCGTGCAGGTACATGCGCAGGCGCTTGTAGCGCAGCAGGTTGGTCGTGAGGTTTTTGTAAGAAGCCTTGGCGTAGCCGTCGCGCAGGTTATCCACGCACAAGCGCAGGCTTTGCTCATTTTGCTGCCGCGATACGGCCGTGGAGCCATACTCCACGTCGCGGGTAATATTGGGCGGCACCACGTACGGAATAGCCGCATTAGAGCCGGTGCTGCCCTGCGTTAAGCCGTTTTCCTCCACGCTCACCGTCGAAATGGTAAACGCGTCGGCATCGGTGGCAATGCCGGCAATGGGCCCGGCCTTGGGGTCCGAGATGCGGCTCAGGTATTCGCGCCACTGGTTGGCCACAAACTGCGGCTGCACCATGCGCAGTACCACCGGCTGCTGCCAGCCGGTCATATACATGCGCACAAAGCGAATGTTTTTAAAGCCAAATGGCTGGCCGCCATTGCCTTCTACGCGCTGGTACTGGCGTATCGGCACCCGGAACTGGTACCACGTTACGTTTTCGCCGCTGCCGCCCGTGGCGCTGGGGGCCGTGGCTATTACCTTGTCGGTGATGTAGTTCTGGCCTACCGTGAGCTGGCCGGGTACCAGGTGAATGGGGTATTCGTAGTACTGCTCGGTGGTCTGGATAACGTTGTCGCGGTTCAGGTCTTCCTTGTCGGGGTAAGCCGTGGAGCTGAGCTGCGAGTTTTCGGGCGAGTTGCCTTCGTAGTTGTCGTAGTCTTTGTAGCGGCCCAGAAGCTGGGTGTTGTTGGCGTCGTAAATCGGGTCGAGGTGGTGGTGGAAGTCATCGCCCGAGGGGTCAGCCAGCGTCGATTTGAAGAAGGCCTGCTCGTCGGTATCATTCAGGCCATCCAGGCCTACGTCCTGGCTGGCGCGGGCGCCGGGCGTAGCATTAAAGGCATCGAGCAGAAATTGCTGGGTCGTGACGCGGCCGTAGGGCGTGGTGCGCAGTACGCCGGTAGTATCCTGGCCCGGCACGGGCAGGCCGTTCTCAAACTCGTGCTGGCCCTGGTCGCGCAGCACGTCCTCGCTGATGTTGCCCAGGTTGATAAACAGGTCGCCGCCCCTGGTATCGTCCACGTATTGCCGTGGGCTGGTAGGGTCGCTGTTGAGCGCCGCTACCAGCCCATTCTTGCCCTTGATGAAAGGGTCGAGCAGCCAGAATTCGAGGTATTCGATGTTGGCGTTGTCGAAGTCAGTATCGAAGGTGATGCCGCGCGCAATGCCGCCAAACTTATTGTCGGGCAGGCCGGCGGCCGGCGAGAACAACCGGCCGTTCGTGCCCTGAATGTTGGGCGTATAGTTGTAGGGGCCGCGCTCCTCGGGGTAGTAGGCCATGTCAAACGTATACTCGTAGCCATTGCCGGTTGCCCCGAGGTCTTTATTCGGGAAAATCTCGTTGCGCGGAACGCCGCGAGTATAGTGATTATTTAATGTTTGGGTGGTGATGCCGGTCGGCACGCTGGGGCCACCGGTGTAGTACGTCTGGTCGATGGTGTACCAGGCCAGCTTGGCGCGGTGGTAGCCATTGACCAGGCCATCAATGTTGCTGCCCGCAATGGGCGCGGGCGTAGCCGCCAGGCGCCAGGACGGAATGGCCGCCAGGCCCCCCAGCGTGTAGGGCGTACGGGCATTCTCGAAGTCGTCGAGGTAGCTCACGCCGTTTTCTCCGTTGCCCAGCTGCGACTGCCCGGCAATGAGCTTGGCTACCTCGCCGGTAAAGGCCACCGTCGATACTTCTTTGGTCGACACAAAGGGCAGGTAATCCACCAGCTTGGTGAGCACCCGGCTGTCTTTGCGCAGGCTGATATCGGCCCCCAGAATGGTGTTGTTGGCCGGCTCGTCGCCTACGTTCACGCGGTTGATGCCGGGCGCCTGGTTTTCCAGAATGTGCATGGCCGTGGCCCCCAGCGTAATATCCTTGTTTAGCGCGTAGTCGAAGCGGGCCCCCAGCAGCTTGCGCGGCTGCACCTGCACCAGGGCGCTCTTCTCAAAGTCGACCCGCAGCTCGTTGGCCGAGTTCAGGTACGAGGGATTGAGAATCTTAACCTTGGCCTGGTCATAGAAAACCTGGTAGTCAACCCCTTCGGTAAGCAGCGTGCTGCCCGAGTACACTTTTACCGAGCCCTGCGCCACCCCGATGCCCGGCAGGTTTATCTCATCGGTGCTCGTGCCCTGAAAGCGCCCCCGCAGCACAAACTTGTCCTTGGTCTGCTGCTGCTGCGCGTCGCTCTGCGTCTGGTTATACAGCGCCTGGTACACGTATTTCTGGGCCAGCAGCCGCTCATTGGCCGTGTTGATGCCGGGCGTGGTGCCCGTGGTATCGAACTGCGCCTTCAGGTACGAGCCGAATGGCTGCACACTGGGGAAGATTATCTTGCCCAGCTCCGTATCGATGGTGATACCGGGGAAGAAGTCGAAGTTGCCATCCGGGTTGCGGTCGTTGTTGGCATTTACGCGGTCGAGGCCCATGACCTGTATCAGCGGAATGTTCTGAATCTTAGCCCCCTCCTTCAGCGAAATCAGGTCAACGCCCGTGATGTCGTCCTTGTAGATAAGCTGAAGCTGAAAATTGTCGCGGTTCACCTGCGAGGTATTCAGGGAATAGATGTTTTTCATCATCAAATCCCAGGTCGGCGTGTTGTGCGTCAGCAGGTTGGGGTTGGCCGGGTTCACGCTTGGGTCAGCAATGCCAACGCCCGGGTTGGTAGCCTTCAGCATCTTGAGGAAGATAACCTGGTCGGCCCCCACGTTGGTGTACTCCGTCTGCGTCTCCCCCACGGTGTAAGACTTGCCATTGTAGAGCAGCTCGTAGCTCACGCCCAACACCTGGTCCGGCAGCAGGGCCGTATTCAGGTTTACATAGCCAAGCTGGGCGTTGAAGGTGTACTCGCTGGGCGTGAGCTTGCGGGCCCGCATACGTTCGTAGTCCAGGTTTTTGACCAGTGCCACGCTCCCGCCCGGCGTCGGGAGGTTGTTGAGGAAAGTCTCTACGTTGAGGTTGTTGCGGTTGGCATCGGTGGCGCTCGGCAGCGACTGGTAGAGATAGTTGGCCTGGTTCTTCGGTGGCGTCTTTACCGAGGGCGTGCTGGCCCGGTTGAAAAACTGCTGCCGGTAGAGGCGCTCCTGCCGGGGCTCGCCCAGGTCCATCAGGGCTACTACGTTGCGCAGGTTGTCGGTGGTGCGGTTGTCGTTGGTTACCCACACTTCGAGGCGGCGAATCTCGAAGCCGCTCTGCACCGTAGGCAGTCCGCGCAGCGCCTGGTCATAGTTGTCGCGGAAATACTGCGACAGAAAGTAGTGCCGGTCTTTCTCGTACTGGCTGGCTTTCAGCTCAAACGTGCGGCTTTGCGCCCCGTTCTGCACCCGCACCTCGTCTTGTGAGCCGCGGAGCGTGGCGGCCACCGCCGTAACGCCCAGCCGGCCAAATTGCAGCTGCGTCTTGATGCCGAACAGGTTGGAGCCGCCCGTTATCAGCGAGTTGTTCAGGGGCATGCTCACGTTGCCCAGGTCCAGCTTGCGCAGAATGTCGGTGGGCTGCCCGGCGTAGTCAAACTTCATCTGGTTGTCGAAGTCGAATGCCGCCTTGGTGTCGTAGTTAAACGTCAGCTTGAGCTTGGTACCGACCTGCCCGCTCAGGCTCAGGTTCATGTTTTGCTCAAATATGAAGTCGCCCACGCTTTGCTGGCGCAGGGTCAGGGCCGGGTTGCGGTTCACGTTAAACTTCGCGCCCGCCTTAAAGGTGAGCGAGCCGGCGGGCCGGATATCGATGTAGGAACCCCCAAAAATGCGGTCGGCCACCGGCCCGAGGTATATTTTCGGAATCAGGCGCTGGGCCTGCGGGCTGCCCGGCGCGGCGGGCGCCCCGGCAATGCCGCCCATGGCCTTTTGCCGGTAGTAGTCGTTGATGGCCTGCCGCTCCTGGTACTTCAGCAGGTCTTGCTGCGAGATGGTAGTCGGGTCGCGGTAGTCTATCTGCGAGCCCACCGTTTCGCGCACGTTGTAGTTCTTCAGGCTGTCGTCGGGCGTTACCACCAGCTTCACGGTCTTGGGCAGCGGCAAAATCAGCGGCGAGCGGCGGCCCCGTGGCGAAAAGTGGCTGCCCGGGCGGTCGCGCACGGTACGCAGGCGCGGGCGGCGGCTGGGCCGGTAGCGGCTGGTATCGGCCGGCGTAGTCTGGGCCGGCAGGCCCTGGAGCGGCAACCCTAACCGGCTTACCCACGTATTCCAGGTAGTTGGGTAGCGGCGCCCGGCTGCCCCTGCCGGAGCCGCCCACACAGCCACCAACACCGACGATACCACAGCCACCGCCAGTAGCGTACCCGAGGTAACGAATTTAGAACCGACAGACAGTAGAGACTTCAAGCAGATGGCAGGTGCGGCCGCCGCCGCAAAGCGGGACCGGATTTAGACAATGTTGAGTAGCTGGCCAAAACCTTGCTGGCAACCTGGTAGGCTTTGCCAGGCGCTGGCAGCGGAGCGCCCCCGGCAGCTCGCCGGAGGCCGTGCGCTAGCGCATGGTGCTTACAGGAAGCAGAAGATAGTGGCTTAAAACCCTAATGTGATTTCAGGGCAAACTTAATGAGCTCTTCCACGCTCAGGTCGTTGCCGTGCTTGTGCTGAATCTGGTCAAGATTTTTTTCAGCGGCAGCACGGGCAAAGCCCAGCATGACTAATGCCTGCAACGCTTCCTGGCGCTGCGTATTGTGCTGGCGCGCCAACGGCACAGTATCAACCCCCGCTTTGGCCAGCAGCTCGTCTTTGCGCAGCTTGTCTTTCAGCTCCAGAATCACACGTTGAGCCGTTTTGGGTCCCACACCTTTAATACTCTGGATAGCCCGCACGTCTTCGTTTACAATGGCCTGGCGAATCTCGCCCACGCCCATGCTGCTCACCATGTTGATGCCCGTGCCCGGCCCAATGCCCGAAACCGAAATCAGGTGCAGAAACAGCGCTTTTTCGTTCGGGTCCAGGAAGCCGTAGAGCGTTTGCCCGTCTTCCTTCACGTGCT
Organism: Hymenobacter baengnokdamensis; assembly: GCF_008728635.1. Taxonomy (NCBI): domain Bacteria; kingdom Pseudomonadati; phylum Bacteroidota; class Cytophagia; order Cytophagales; family Hymenobacteraceae; genus Hymenobacter; species Hymenobacter baengnokdamensis. Next base: position 4,373,390 of record NZ_CP044285.1, on the reverse strand, counting down.
GGTAAGTGTACACCTTTACTTTCTCCAGCTCGACGGGCAGCTTGGAGTAAGTTGCCAGTGAAATCTTTACCTCATAGCCCACGCCACCAGTATCAATAATGGCTTGGGTAGGGTCTTTATAGGCGAGTTTACCGTCGAGGTAGGCAATCATAGGGGTGGGATGGAGGTGAAGCCAGCCAGCAACCAGCGGCGGGGCCGATTGCCCCAGCCAGTGCAAGGCCGTTTGGTTGAATAAGTGGTAGGGGCGGCCGAAAAACAACTTCCGGCCGCTCGCCCAGCACATTCAATCTATCAAAAATAACATTGAATCTTCATCCCTCAAGCTCTACGCTACAGTGCTTTGCCGTCGCGCTGCGCATCCACTACCGCAATGGCGGTCATGTTCACGATGTCGCGCACGCTAGCGCCGAGCTGTAGAATATGCACCGGCTTGCGCATACCCATCAGCACCGGCCCGATTACCTCGGAGCCGCCAATTTCCTGAAGCACCTTGTAGGCAATGTTGCCCGACTCTACATTCGGGAAAATCAGCGTGTTAGCTCCTTTGGCCGCCAAAGGCGAAAACCCGTAGTTTTCCTGCAGCAGCTGGAGGTTCAGGGCCACGTTGGCCTGCATTTCGCCGTCGAGGAGCAGGTCGGGGTAGCGCTGCTTGGCCAGCTCGGTGGCCCGGCGGGTTTTTTCGGGCAGCGGGCCGGCATTCGAGCCAAAGTTGGAGTAGCTAATAACCGCCACGCGCGGCTCCGAGTCGAAGAAGCGCACCGCCCGCGCCGTGAGGCCGATAATCTCCACCATTTCCTCTGCCGTCGGATTAATGTTCACCGTAGTGTCGGCGAAAAAGTACGGCCCTTTCTTGTTCTGGATAATGTACATCGACGATACCCGCTTGATGCCGTCGGCCGGCCCGATAACCTGCAGCGACGGGATGAGGCTCTTGCCATAATCCTTGGTAAGGCCCGTAATGCAGGCGTCGGCGGCCCCGGTTTCCACCATCATAGCCGCATAATAGTTGCGCTCGCGCAGCAAGCGCTTGCCCTCGTACAGGGTAATGCCCCGGCGCTGCCGCTTCTCGTACAGCAGCTCGGCGTACTCGGTGCGCGTGGCTTCATCCTGCAGAATATCAAGGATTTCGCAGCCATCCAGGTCAATATTATTGGCTTGGGCAATGGCCTGAATCTTGGCGTGCGGCCCCAGCAAAATGGGGTGGGCAATGCCTTCGTCGCGCACGAGCTGCGCGGCCTTGAGAATTTTGTAGTTATCGGCCTCCGCAAAGACCACGCGCTTGGGGTTGGCGCGGGCCGCCGACGTGATGCGGTTCATCAGCTTGCGGTCGAGGCCCAGGCGCGCCCGTAGCTCGTCTTCGTAGGCCTGCCAGTCGGTGATGGGCCGGCGGGCCACGCCGCTTTCCATGGCGGCCCGCGCCACGGCCGGCGACAGACTGGTAATCAACCTCGGGTCCAGGGGCTTGGGAATGAGATACGTGCGCCCAAACGCCAGCGTGTTGTCGCCATAAGCGTTGTTCACCATATCGGGCACCGGCTCCTTGCTTAGCTCGGCCAGGGCGCGCACGGCCGCCAGTTTCATAGCCTCGTTTATTTCGGTAGCCCGCACATCCAGGGCACCCCTGAATATATAGGGAAATCCTAATACATTATTCACCTGGTTCGGATGGTCCGAGCGGCCAGTGGCCATAATCAGGTCGGGCCGGGTACTGGTGGCCAGCTCGTAGCTGATTTCGGGCTCGGGGTTGGCCAGCGCAAACACGATGGGGTTGTCGGCCATGCGCAGCAGCAGGCCGGCCGGCAGCACCTTGGCGGCCGAAAGACCCAGAAATACATCGGCGCCCTCCATTGCCTCGTCGAGCGTCGAAATCGGCCGCGTGGTGGCAAACTGCATCTGAATCGGAGCAAGGTTGGTCCGCTGGGTATTGATAACCCCGTCTTTATCAAAGACAACCACGTTCTCTATCTTCAGGCCCAGCGCCACGTACAGCCGCAGGCAGGAAATGGCGGCCGCGCCCGCGCCACTCACTACCAGGCGGATATTCTCAATCTTTTTGCCCACTACTTCGAGCGCATTCAGCAGCGCGGCCGATGAAATAATGGCCGTGCCGTGCTGGTCGTCGTGCATCACCGGAATCTTCATCAGCGCCTTCAGCTCCGTTTCAATACGGAAGCATTCGGGAGCCTTAATATCTTCCAGGTTGATGCCGCCAAACGTGGGCTCCAGCGCTTTCACGATGCGGATAAACTCGTCGGGGTCGTTGGCATCAATCTCGATATCAAAGCAGTCGATACCGGCAAACTTCTTGAATAGTACGCCTTTGCCTTCCATCACAGGCTTGCTGGCGGCGGGCCCGATGTTGCCCAGGCCCAGCACCGCTGTGCCGTTTGAGATAACGGCTACCAGGTTGCCTTTCGCCGTGTATTTATACACGTCGTCGGGGTTTTTAGCGATTTCCTTGCACGGCTCGGCCACGCCCGGCGAGTAAGCCAGCGCCAGGTCGAGCTGGGTGCTGACGGGCTTAGTGGGAACAACTTCAATCTTCCCCTGCGGGCTTTGCTCGTGGTAGGCCAGGGCATCTTCGCGGTTTATCTTAAGCATCGCAATCGTATAGGTTACTGGGCAGGGCGGAATTCCAGGCCGCAAGTTCGGGTACATTTGGTTATACCGGCCGGGCTTATCCAAAAAAACAGCGCCCGGCATACACTACGCCGGGCGCCGGTGGGCAAGTAAAGTTGTCGGCCTGAGATAAGCAGGTGCAGGAAGCAGCCCCCGTCTTGCGTGCTGCTTGGTCAGGAATAAGAGCGGAATAGCTTGCTGTAAATCTAGCCAGCCTGCACTACCAGCTTTTGCCCCAGCTTCACGGCATCGGTAGTGAGGTGATTGAGGCGGCGCAGCTCTTCCACGCTTACGCCAAAGCGGCGCGAGATATTGTAGAGCGTATCGCCGGCCTGCACCGTATGCGTACTCAGGCGGGGCTCGGCACGCTCAGGCTTGCGCTGGCCGTCGGCGTGGGTGGCCAGCGCATCGGGGGCGGCGCCAAAGCGCAGCCGCTGGCCTACCAGCACACTTTCACCCGGCAGCTCATTCCATTCCCGCACCTGCGCTACCGTCACGCCATGCTCCTGGGCCAGCTTAGTCAGGTTGTCGCCGGGCCGCACGATATATGTATCTGCTTTGTGGACTGGCCTGCTACCAGCCTTTGAAGCCAGTGAAGGCTCGGCTGCTTCGCGGGGCTGCGCCAGTGCAGCAGCCAGTGGCTTCGGGCGGCTGCGGCGGGGGTGAGCTGGAGCCGCGCTGCTATCGGCGCTGGCCACGAGGTCGTCGGGGGCGGTGGGAGCCTGGGCTTTGGTGTTAGCCAGCTGCTGGGCCTTTTCTTCAGCTGCCGCTGCTTTTGCCAAGGCTGCCGCCCGGAAAATAGCCTGGCGCTGTTGCGCCGCCACGCGGGCCGCCTGCTGTTTCTGAATACGCAGCAGCTCCTGCGCCTGAGTGGCCTCGCGCTGCGCCAGTAGCTGGGCCTCACGGGCGTAGCGCGCATTGGCGGCAGCCAGAGCCTGCATCGCACTATCAGCCTGAGCAATCCGGTGCGGTACCAGCGTAGCGGGTAAAGCACTTGCTACGGGAGCAGGTGCCGGGGCGGCTGGCATGGGCACAAACACGACCAGCTCGCGGCCGGGCTTCAGGGTGGCGTGCTTGGGCAGCTCGTTCCAGCGGCGTACCTGCGCCGGGCTCACCTCAAATTTTTCGGCCACGGTTGCTACTGTCTGGCCCCGGCGCACAGTGTAGTGCAAGCGGCGGTAGCGCGGCGTAGTTTCGCTGGTTTCGGCGCGGGGGCCGCTGCTGGCAGCCAGCTCATCGCGGGTTGGCCAGGGCGCAACGCCCGCCAGCCGCACCGGGCGGGGAGCTAGCAGCTGCGGCAGGTCGGTAAGCGGCTGGCAATAAGCCAGCAGCGTAGCACGGTCTACCTCGCCAAGGTGCTCGCGGGCCGCGCTGGGGAAGCGCAACACGTAGGGCCGGTAGCCGGCGGGCAGGCCGCCATGACGCACTTCGGGATTGTAGCGGCCCAGCGTCAGCGAGTCGGCATAGCCCAGCGCCCGGCTCAGGCGGCGCAGGTCGAGGGCCTGGCCGCGCACGCCCAAGGTATCGAGGGGCTCATAACGCTGGTAGCGCAGCGCCGGGTCGTTCAGGCCGTGCTCGCTGGCATACTTCATGGCATACATAATGGCCGTGAAGGTGGGTACATAATTGCGCGTTTCGGCTGGTAGGTGCGGATAGAGCTCCCAAAACGTATGCTTGCCGGTTTTGCGAATAACCCGCTGCATATTACCCGCCCCCCAGTTGTAGGCCGCCAGCACCAGCTCCCAGTCGTGAAATACCCCGTACAGATAGCGCAGATGCTTGCACGCGGCTTCGGTGGCTTTTTCGGGGTGCATGCGCTCATCTACCCATTCGTCGCGCTTCAGGCGCAGGTCGCTGGCGGTAGGCGGCATAAACTGCCATAATCCTACCGCGCCTACCGGCGACTTCGCCGTGGGTATCAGCGCCGACTCTACTACCGATAAGTACTTCAGGTCAGTGGGCAGGTTATACTGAGCCAGGTATTTTTCAAACGTCGGGAAATAAAACTGCTCGCGCTCCAGCACCCGCTGCGTGTAGCCGCGCTGCCGCTCAGTAAACAGCCGCACATAAGCCAGTACTGCCGCGTTAAATTGATGAGGCGCATCGGTTTCGATGCAATTCATGCGGTCGTTCACCAGCTCGTAGAGCGTCGGCGGCGTTTGGAGCCACACCAGGCGGGCCGAGTCAACGGCCGGCTCGGTCAGCGGCTCGGCCGCCAGCGAGTCGAGCGTGGCGGCAGGCAGCTCTACCACCTGCCGGATGGTATCACCCGGAATAAGGCTGGATTGGGGCGGGCGGGGGGCTTCGTGGCTCCGAGGTGCCCGCTGCGCCAAGGCCGGAACCGCCCCCAGCGTAAGGGCCAGCAGCAACAGTCGCCGCGCCAGATGCGGCCTACGCGGGCCGGTAAAGGGCGCGGACGGTTGCTGTAAAACTTTCATAAGGCTAAGGTAAATGACAATTACTGAACTACCTAACCGAAGCGAGGCGCGCAACAATACGGCGGGGTTGCCAGTACTGTTGCGCGCCTCGCTTAATGCTAAAGCCGCTGGCTAATCTAGTTGGCTGCTTCTACTGTGGTCAGCGTATTGGCAAAAGCCAGTAAATCAGCTTCCCGAAATGCCCCGCTTAGTATCTGTAAGCCAATGGGCATGCCCGCGTGGTCCTGGCCGGCGGGTATCGAAATGGCAGGCACTCCGGCCAGCGAAGCCTGCACCGTAAAAATATCGGCCAGGTACATCGAAACCGGGTCTTGCTTTTCGCCAAGCCTGAAAGCCGTAGTCGGCGTAGTAGGCAGCACCAGAAAGTCGTACTGCCGCAGCAGCTCGTCGGTTTTTTCTTTAATAAGCCGCCGCACGCGCTGCGCCTTGGTATAGTACGCATCGTAATAGCTGGCGCTCAACACAAAGGTGCCCAGCATAATACGCCGCTGCACTTCGGGGCCGAAGCCTTGGGCGCGGGTCTTTTTATAGAGCGATTCCAGGTCCGTCACGTCGGGTGCCCGGAACCCATACTTCACCCCATCGAAGCGCGAGAGGTTGGAACTGGCCTCGGCCGTGGTAAGAATATAGTAGGTCGGAATCATCTCCTCCAGCAGCGGAAACTCCACGGCCTCTACCGCGTGGCCGTGGCTACGCAGCGTATCGAGCGTTTGCTGCAGCGCCTCGTGCACTTCGGCCTGCAAACCTGGGCGGCCTATGGCGTTTGCTATATAGCCGATACGGTATTGAGTAGCCGGATTAAGCAGCTCGCTGTAGGCAGGCACCGGCTCCTGGCTGGCAGTACTGTCGTAGCCATCGGCCCCGGCCATTACCTCCAGCAGGCGGGCTGCGTCTTCTACCGAGTGCGTAATAGGCCCAATCTGGTCGAAAGATGACGCAAATGCTACCAATCCGTAGCGCGAAATGCGCGAGTAGGTAGGCTTGAGCCCGATAACACCGCAAAACGCGGCCGGCTGACGCACCGAGCCGCCCGTATCGGAGCCAATGGAAGCCAGGCACATATCGGCCTGGACGGCTACGGCCGAGCCGCCCGACGAGCCGCCCGGTACCCGGCTGGGGTCCTGCGCATTGCGTACCGGGCCGAAAGCGGAGTTTTCGTTTGAGCCGCCCATGGCAAACTCGTCGCAGTTCTGGCGACCAATAAAAATGGCATCCTCGGCCAGCAGTCGCTGCACGGCAGTGCCGGTGAAGAGCGACTTGAATCCGTCGAGAATGCGGCTGCTGCTTTGCAGCGAATGCCCCTGATAGGCCAGTACGTCTTTCAGCCCGATAACCATGCCGGCAAGTTTACCCGCCGTACCCTGGGCCAGCTTTTCATCTACGGCAACAGCCTGCTGGCGGGCCTCATCGGCCCATACCTCCAGAAATACATTCAGCTCGGCGTTGCGCTGGCTGATGTTATCAAGGTAATACTCAACGAGCTGGCGGCAGGACGTAGTGCCCGCCGCCAGCTCGCGCTGAATTTCCGAAAGGGAAGAAAACAGAGGTTTCAAATCTTAAACGTCGGTTGATGGCTGGTCGAGGCGGGGCTGCGCACCAGGCACCGCATCCGCCGTGGGCGGAATGGGGGTGCTTTGGTGAAAGGTCGGCTGGCCCGCCGTCGGCAAATCTACGGCGCCCGGCGCGGTATAGCCCGCTACCGGCGCTACGTAGTCGCCGGCCAGGGGAGTAGGCGCTCCGGGGGCCGGCTGATAGGGCGCAGGCTGCTGGCCATAAGCCGGGTTTTGCGGCTGATAGGGCTGATTGGGGTTGTAGCCCTGGTTATTATAGGGCTGATTCGGGTTCGGCTGGCCGGCCCGCTCAAACTCGTTCCGGATTTCGCTGCTGGCATCCTTAAACTCGCGGATGCCCTTGCCCAAGCCCCGGGCCAGCTCCGGAATTTTATTTGCGCCAAAAAAGATGAGAATGACGACCATTATCAGAATCAGCTCGGAGCCGCCGATGTCGCCTAAGAAAAGCAGGGGGGAGTTCATACGTACAAAAAATAAAAGCGGAGACGGATAAGGCTGGCTACCTAGCTGGCCGGGGTGTTAGGGTTATAAGGAGCTTGGGGCATCTGGCCCTGCGCGGGGGGACCATACTGCGGCGGCTGTTGCGGATAGCCGTTCTGGTTGTAGCCGGGCTGCTGCGCATAGCCTTGCTGGGGCTGCTGCGGATAGCCACCCTGGTTGTAGCCGGGCTGCTGGTTATAATTCGGGTTAGCAGGCCGCTGGGGCTCAGGGTTGCTGGCATCCTTAAACTCGCGCACCCCCTGGCCTACGCCCCGAAACAATTCCGGAATACGCTTGGCCCCAAAAAACAGCACCAGAATAAAGATGATGAATATAATGGTTCTGGGGTTGCTCAGAAACAATAAGGGCAAGGAAAGGAGCATGGGCGTGCCGGCTGCAAAGCCGTAAAAATGGTTGAAAACGAAGATACGTAAAAACGAAGGCTTTGGACGGGCAAAGGTACCGGCTGGTCGGCTAATGGCTTTAGGCCAGGCTGCCTTACCAAGTAGAGCGCCGCGTGCCACGCAGGTTTAATGTGGAAAGTTGGACTCTGACCGGCCGTCGGCCAGATTATGGTAGTGTTAAGCCGGTCGCCAGCCATTTTCATCGAGAAATCTCTGGTATTACTCAAAGTTGATGCACCTTTGTAGTGGTTAGCAGCCTTAACCGGAGTAGCGCTGTCTTAACAGCCTGCCGAGGCAGAGGAAGTTGGCTAAGTTTGTTTTCATAGCTCAGAAAGGCATCGGACGTTGTTCGATGCTTTTTTTTATCCGCTCACTCCCGTAAGCTGCGCCGTGCCTCCAGCGCATATACCAGTGTGGCAAAGAGCAAGGGAAGCCCCAGGCCCAGCGCGTAGCCGCCGCTGCCGGGTAGCGCCCGCACAAGCGGCTGGCCCGCCACTACCAGGGCCACCGCGCCCAGCAGCCACAGCAGGAGCCGCCCCACCGGGTAAGGCACCGGGAAATGCCGCTCGCCCAGCCACCAGCAAATGCCGGCCATCATAAAATAGCACGCCAGCGTAGCCCAGGCACTGCCTGTATAGCCAAATACCGGTATCAGAATGAAATTGAGCACGATGGTGAGCACCGCCCCGGCCGCCCCGATGTAGGTGCCAAAATAAGTTTTATCGGTTAGCTTAAACCAGACCGATAGGTTGTAGTACACGCCCAAAAACAGGTTAGCCAGTAGCAGAACAGGCACAACGCCCAGGCCGGCCAAGTATTCCGGGCGCCGCAGAAACAAGGGGCCAATCCAGCTGAGATTCAGGCTAATGCCTACAAAAATAAAGGTGCAGCAAAGGGTAAACCATTTCAGCACCAGCGCGAAGGTGGCCGGCGAGTTCTTCTCCGTGCTTTGAGCAAAGAAAAAAGGCTCAGCTGCATATCTGAATGCCTGAATAATAAGAGACATGAATATGCTGAGCTTGTAGCAGGCCCCGTATACACCCACGGCGGCCAGCCGGCTCTGGCCAGTATAAAAGCCTTCGGGTAGCCAGGCCGGCAGCAGGATGCGGTCGAGGGTTTCGTTGACCATTCCGGCGAGGCCCATCAGCATAAGGGGCAGCGCATAGGCTAGCAGGGGTTGTAGAAAAGCGAGCCGGGGCCACTGGAAGCGGAAATCGAGCAGCTCGTAGCCCAGCAGCAGCAGGGTAAGCGCCGAGGCCGCCAGGTTGGACAAAAATACGTAGCCAACTCCCAGGTTCGGGTTGTAAACTGCTGCTACCAAAGGTCGTAGCGCCCCTAGTGCACTACCAGGCGCGCTTTTTACTACCGCCGGGCATAGCACTATGAAAAACAGGTTGAGCCCGACATACAATAAGATGTTGGTGAGGCGGATAGTGGCAAACTTGCGGGCTTTGTTTTCGAGGCGCAGGCGAGCGAAGGGTAGCGCTGCCACCGCATCCATGCCCAGGATAAGCGCTATCCAAACTGCGTACTCTTCGTGGCCGGGCGGCAGGTGCAGCAGCGCCAGCAGGGGCCGGGCCAGCAGCGCCAGCACCAGCGTGAGCACGGCACTGCTGAGCAGCAGTAGGCTGAGGGTTCGGTTATAGAGGGTGCGCTGGTCTTCACCCGGCCGGTTGGCAAAGCGAAAAAACGTGGTTTCGAGCCCGTACGTGAATACCACGTTCAGAAACGACACGTAGGCGTAAAGCCCCGTCACGATGCCGTATTCGGCCGCTGCAAAGTGCCCGGTATAAATGGGCACCAGCAGGTAGCTAAGTACCCGCCCCACAATGCTGCTGACGCCGTAGATGGCCGTTTGGGAGGCCAGCTTTTTCGCAATACTCATCCAGGTCGAATTAAAAATCTAAATATGAATTAAAAATTGATAATCAGTCAGTTGCTCTGAACTGTCACAAGTCAATTCTTAATTTTTAATTCATAGCTTTTAATTCCCCTTGAACACTGCCGGGCGCTTTTCCAGGAAGGCCGCCGTGCCTTCCTTAAAGTCGGCCGTGCCAAATGCCTGGCCAAAGGCACTGGCTTCGGCTGCGTAGCCGGCCTGGCCTCCCTCCTCAAAAAAGGTATTGACGCAGTCTATTGTCAGGCCAACTGCCACGGGTGCTTTGCCTAGAATTTTGAGCAGCAGGTTTTTACTGAACGCCAGCAGCTCGGCCAGTGGCACAACGTGGTTGGCCAGGCCCAGGCGCAGGGCCTCCTCGGCTTTTAGCTGGTCGGCCGTGAGCAGCAGCTCCAGGGCCTTACCCTTGCCCACCAGCTGCACCAGGCGCTGGGTGCCGCCGTAGCCGGGCAGCAAGCCCAGGTTTACCTCGGGCTGGCCGAAGCGGGCATTTTCGGAAGCTACCCGAATGTGGCAGGCCATGGCCAGCTCGCAGCCACCACCCAGCGCAAAGCCATTTACGGCGGCTACCACGGGCTTGGGGCTGGTTTCGAAGCGCCGGAAAACGGCCTGGCCCCGGGCAGCCGCGGCTTGTGCGTCCGGGCCGCTAAGGGCGGCCAGCTCGGGAATATCGGCCCCCGCGACAAAAGCCTTCTCGCCGCTGCCCGTAAGCAGAATGCCGCGCACCGCCGCATCGGCCCGGCCCTGCTCAATCGCCACCCCCAGCTCGCCGATTGTGGCCGCGTTCAGGGCGTTTAGCTTGGCCGGGCGGTTAAGCGTAATAGTTAGAATACCGGAATCAGTGTCCAGTTCATACAGTAGGTTTTCAAACGAAGTCGCCATAAAGTAGCAGTAGGTTGGCAAAAAGCGGAGTTGCCAAAGGTACGGCAGGTAGCCAGCCCGTCGGGCTGGCCCTCTCGCAGCCCTGTTTCGTGGGCTGAAAGCACGCATAGGGCGAAATACTGGCTAATCGCTGGCGTATTGCACCAAACTTTGTGGCAGCCAGCTATATTGGCTCGCTTAAGTCAGGCTTATCAGTCGACGCAATGCTATTCTTTTCACCTTTTCTCACCAAGCCTATGAGCTTTGTCTCTGAGTTCAAAGAGTTTATTTCCAAGGGAAATGTGCTCGACCTCGCCGTTGGCGTTATCATCGGTGGCGCCTTCGGCAAAATCGTCACCTCGCTGACCGACGATATCATCATGCCTATTCTGAGCGTCTTCACAAGCGGTATCGACTTCAAAGAGAAGTTTTTCGCTCTTAACGGTAAGCATTACGACACGCTGAAGGCCGCCCAGGATGCGAAAGCCGCCGTAATAAGCTATGGCAACTTCCTCAACGCCGTTATTTACTTCCTCATCATTGCCTTCGTCATTTTTTGGGTAGTGAAAATGGCTAACCGCTTCAAAAAGCCCGCGCCGGTAGTAGTTGCAGCTGCTCCGGTCGTTACGCGCGACCAGGAACTGCTGACCGAAATTCTGGCCGCGCTCCGCACGCGCTAACTGCTTAGCCAAGCCGGGCCGGAACTTCCCTTTCCAGCCCGGCATTTATATCCTATTGCTACCCGCTTCTTTGGCTATTCTTTCCTAATCCGTGAAAAAACTAGTTGTTTCCGCGCCACTGGCTATAATGGCGTTGCTGCTGGCGGCCCCCGCGCAGGCACAATCGGCCGCGCCCAACTTTCCGGCTCCTGGCACACCGGCGCGGCCAGCTTCGGCCAGCAGCCCCGATGCGGCCCGTACCCGCCGCCAGCAGCAGATGAGCCCCGAAGATGCTGCCCGCGACCAGCAGCTGCAAGTGCTGGAGGCCCGTACCGGCAACACCAGCTTTGGCGTTGAGAAAGGCGGCCCGTATCGGCAGCTTGATAAAACCAACGGGTCGTTTACCGTGCGCAAGTTCAAGGCCCTGCCGGGCCAGGAGCAGGAGAAAGGCGTTTCGCGCCGCGTGGTAATGGGCGCTCATACCACCGGCAAGCCGTTGGTGCACGACCACGGGCGCAAAAAGAAGTTTCTCTTCTTCTAGCATTTCAACCGGGCATTCAGCAGCCCCAGCCAGCAATGCCCCCCGCTTGCTGTAAGTGTGTTCCCAACCTTTATCCCACCAAAAAGGCCACTCGCATGCGAGTGGCCTTTTTGGTGGGATAGGAGCGGCCCGAAAGCGCTGGCTGAAATCCAGGATTACAGCTTGCGCTTGATTTCCTGCTCTTCGAAGCCTTCGATGTTGTCGCCTTCCTGCAAGTCGTGGAAGTTTTTGACTGAGATGCCGCATTCGTAACCCTGGCGTACTTCCGAAACATCGTCCTTGAAGCGCTTGAGGTCCTGAATCTCTCCCGTGTACTGTACGATACCATTGCGCACCACCCGCACGCGGGTTTTGCGGGTAAACGTGCCGTCCGTAACCATGCAGCCGGCAATGACGCCGACTTTGGTGATGTTGAATACCTGCCGCACTTCGGCGTTGGCCACCACCATCTCCTGCACGGTAGGCGCCAGCATGCCTTCCATCGCGTCCTTCACCTCATTGATGGCGTTGTAGATGATGGAATACAGGCGTACGTCAATCTGCTCCTGCTCGGCCAGGCGCCGCGCACTTTGCGAGGGCCGCACCTGGAAGCCGATAATGATGGCATCGGAGGCCGAGGCCAGCAGCACGTCGCTTTCGGAGATGGCACCTACGCCTTTGCTCAGGATGTTCACCTTCACTTCGGGCGTGCTCAGCTTGAGCAGCGAGTCGGATAGGGCTTCTACCGAGCCATCCACATCGCCTTTTACCAGGATATTGAGCTCCTTAAACGAGCCGATAGCCAGGCGGCGACCAATCTCGTCCAGCGTGATGTGCTTTTTGGTACGAATGCTCTGCTCGCGGGCCAGCTGCTGGCGCTGGGTAGCCAGCTCGCGGGCTTCGCGCTCCGTTTCCATCACCTGAATGCGGTCGCCGGCCTGCGGTGCGCCGGTTAGGCCAAGCACCTGTACCGGCGTGGCCGGGCCGGCTACTTTCTTCTTCTTGCCGCGGTAGTCGGTCATCGCTTTGACGCGGCCGTAGTGCGGGCCCGCCAGTACGATGTCGCCCACGTTGAGCGTGCCGGTTTGCACCAGCACGGTGGTGACGTAGCCCCGGCCTTTGTCGAGCTCGGCTTCAATAACCGTTCCTACCGCGTTGCGGTCGGGGTTGGCCTTGAGGTCGAGCAACTCGGCTTCGAGCAATATTTTTTCCAGCAGGTCGTCCACGCCGATACCCGACTTGGCCGATACTTCCTGGCTCTGGTATTTGCCACCCCACTCTTCCACCAGAATATTCATCTGCGAAAGCTCTTCGCGGATTTTCTCCGAGTTAGCAGCGGGCTTATCAATCTTGTTGATGGCAATGATAATCGGTACCCCTGCTGCCTGCGCGTGGTTGATGGCCTCCTTGGTCTGGGGCATCACCGAGTCGTCGGCCGCGATAACGATAATCGCGATGTCAGTGACCTTGGCGCCACGGGCCCGCATGGCGGTAAAGGCCTCGTGACCCGGCGTATCGAGGAAGGTAATCGGGTTGCCCGACTTGGTGCGTACCTCATAGGCCCCAATGTGCTGCGTAATGCCGCCGGCTTCGCCTTTGGCCACGCTTGCTTCTCGAATATAGTCCAGAAGCGATGTTTTGCCGTGGTCGACGTGGCCCATGATAGTCACGATGGGGGCACGGGGCTGCAAATCCTCGGGCGCATCGGTCATGTCGATGGGCTCCTCGTCCTCTTCGGCCGACAGGAACTCGACGTCGTAGCCAAACTCGTCGGCAATCACCGTAATGGCTTCGGCATCGAGGCGCTGGTTGATGGAGACGAACATCCCCATACCCAGGCACACTTTGATAACCTCGTTCACGTTCACGTCCATCAACGACGCAAGGTCGTTGGCGGAGATGAATTCGGTGAGCTTCAGGGTTTTAGCATCAAGCTCATTCTGCGCCCGCAGGGCTTCGCGCTCTTCGGCGGCCATGCCTCGCTTGTCGCGACGATACTTGGCGCGGTTAGCGGCGGCGTTGTTTTTGCCACCGCTCAGCTTCGCCAGCGTAGCCTTGATTTGCTCCTGAATCTGCTTGTCGTTCTGCTCAGGCGTAAGCGCGGGCTGCGGGGTGCTGGGGCGATTGTTGCCCTGGCCGGGCCCACCGGGGCGATTGCCACCCTGGCCCGGTCCGCCAGGCCGGTTGCCCTGGCCGGGCCCACCGGGGCGATTGCCACCCTGACCGGGGCCGCCGGGCCGGTTGCCCTGGTAGCCACCACTTTGCTGCCCGGCGCCCGCGGTGTTGCCGCCTGGCTGGCCAGGGGCCGGCAGGCGCTGGCGCTTTTTCTGGTTGTTGGTACCCACGCCACTCTTGCGGACGTCGGACGAAGCCACGGGCCGGGGGCCACGGCCGCCCGGTCCGCGCCGGCTCGAATCGAGCGGGAGCTGAATCTTGCCAAGTACCGTCAGGCCTTTGAGCTGGTCGGCCTTGGCTACAATAGTGCCTTCTTCGCCAGCGGGCGCATCGGGGGTAGCTGGTGCTTCTGGCGCAGGTGCCGGAGCTGCTGCAACGGGTGCCGGTGCGCTGGCAGCAGCAACAGCCGGTGCTGGCGCAGCGGCGGCCACCGGTGCGGGGGTTGGTGCCGGAGCAGCGGCAACCGGCGCCGCTACCGGAGTAGGAGCAGGTTGTGGGGCTGGCGCAGGCTTTACCTCGGCAACCGGAGCTGGTGCGGCAGCCGGGGTCGGAGCCGGAACGGGAGCCGGAGGGCGGACCGGGATAACCCGGCCTTTCTTGTCCAGCTCAATCTTCCCCATTACTTTGAGGCCGGGTGTTTTAGGAGCCTCGGGCGCTACCGGTGCGGGTTGTGCCGGGGTTGCTACTGGTACCGGTGCTGCTACTACGGGGGCGGGTGATGGGGCCGGAGCAGCTGCCGGTACCGGCGATACGGGGGCTGCCACGGCCACAGGGGCGGCAACAGGAGCCGCTACCGGCGCGGGCTTGGGTACCGGCGGGGCTACCGGCGCGGGCTTGGGCACAACGGCCTGGGCCTGCGCGTTCAGCTCGCTTTGACGACGGGCCTGCGTGTGGCGCTGGGCTTCCTGCTTATCCTGGGCGGAAGCTGCAAATTCTTTTTCCAGTAGCCCTACCTGCTCACTGGTGAGCTTGGTAGTAGGCTTATTCTCTACCGCAATCCCTTTGCGGGAAAGGGCCTCGACGGCCCGGTCGATGCCAATATTCAGGTCTTTGGCCGCCTGTAGTAGCCGTTTCGGGGTTGCTTCCGCCATTCTAATATGTCGCGAACGATTACGTTCAGGGTGCAAAGGTAAAGATTAAATCTGGCCAGCAGGCTATAAGTCAAGCCTACTGGCTTGATTTAATATACTACCCGCTGGCGGTCGGCCCCGGCCCTCATTGGGCGGCCGGGGCGCTTTCGGTGTCAGTGTCTGGTGCGGCGGCTGCTTCTGCGCTGGAAGCCGGCGCTACAACAACGTCGTCGGTCGGCAGATTGTCATCATCGGCAAATTCCTGCCGGATGACGCGGTACAGGTCGTCCACAGTTTCTTCTTCCAGCTCGGTGCGGCGTACGATATCGTCTTTCTTCACGGCGAGCACTGCCCGGCCGGTGTCGAGGCCGATTTTCTTGAGCTCAGCAATAATCCAGGGCTCAATCTCGTCGCTGAACTCGTCGAGGGAGATATCCTCTTCGTAGTCAGTGGCTTCGCGGAAAACGTCGATTTCCATACCCACCAGCCGCGAGGCCAGCTTGATGTTGGCCCCGCCCCGGCCAATGGCCAGGCTTACCTGGTCGGGCTTCATAAACACCGAAACCCGGCCGGTTTGTTCACTGATTTTCATCGAGCCAACCTTGGCCGGCGACAAGGCCCGCGAGATGAACAGCTCCAGGTTGTCGGTATAGTTGATAATGTCGATATTCTCGTTCATCAGCTCGCGCACTACCGGGTGAATGCGGGAGCCTTTCATGCCCACGCAGGCACCTACCGGGTCGATGCGCTCGTCGTAGCTCTCCACGGCTACCTTGGCGCGCTCGCCGGGCTCGCGCACCACGTTCTTGATGCTGATGAGGCCATCGTAAATCTCGGGCACTTCCTGCTCGAACAAGCGCTCCAGGAAGGCCGGCGCGGCGCGGCTCAGAATCACTTTCGGCGAGCCGTTTACGACGTCGACGCGGTGCACCACGGCGCGCACGGTGTCGCCCTTGCGGTAGCGGTCCTTGGGGATTTGCTCGCTCTTGGGCAGCACCAGCTCGTTCTCATCCTTATCCAGAATGAGCGCTTCGCGGCTCCATACCTGATATACTTCGCCGGTGATAATCTCGCCCACCAGGTCTTTGTATTTCTGGTAAAGATTGTCGCGCTCCATATCCTTGACGCGCTGGATGAGCGTCTGGCGGGCCAGCAGCACGGCCCGGCGGCCAAAGTCCTCAATCTTAATCGGCTCAGCTACCGACTCGCCAATCTCGAAGTCGGGCTCAATCTTCTGGGCCTCGGCCAGCGGAATCTTGTCCAAATCCCAGATATCCTCCGAGTCGTCGTCCACGATTTCGCGGTTGCGCCAGATTTCGAGGTCCCCGTTGTCGGGGTTAATGATAACGTCGAAGTTGGAGTCGTCCTCAAACTTCTTGCGAATCATCGTCCGGAACACGTCGTCGAGAATCGACATCATCGTGGGCCGGTCGATGTTGCGGCTTTTGGCGAACTCCTGGAAGTTCTCGATGAGCATCCGGGCATTTAGGTCGGCCTGGGCGGAGGCTACTTCCTGGGGGCTGGGAGTGGTTTTTTTAGCCATAAGAGTGAATGGTTTCCGGCTGGTAGGGTAGCGTCTCCGGCGCGTAGCGCGCTCGGCGGGCAAACCCCTTACTCAGTCTTATTTGAAAGAGATAACAACGGTAGCCTCCTGAATGTCCCCGAAAGGAATAAAGACGGCGGGCAACGTGGTTTTCTTGGTTTTGACTTTAATAACTTCTTCCAGTTCAATACCTTCGGGCGTAACGGCGGTGAGCGGGCCGGTTTTGGTGGTGCCGTCCTGCATTTTCAGGGCCAGGCTACGGCCCACGTGGCGCGTATACTGACGCGGGTCGGTGAGGGGCTGGTCGGCGCCCGGCGAGGTCACTTCGAGTGAGTAAGCTGCGTCTTCTCCGTAAGCCTCTTCGAGGCCCCGGTTGAGGCGGCGCGTTACCTGGGCGCACTCCTGGATGCCGAGGCCGTTGGGGCCGTCGAGGGTCGCGGTGATTTTAGGCATCACCGAGTCCGACACGGTGAGGTCAACCACATATAAGCCGCTGTCGCCGAGGGCGTCGGCGAGCAATTGCTGAATGCGGTGGCGGTCAAATTGAGCCATGACAGGCGGGGGCTAGGGCAAAAAAAGAGGGGACTGCGCGTCCCCTCTTTTCAGATTGAATACCAATTTCTGGGGCAAAGATACGCAATTTTTCGAGGTTACTGCAATCGCCCGTCATGCGGAGCCTGCGAAGCATGACGGGCGATTTTAATACCCCACCGCCGCATCGTCGCCGCGCGGGTCGGCGCCGCCTTCGAGGCGGCCATCGGGCAGCACCCGGATGATGTCGAGCCGGCCCCATGCCGGGCGGGGCTGGGGGTTAAAGCCTTTTTCCTGCAATACTTTCTCGGCGGCGGGCGTGAGGGCGCCGGCTTCCACGTCGAGCTGGTCGGGCAGCCACTGGTGGTGCAGGCGCGGGGCCGCCACCGCCTGCTCGGCATCGGCCCCGTAGTCGACTACGGCTAAAATGCTTTGCAGCACGCTGGTAATAATGGTGCTGCCGCCCGGCGTGCCCGTAACCAGCGCCAGCTTGCCATTCTTGACCAGGATGGCAGGCGTCATGCTGCTGAGCATGCGCTTGCCGGGCGCAATAGCATTGGCCACGCCCCCCACGAGGCCGTAGGCGTTGGGCACGCCGGCCTTGGCGCTGAAGTCATCCATCTCATTATTAAGTAGAAAGCCCGCGCCGGCCACTACTACTTTGCTGCCGTAGGCGCCGTTGAGGGTAGTGGTGCAGCTCACGGCGTTTCCCTGGGCATCGACGATGCTGTAGTGGGTGGTCTGGTCGCTTTCGTAGCGCGGCAGGCCGGGGCCGGCCGCAACCTGGGCGCTGGGCGTGGCCTGGCCATCGGGGCGGATGGTGCTGGCGCGCTGCTTAATATAGTTTTTTGCTAATAGTTGCGCCACGGGCACCTTGCCAAAATCGGGGTCGCCGAGGTAGGTGGCGCGGTCGGCATAGGCGCGGCGCTCGGCCTCCGTAATGAGCGCTACCGCAGCCGGCGTGTGATAGCCGAGCCGGCCCAGATTATGCGGCTCCAGCGTTTGCAGAATTTGCAGCAGCGCCACGCCGCCGCTGCTGGGCGGCGGCATCGTAAGCACGTCGTAGCCCCGGTAGGTGCCGCGCAGCGCGGCGCGCCACTTGGGCTGGTAGGTATCCAGGTCTTTTTGCGTAAGCAAGCCGCCGCCTTTTTTCATTTCCGCCAGCAGCAGCTCGGCGGTGCGGCCCTGGTAAAAGCCCGCGCGCCCCTGGTGCTGAATACGCTCAAGCACCGCGGCCAGCTCGGGCTGCTTTAGGGTATCGCCTTTTTGCCAGGCCGCCGCCCGTACGAAGAGGGGCGGGGAGCCGGGGTTATTCCTGATAAACTCTTCGCGGTTGTGGTTCAGGCCAGCGGCCTCTTTCTGGGTGAGCGCCACGCCCCTGGCAGCCAGGCGCACGGCCGGCGCTACCAGGCTAGCCCAGGGCAGCTTACCGAGCTTTTTATGTAAAGCTTCCATGCCGGCCACGGTGCCGGGCGTGCCCACGGCCAGCACGCCCGCTGTGCTGCGGCCGGGCACCACATTGCCGCTCGCGTCGAGGTACATATCGCGGCTGGCAGCGGCCGGGGCAGTTTCGCGGAAGTCGAGCGTGCCGGCCGGGCCCGCGTGGTCGCGGTATACGATAAAGCCACCGCCGCCCACGTTGCCGGCTACCGGCAGCACCACGGCCAGCGCAAACTGTACGGCTACGGCTGCGTCATACGCGTTGCCGCCCTGCTGCATAACGTCGCGGCCTACCTTAGACGCTACCGGGTGGGCCGACACCACCAGTGCATGGCGAGCCACCACGGGCGCGGCGGCTGGCGGCAGCTGGTCGGCAATAGCTGGCTTAGGGGGGTGGGGAGCGGTGTGCTGGCCCAGCGCTGGCCCGGCCAACGCAGCCAGCAGCAAAGCAGCCGAAGAAAAACGCGAAAACGTATGCATGCTGCAAAGTAGGCATCGCCGCGTCGCAACTGGTCAGCTACCTACCTTTGAAAAGCTAATTTCTCTTGCCTTATGTCTGCCAAAACCCAGGTTCCGGCCGCTGCTTATGTTCCCGTGCTGACACTTACCCAGGAAGACGTCTGGCTGCAGCCCTACGAGCCGGTGCTGCTGGCCCGCCAGCAGCGGCTGGCCGCCCGCCTGGCTGCCATCAAGCAGGCCTATGGCTCGCTCAGCAAGTTTGCCACCGCGCACGAGCAGCTGGGGCTGCACTACGATGCCCGCCGGCGGGGCTACGTGGTGCGGGAGTGGGCCCCCGGCGCCGAGGCAGTGAGCCTGGTCGGCGACTTTAATTTCTGGAACCGGCAGGCCGACCCACTGCAAAAAGACGAAGCCAGCGGCATCTGGGAGGGCTTTATTGCGGACGACGCGAACGGCCGCCGCCCGGCCGCCGGCTCACGCTACAAGCTGCACGTAGTGGCGCACGGCCAGGGTAAAGACCGGCTGCCGGCTTATTTGCGGCGTGCGGTGCAGGACGAGCAGACCAAGGATTATGCTGCCCAGCTCTGGGTGCCCGAAGCGCCGTTTAAGTGGACGGATAAAGCCTTCCGCGTCGCTAACGCCACCAAGGGCCAGCCGCTCATTTACGAGGCGCACCCCGGCATGGCCCAGGAGGAAGGCCGGGTGGGCAGCTACCGCGAGTTTGCCGACTATATATTGCCCCGCATTCAGGCCGAAGGCTACAACTGCGTGCAGCTGATGGCCGTGCTGGAGCATCCGTATTATGGCTCCTTTGGCTACCACGTAGCCAATTTCTTTGCGCCCTCCTCGCGCTTCGGCACGCCCGAAGACTTAAAATATCTGGTAAACGAGGCGCATCGGCGTAATATAGTGGTTTTGCTGGATTTGGTGCATTCGCACGCCGTGAAGAATGAGGCTGAGGGCCTGGCCGATTTCGACGGCTCGGGCAATCTGTATTTTCACAAGGGCGAGCGGGGCAACCACCCCGGCTGGGACTCGAAGCTGTTCGACTACGGCCGGCCCGAAGTGCAGCAGTTTTTGCTTAGCAACCTGCGCTACTGGCTCGAAGAGTTTCACTTCGATGGCTTTCGCTTCGATGGCGTTACGTCGATGCTCTACCACCACCACGGCGAGGGCCACGCTTTTGGGGGCTACGACAGCTATTTTGGCTCCGATGCCGACGACGACGCCATACTTTACCTTATGCTGGCTACCACGCTGGTGCGCGAGCTGAAAAAGTCGGCCCTGCTCATCGCCGAGGACATGAGCGGCCTGCCCGGCCTGTGCCGCCCCATTGCCGACGGCGGGGTGGGCTTCGACTACCGGCTGGGCATGGGGCTGCCCGATTTCTGGATTAAAACCCTTAAGCACAAGCGCGATGAAGACTGGGACCTCGGCGAGCTCTGGCATCAGCTGGTAAACCGCCGCCAAAGCGAAAAAACCGTGGCTTACGCCGAAAGCCACGACCAGGCGCTGGTAGGCGATAAGACGCTGGCCCAGTGGCTCTACGGCGATGCTATTTACCAGCACATGCACGTAGAGGACAGCGACGGTGGCGCGGCGCGGGCCACGGCGCTGCACAAGCTCATCCGGCTCCTTACGCTGAGCGCGGGCGGCGAGGCCTACCTCAACTTTATGGGCAACGAGTTTGGCCACCCCGAATGGATTGACTTCCCCCGCGCCGGCAACGACTGGAGCTACCACTACGCCCGCCGGCAGTGGAGCCTGGCCGACAACCCCGACCTGCGCTACGCCCAGCTCCTGGCCTTTGATAAGGGCATGCTGGCGCTGGCCCGCGAGCGGCAGCTGCTGGTACACGGGCCGGCCCGGCTGCTCAACCTCGACCACGGTAATAGCATCATTGCGTTTGAGCGGGCCGGATTGATATTCGTATTCAGCTTTCAGGTAAGCGAAAGCTTCTTCGATTATGCCGTTCCCGTGTCGGCAGCGGGTTGCTACCACCTGATATTTACTTCCGACAAGCCGGAGTTTGGGGGCTTCGACCGTCTCGACGAGGCGGTGGTGTACGACACGCTGGGCGGGGGCGGCACGGCCGAAGCGCCGCGCCTGCGGCTGTACGTACCCAGCCGCACGGCTCTGGTGCTGAGCCGGGATAGCTAGCCGGGTTTTGGCGTTGCGTACTGTGTCCGGCTTTTGGCCGGCCGTTGGCTTGCCGCAGAGCTCATAGCGGGTTTGGTCTGAGCACTGTGGTAATAAATTATAAAATAGAATATTATAAATATATTATCTTATAAATAAATCCGCCGGCGGGCTTTTGCGGCCATTGGGCGCGATGGTTACGGCCCGAACAGTGAGCTGGCGGTTGAGGGGCACGGCCAATGGCTTGCTATACAGCTCGGTAGTCTCGTCGGGTAGTGTGCCATCCAGGGTATAGCGAATCTGGCTGCCGGGCACCAGCGAGCGGAGCGTAACTACTGCTTTGCCGCCCTGCCTCACCAGGCTGGTGCTGTCCAGGCCCAGCGGCTCGGGCACGCGATAATTGATTTTTTTAGCGTCGAGCCGGGCGAACTGCTGACTCATGCGCGGCAAAAAATCGACGTAGCTTTTACTGGCCGCCGGCGTCCAGGCCACCTCCGCCACGGCCAGCAGCCTCGGAAACAGCATGTACTCGGCTTTTTGGGGCGTCGTGATGTATTCGGTCCACAGGTTGGCCTGAGGCCCCAGAATATGCTTTTGCTGCTCGGGCGTGAGGGTGGGGGACAGGGGGTTGTAGTTATATACTTTGGCCAGCGGCAGGTAGCCGCCAATCATCAGCGGCTCGTTGGGGCTGTGCGGTACCGGGTTCTGGCCGGCGTCGAGGTAGAGGTAGCCGCTCGGCGCCATCACTACGTCGTTGCCATGCCGGGCGGCCTCTATGCCGGCTTTTTCGCCGCGCCAGCTCATGATAGTAGCGCCCGGCGTGATGCCGCCGTCCAGAATCTCATCCCAGCCAATGAGCTTTTTGCCCTTACTCGCCAAAAACGCTTCGATGCGCCGGTTGAACCAGCCCTGCACTTTTTCTACGTCGGCGAGTCCTTCACGCTTCATAAGCTCCTGCACGGCGGCGCTTTCCTGCCAGCGGGTTTTGGGTGCTTCGTCGCCCCCAATGTGCACGTATTTGCCCGGAAATAAAGTGGTTACTTCCGTTAGTACATCTTCAAAAAAATGAATTGTGGGCTCAGTGGGGCATACGATATCCTCGTTCACGCCCCATTTGGTCCAGGTTTCGTAGGGGCCGGGCCTGCACGCCAGCTCGGGGTAGGCAGCCAGTACGGCCACCGAGTGGCCCGGCATCTCGATTTCGGGCACTATGGTGATGTAGCGCCGCGCGGCATAAGCTACCACGTCGCGGATTTCGGCCTGCGTGTAGAAGCCGCCGTAGGGCTGGCCGTCGTACTTAAAATCGGCCGGCGATTTAAATAATTGTTGGGCACCGAGCAGGGTTTCCTTGCGAAAAGCACTGATTTGGGTCAGCTTAGGGTATTTTTTAATCTCGATACGCCAGCCCTGGTCGTCGGTGAGGTGCCAATGAAAAGTATTGAGCTTGTAAGCCGCCAGGAAGTCGATATACTTTTTCACAGACCCCACCGAAAAGAAGTGTCGGCACACATCGAGCATACCGCCCCGCCACCGAAAAGCCGGCTCGTCGGTAATACGTACATAAGGCACGCGCGCAGTGGCCGTTGGCCGGGCTGGCAGCAGCTGAAGAAGGGTTTGGCTGCCGTAAAAAAGCCCCGCGCCGCCCGCCGCCGTTATCCGCACGCCGGCTTTGTCT
This sequence comes from Hymenobacter baengnokdamensis, assembly GCF_008728635.1. Lineage (NCBI taxonomy): Bacteria > Pseudomonadati > Bacteroidota > Cytophagia > Cytophagales > Hymenobacteraceae > Hymenobacter > Hymenobacter baengnokdamensis. Next base: position 4,350,909 of record NZ_CP044285.1, on the reverse strand, counting down.
ACTACCAGCTGATAGCCCTCAGGGTGGGCAGTAGGGGCCGTGAGCAGCTTAATCTGCGCCTGCTGGCGGTTGGTGGTCAGCGTCACGATTTTGCCCAGGGGCGCCAGCATTTCTTTCAGCAGCCCTGCCACGTTCAGCTCGTCCTTGCTCACTGCGTAGAGGCTGATTTTTTGAGGCAGCGCGTAGGTGGCGGCGTACGCTTTTACCTGGCGGGGCAGCGGCACCAACCCCAGGCTTTGCGCGGGCACCTCGGCCGGCTGCGCCCGCGCGGGCGCGGCTGCCAATAAGCTTACTGCCAGTAAACCAACAAGCCGGGGGATGAATGAAAAGCTGAAAACCATAAGCTGCTAAGGACGAAAAAAGCGTTCGTAAGTAAGTTGGACAACTAAAAGAATAGCACGTCATGCTTCGCCGGGCGGCGCATGACGTGCTATTTTGAGGTATAATAACCTGCGTAAAAGGCGTGGTTATTTATCCCAGTACACGCGGCCCATCAGGTTGTCGCCGCCCGGCACGGCGGCACTGGCTGCTTTGTAGTTGTCGGGGTTGGTCGTGGTCTCGGAGATGGGGTAGGGGAAGCGGCGCGGAATCTGGCCGTTGGTCGCATTGTTGGGGTACACCACGGGCGTGAGGGTGGGATAGCCACTACGCCGCCAGTTCGACCACGACTCGTAAAAATCGAGCATGGTGTTGGTCAGGGCCCAGTACTGCGAGTTAATCTGTTGTAGCCCCTGGCTCGCGTTGTAAGGGTTAGCGGTGAGGTAGGTACTGATGTCGGCGGCGGCTACGGTCAGGGTGGGGTCGTACTGGCTCAGGTAGCTGCAGGCCGAGGTAACGCCGGCGGCATAGTGCTGCGAGGCGCTGCCCAGTCCCCAGCGCTGAGCTGCCTCAGCCAGCAGCAGCTCCGACTCGCCGTAGGTGAGGATAAACGTGGGGCCGTTGCGCTTTATCATGCCAGGGCTAGGCGACGAGTAATCGGGAAACGAGGTGTAGGTGGGGTCGGTCGAGATATCGAAGCCGGCCCGGCCGCTCAGGTCTTTGCCATTGGGCATGCCTTTCTGCACGGCTGCCGTAGCGATAGCCCCCGGATTCTGGTCTTTGCTTACGTCTTTGAGGTAGAGCTGCGTGACGGCGATTTTCGACAAGCGCGGGTCGTTGGTCGATTTTAGGAAATCAATAAAGGTTTTCGACCATTTCACGTAGTAGTTTTCCTGGCCGCCGTCGCCGAGCAGTACCTGGCTGTTGCGGTTCTGCGTGACTCTGGCCCCCGACACGTCGTGCAGCACAAACGCATTGTCGGCATCGCTCTGCATGGTTTTGCCCTGCACCTGAGTAGCATACTTCTGGGCCGTGGCGGGGTCTACCTTAGTCAGGCGCATGGCAATGCGCAGCAGCAGCGAGTTGCCAAAGCGCTGCCACTGCTGAATATTGCCTTTGTAAAATACATCGCCCGAAGGAATGTCAGCCGTGGGGTCGAGGGCTGCCGTGGCCTCCGACACTTCCTTTAGCAGGTCGGTGTAAATGTCCTGCTGCTTGTCGTATTTGGGGGTGATGACGCCCGTGTAGTAGCCCATGCCGGCCTGCGAGTACGGCACATCGCCGTAGAGGTCCGTAATACGCTCCATAATCAGGGCCCGCATGATGCGACCTACCTGGTGCAGGTTTTTGTACTTGACCTTGCCGTCGGTAGATTGTACTAAGTCGGTAATCGGCTTTACCTGCTCGGCGTAGGCCCCGTCGGTATTAATGCCCCAGTAAGCCGCCGTGTATGACTCGTTGAGCAGATACTTATCGCCCGCCCAGTAGCTGACCACGGTCGAGAGCCCCTGAATCATGGTGGAGCTGTAAATCAGGTTGGCGCGCCAGGTTTCGTAGGCAAAGTCGGCGCTGCCGGTATACCCCAGCTGCGCCGTCGTCAGCAGGTAGTTGGCGTCAAAGTTTGCCTGGCTGTACGTCGAGGGGTTGGTGTTAATATCGTCGAAGCTCTTGGTGCAGCCACTGGCTACTGCCAGGATTGCGGCCGACAGCAGGGTATAGGTGGGGAAAATGCGTTTCATAAGAGAGCTGGTTAAAAATAGCCGGATTGAAAACACTAGAATTTGGCGCTCAGGTTAAGACCGTACGTTTTCGACGGCGGCACCCCACCCAGCTCCAGGCCCTGCGAAAAGGCGTTGTAGCTGCCTTCAGGGTCAATGTTGTCGGTCTTGCGCATCAAAAAGGCCAGGTTGCGGGCCACTAGGCTCAGCGTCAGGCGCTGAATGTGGTTGTTAAACATGGCGGTGGGAAAGGAGTAGCCCAGCGTTACCTGCCGCAGCTTGATAAAGCTGGCATCCTGCACAAAGTCTTTGGACACGTTATTGGCCAGCGTACCGTAGTAAGTCGCGGCGTCAATCTTGTCGGTGCCGAAGGTGCCTTCACGGTTCACCAGCGTTTCCTTGCGCAGGCCAAAAACAGTGGCGTAGTAGTCGGTAGCCGAAAAAATCTTGCCCCCGAATTTTCCATCAATCAGCACGCCCAGGTTGAAGTGGCCCATGGTAAAGTCGTTGCTCCAGCCGCCGGTCAGGGGGTGAAACGCCGTGCCGTAGGCGGTCAGGTCGCCGCGGGCGGGCACGCCGTTGGTAGTAGTGGCAATGCTGCCATCGGTATTATACTTGTTGTCGTAGGCCATTACCTGCCCAAATGGCTTGCCCACTATCTGCGCCATGTAGCCTACCCCCGAGCGCGACGTAGCATACACTGATTGCGTTTGGCCGGCGGCCAGCGAGAGCACGGTGTTTTTATTGTAAGCGGCATTAAGCGACGAGGTCCAGGTAAAGGCCGCCGTTTTCACCGGCAGCACGGTCAGCAGCATTTCCACGCCTTTGTTTTCCATCTCGCCCGCGTTCAGCACCGCGCCCTGGTAGCCCGAGCTGATAGAAGCCGGGGCAAACGTAATCTCATTCGACGATTTTTTCTTGTAAACGGTCAGGTCCAGGCGCACCCGGTTTTGCACGAAGGCCAGCTCGGTGCCTACCTCAAGCTCGGTAGCGCTGGAGGGCAGCAGGTCGCTGTTTGGGATGTTGACGTTGCTGGGGGTGCCCAGCGGGCGGCCGTTGAGCGTAACGGGCAGCAGCGCGTAGCTCAGCTGCGTCTGGTAAGGAATAGTAGCCTGGCCGACCCGCGAATAGCCCGCCCGAATTTTGCCGAAAGACAGAAAATCCGGTTTCCAAAGCTCAGAGAACACAAACGAGGCGCTCACCCCTGGGTACGTAATACCCAGGTTGTTGTCCCGGCCCGGCGTTGCCAGCGTCGAGAACCAGTCGCGGCGGGTGGTGGCCGTGACGAACAAATATTCGCGGTAAGACAGGTCCAGGGAGCCGTAAACGGACTGAATTTCCTGGTCGCTCGGGAAAACCTGCGACGATTTGTCATTCGCGTTATTAAGCGAGTTCACCCCGAAGATGGCCAGGTTGTTGCCGATGTTCTGGAGGGTTTCCGACCTGGTGCGGCGGTAGCTGGCCCCCAGGTTGGGCGTAAAGGTGAAACTGTCACCAACCTTGAACGACTTGCCAACCAGCCCGTCCACGTTCAGGTCGGTAAAATCGGTAGAAAGCTCGATAATTTTGCCGCCCGGCAGGTAGCCCGTCCCCGACGGCGTAACGCTGGTGTAGCGGTCGGTGTAACTGTCGCGGCCTACCCGGCCCTGCAAAAACAAGCCGTTGTCCAGAGTATAGCGGGCGGTTACGTTCGAAAGCAGGCGCTCGCGCGTGGTGTTGTTGACGAAGTTGTGGGCCGCGAAGTAGGGGTTGGTATTGTAGGGGTTGCCCGTGTTGTACACCAGCTCGGTGCCATCGGGTTTTGTGCCCGGAGCCAGGGTCCTCACGTCCAGGCTGGTAGGCAGAAAGATGACGTTAAAGTTGGCATTGCCGGCCCCGTCGGCCAGGATGGGGCGGTTGTGGGCCTGCTCCAGAATGTAGTTGGCCCGCGCGTCAAGGCTCAGGTGCTTGTACGGGTTGAAAGTGCCCGTAAAATTGAAGGTCTGCCGGTCAAGGCCCGAGTTGGGCACTACGGCTCGGTTTGAGAGGTCGCTGGCCGAAAAACGTATTGAGCCCCCGTCGAAGCTCTTATTGAAGGCCAGGGTATTGGTAAGGCTGCTGCCCGTGCGGTAGAAGTTTTGCAGGTTGTCTTTCTGAGCCACGTAGGGCCGCGAAGTGCCGTCAAACTGCACCACGCTGGAGCCGTCGAGCTTGCCGCCCCAGCTGGAGTTGCCGACCTGCGCGGCCCCGACGGCCGTCGTGGGCTTCATATTGTTAGCGCCCTGGCCGTACTCATACTGCCAGTCGGTAAGGTTGTATATTTTTTCAGCTACAAAGTTGCTGTTGAGCTCAATACCGTCGTTGCCCCGGGCACTTTTGGTCGTTATCAGAATAACGCCGGCCTTGGCCCGGTAGCCGTACAGGGCCGAGGCCGCGGCCCCTTTCAACACCGAGATGGTTTCGATGTCGTCAGGATTGATGTTGGAAATAGGGTCGCCCAGGTCCGGCGAGTTATCGTATTGCGAGCCGCTATTCGCCGTGCTGGGCTGACTTTCCACGGGCACGCCGTTGATAACATACAGCGGCTGGTTGGTCTGGTTAAGACTCGACACCCCCCGGATGATAACGTTGCTCGACGAGCCCGGCCCGCCCGCCGTGGAGTTGACGTTGAGGCCGGCTACCTTGCCTACCAGCGAGTTGGTTATGTTCGTTTCCCGTGCCTGGGTCAGCGACTCGCCTTTTATTTCGGTTACCGAATAGCCGAGGGTTTTTCGTTCGCGCGTTACGTTCAGGGCAGTTACGACGACTTCATTCAGCGCCTGAGCGTTCTCTTTGAGCGTTATAGTAAGTACGTTCTGGGCCAGAACGTGGACAGTCTGGGAATCGTAGCCGACCGACGAAAAAACCAACGTTGCCGTATCGGGCACGGCAATAGAGAAGCTGCCCTCCCCATTGGAGCTAATGCCCTGGTGGGTGCCGCGCACAATAATGGTAACCCCCGGTATGCCTGCGCCCTTAACATCGGTCACTTTGCCGGATACTGTCCTTGTTTGAGCCTGCACCAGGCCTTGCAGGCCCAAAAGCAGTAAAAAAGTAAGCCAGGTAATCTTTTTCATAGGGTCCGGGAGATTGTTTAGTGATGGGAAAAGAGGGCGCAGCAAGGTCAAAAGCAGAATGTGGAAAGACTTGGGCCACGGCTAGCAGCCAGGTAGTCTGAAGCCGGCCGAAAAGGTCCGGTAAGGCCTGGCCGGAACCAGGGAGGCAAAAGACAGGTAGCAATAGCCGGCCTGGTCTTTAAGATATTCTTATAAAGGAAATATCTTTTACTTGTATAAAGTAGGCATTGCCTGGTAGTGCTGGCCCCGTCGCTATGCGTTCGCCTGAGGACGCACGTTCAATAAAATTGGCCGGAGAGCCTGCTTTAGAGCAGCGCGTCGGCCAGCAGTGGGTTGCCTTACCAGTCTTATCCCAGCGGGCAGCTTACTGCTGGTCAGATGCGACTTTTTGAACTATTACTAAATAATCTGCCTCAAACATAACTGCTTAACTTAAGCAAAACAAGGAGATGATGAAAAAAATGTGTGCGCACACGCAAAAATATTTGTTTAAAGTGCCCGCCCACGCATAAATATTTCTTTTCTGCCTTGTTTGCCTCTGCCCGATAGAGAAGCGGGCAGCACAATTTGTAATTATGCTGGGGCGCAAGCCGCAGGGATAAAGCAGGCCGCGTACTTTCGGAGGGCGTGGGTTAGAGCGGCACGTGGCCCGTCAGCGCCCGACCGCAGGTGCCTGGGCGTGCTGCGCTACCAGCCGGCTGATAGCGGCCAGCAGCGAGCTGGCCCCGGCCGCATCCTGCGTCAATTCCCAAATCATAATACCGCTGGCTTGGTCGAGCGCAAGGGTGGTTTTGCTCGCTATAGTGGCCAGACCATTATAGCCCAGGTTCTTAAAGCTATCAGCATTTGGGTCGGCCCCCTGCGCCAGGAGGCTGGCATAGGGTATGCCGCCGGGCTGGGCGTAAAACGGCACTCCGAGCACGGCTTTGCTGGCTGGTAAGCCGCGCAGCTTCCAGTAGGCCAGCGTTTGAACCGCCGAGGCGTAAGTGGCATGCATCGGGTGCGGGCCATCGTAGGCCATAATATTCAGAAAATCAACGCTTTCGAATACGCCGCGCTCGATGCCCGGCCCGCCCCAGGCCCCGCCGGCCACCGCGGCAGTCAGGAGCTTGCCCTGGCTGTGCAGCCGGGCGGCGAGCTGCTGTAAAAGGGCCGCGTAGCCGGGAGCCGTGCAGGTATCCGGATATTCCCAATCAATATCTATCCCGTCGAGCTGGTAGTCGTCAGCAAAATGCAGCAGGTTGGCGACGAACGCGCGGGTGTACTGGGCACTGGCCCCGATAGCGTCAAAGGCGCTGTGGTCGCCGTCGTGCCAGCCGCCTACCGATACCAGGGCCCGGACGTGGGCAGCATGGGCGGCCGCTACCAATTGCCGCAGCTTTGCAGGATTATCAATGGGGTGCAGGCCGCCGGTGGCGGTAGGCTGCAAAAAGGCATAGTTAACGTGGGTGAGCTGGGCAAGCTGGGCGTTGGTTATGCTGCCGTGCCACGACGGCACGTAGCCTACCACCCGAAACTGGGCCCGGCCCGCCGCCGGGGCCAGCAGCAGCGCCACCAAAATTACCTGAGCTAACTGGCTGGCTTTCATAGATAATAGGGTGGGCTAAATGGTTGGAATAGCATACGTTATCCTGGCCTTACCCTGGCTGGCATGGCCTTTCAGCGCAAAAAACAGGATGTAGAGGTAGCACGGAAGCAGTATTAAATAGGCATGCTGCAGGCCCAGCACTTCGCTGGTTTTGCCATACAGGTAGGGCAGTACCGCGCCACCTCCAATGCCCATTATCAGCAAGGCCGAGCCCTGCTCCGTAAGGCTGCCCAGCCCACGGATACTGAGTGGGAAGATGGCCGGCCACATCAGCGAGTTGGCGAGCCCCAGCATGGCAATGCAAAAAACAGATATATACCCCTGGGTGAATAATGCGCCGATGGTGAAGCAGATGCCTACCACCGCGCAGATGCGAAGCGCCGCTTGCTGGCTTAGCCGCCTGGGAATGGTAGCTACCCCGATAAGGTACCCTACCAGCATGGCCACCAGCGTACAAGACGTGAAGTTGCGGGCAATATCGAGGCTGATTCCCTGCGACCGGCCATACTGAATGATGGTGTCGCCGGCAATGACCTCGACCCCCACGTAGCAAAACAGGGCTAGCACCCCCAGCCATAAATGTGGAAATTGCCAGATGCTTTTAGCCGACTGGTGTGGCAGGGCACTTGCAGCCGGCGGGGTAGACCCTATTTCGGGCAGGCCCGACAGCTTGATAAGCACGGCCAAAACGAGCAGTCCGCCCGTCATCAGCAGGTAGGGCCCGATAACCCGGTGCGCCAGCTGTTGCAACAGAGCTTGTTTTTGAGCTGCCGCCAGGGGGCCGGCCAGCTGGCTTTCCAGCTGGGCCGAGCCTTTCAGCACTACCGCGCCAATAATAACCGGACTCAGGGCACCCGCTATTTTGCTGCAGATACCCATGATGCTGATACGACGGGCCGCACTCTCCAGCGGCCCCAGAATACTGGCGTAGGGGTTGGAGGCCGTTTGCAGCAGGGCCAGGCCCGCGCCTTGTACAAACAACCCGGCCAGAAACAGGCTAAAGGAGCGGGCCTGCGCCGCGGGCACAAATACGGCCGTTCCCACCGCCATAACGACCAGGCCCAGGGCCATGCCATTTTTAAACCCGGTTCTTTTCAGCAGCAGCGAAGCAGGAAGCGCAAAGAAAACGTAGGCAATGTAAAAGGCAAACGTCACCAGTAGCGCCTGCGAATACGTTAGCTCACAAGCTATCTTTAAAAAGGGAATCAGCGTTCCGTTGAGCCAGGTGATAAACCCGAAAATGAAAAACAGCGCACCAATAATAACCAAAGGGGGAACGACGTGCCTGCGGGAGCTTTCCATTGAGCAGATAAGCAGATAAGTGAGGTATAGTATCCGGAAAAAGCAGTCAGGGGTAGGAGTCGGGCGCTGGGCTGCTCGTACACCCGTACAGCGGAGGATAGTAGTTAAAAGCGATACCTCACAAAGGCTTCAATAGCCTCGTATTCAGCTAGTCCTAGCTTATCGTAAAGCTTTGCTGTTGCGTGGTTGCGGTCTTCGGAGCGCTGCCAGAACTCGCGCTTGTCGTTGCCCGGAAATACGGCGCTGTCTTTCTGCGACTGATGCTTGAAAATAGCTTTTCGCTTCCGCAGCAGCTCTTCGGGGCTGATGGGCACTGCCATCTCAATCTCCTGCACGTCCCACTCCTGCCAGGCGCCTCGGTACAGCCACAGGTAGCAGTCCTCCACCCATTCTTCCTGACCTTTGAGGCGAGCAAGTGCCGCAAAAATAGCATCCAGGCAAATGCGGTGCGTACCGTGCGGGTCGCGCAGGTCGCCGGCCGCAAAAATCTGGTGCGGCCTGATTTGCTGTAGAATAGCAATGGTTTCCTCGATATCGGCTTCGCCAAGCGGCTTCTTTTTTACCTGGCCGGTTTCGTAAAAGGGCATATTCATAAAATGGATATGCTGCTCCTGCACTCCGCAAAAGCGGCAGGCCGCCATAGCCTCGCCTTTACGAATAAGCGCCTTAATATCCTGTACCAGCAGGCTGTCTTCTTCGCCGAGCTTTTTGTGCTTCAGAAACTCCACTACCGCTGCGTGTTCCTGGCGCATTTGCGCTACGCCTAGCTGCTGCTTTTCGGCAAAGTCAAGGGCGAAGTCGGCAAAGCGCCGCGCGTCGTCGTCAAATACCGCTAGGTTGCCCGAGGTCTGGTAAGCCACGTGCACCTCGTGCCCCTGGTCTACCAGGCGCAGCAGCGTACCGCCCATGGAAATCACGTCGTCGTCGGGGTGCGGGCTGAAAACGAGCGAGCGCTTACTCGCGGGCACTGCCCGCTCGGGGCGCTGCGCATCGTTTGAGTTGGGCTTGCCGCCCGGCCAACCCGTAATTGTATGCTGAATGGCGTTAAATACCTTTATGTTAAGATTATACGCATTGCCGGCCTCCACCAGCAAGTCGCTCAGGCTACCGTCTTTGTAGTCTTCATCGGTAAGCTTCAGAATGGGCTTCTGCATTTTTAAGCTCAGCCAGATGACGGCCCGCCGAATCAGGTTGTCGTCCCACGAGCACATGCCCACCAGCCACGGCGTTTTAATGCGAGTCAGCTCCAGGGCCGCCCACTGGTCTACTACCACGCTCACATTCGGATGGTTTTGCAAAAAGGAAGCGGGCACCTCATCCGAAATCCGTCCCTCCACAGTTTGCTGCAAAATGCGGGCCTTGCTTTCACCCCACGCCATGAGGATAATCCGGCGGGCCTTCATGATAGTGCCCACGCCCATGGTCAGGGCCCGGAGCGGCACAAACTCTTCCTTAATAAAGTCTTTTGCCGCGTCCGTAATCGTCAGCGGGTCGAGCTTTACCAGGCGCGTAACCGAGGTACTGGCCGAGCCCGGCTCGTTGAAGCCAATGTGCCCGGTGCGGCCTATGCCAAGCAGCTGCAAATCCAGCCCTCCGCAGTCCTTAATCTGCTGCTCGTACGCCTGGCAGTATTCTTTTACCTGCTCTATGGCCAGCGTGCCATCGGGAATGTGAATGTTTTCGGGCAAAATGTCGACATGGTCGAACAGCTGCTCGTGCATGAAATAGACGTAGCTCTGCAGCTCGTCGGGCTGCATGGGATAGTACTCGTCGAGGTTAAACGTGACGACGTTCGCAAAGCTGAGGCCTTCCTGCTGGTGCAGGCGAATCAGCTCCTGGTACACCCCAATGGGCGACGAGCCGGTGGCCAGGCCCAGCACGGCTTTTTTGCCTTTCTGCTGCTTGTGACGGATAATGCCCGCAATCTCCTGGGCAATACGGATAGCTCCCTGCGCCGCGTGCTCGAAAATGACTACCGGAAGCTTCTCAAACGTAGTCTCGGGATAGTTAAGAACTTCCATGTCAAATTTTAAAATGTAAAAAATGAGAGTTGGGGTAAGCAGAGTGAGGCGGCCGACGCAAGCCGCTTACAACGGCCGCAGGGCTGGCATAAGAATCTTGCAGCAGAGACTGATAATAGGATTTTTCGTAGCAGATACAACTAATTCTGCCCAAACTTAAGCACCTGGCCTAAGCAAAGCAAACCCTGGAATAAAAAAATGTGCGCGCACACGCAAAAATATTTTCTATGAGTGCCCGCACACGCGAAAAAAATATTTTTGCGCTCTCTCGTATTCCGAAAAAAGGAAAGTGTATAACTAATGCAAGAGCCTTTCCGACGTATGCTGGTAGCCCAGACTACTTTTATGCTCCGGCAGTTGGCTGGTAGCAACTGAAAAAAGGAAGCTGGCAACCGGCAGCCGGGTATGGTCAAGGAACACTGATGGAGTGGTTGCCAATGCTCGGCTCGCTCCCTGTTGCCAGCTAAAGCAGTTTCATAGCCCGCCCCTTTCAACCTGTACACTCACTTGCAAACCGCTCTGGCATTGCTATCGGGCGTGCTGCTACTTTTGGAGAGTATGGCCAGCGTAGGTAGCGCTGGCTTTATAGTTCAGCTCGCGTCCGCGATGCACACCCGTTGCGGTGGCGCGGGAATGCGAACGACAAAATTTGCACTACTATTTACCTGTTCCAAAGCCGCTCTAAGTGATAACTTTGTTAAATTTTTCAAGTAAGCGCTTAGCATACACATGAGTAAAACTGCGGTGCGCCTCAAGGATATAGCAGCCAAAGCAAACGTTTCGGTCGGAACCGTAGACCGGGTTTTGCACAATCGGGGCCGGGTTTCGGAGGAAGTGCGGCAGAAGGTACTGCTGATGATGAAAGAGCTGGAGTACGAGCCCAATATGATAGCGCGTACGCTGGGCTCCAACCGCAGCTATCGGCTGGCGGTGCTGCAGCCCGACCACCTGCTCGACCCTTACTGGCAAGCTCCCTGGGATGGTATTGAGAAAGCCGGCAGGGAGCTCAAACAGTATGGTATAAACGTTATTATATACCCGTATAGCCTTACGGAGGTTTCGTCTTTTATAGAGCAGGCTGAAGCCGCGACAGCCTCACAGCCCGACGGTATTTTGATTGCGCCGCTGTTTTACCGTGAGTCGCTGACCTTCTTTGCGCGGTGGCAGGCGCAAAGCATTCCTTACGTACTGTTTAATACCTACATTGCTGAGCTGGAATCGCTCAGCTACGTTGGGCAGGATTCTTACCAAAGCGGCTTTCTGGCGGGCAAGCTGGTGCAGTTTGGGCAGGCGCAGCCCGGCACTTTTTTGATAGTGCATATTGCGGAAGACGTAGCCAACTCCGTGCACGTAACCCAAAAGGAGCGGGGCTTTCGCGATTACTTTGCGCAGCTTGCCGCTACTGCAACCGAGGCCAAAAGCCCGTACACCATCATCAGCATCGACCTGCCGCAGCCGACCGAGCCCTCTTTTGCCCGGCAGCTCAACCGCTTGCTCGATGATGAGGCAATTCAGCTGAAAGGGATTTTTGTGAGTACTTCAAAAGCTTATGAGATAGCTCCTTATCTGCAAGCCTACCAGCGTGAGAATATCCGACTGGTGGGGTACGACCTGCTCGAAAAGAATATTCATTTTCTGAATGAGAATATCATCGACTTTTTAATAAACCAAAACCCCCGGGAGCAAGGCTACTGGGGTATTTTCACGTTGGCCGATTTGCTGGTTTTTAAGAAAGAGGTGTTGCCGCTCAAGTACCTGCCACTCGATATTATCACGAAAGAAAACCTGCAATACTACATCACTGCTCCCGCTGCGTAGGCAGAAGCGGTAAGTGGTGCGTGCCAAGGGCAGGCTGGCTTTTGTCCCGATTTATACTATGCGCACCTTCAATTGGGCCATTCTGGGCCTGGGAAACATCGCCCATAAGTTTGCCCAGGATTTGGCGCTGGTGCCCCAGGCCCGCCTGCATGCCGTGGCCTCCCGCAGCCCGACCAAGGCGCAGGAGTTTGCCGCCACCTACGGCGTGCCGCACGCCGTGGGCAGCTACGAAGCGCTGCTGGCCGTGCCCGACCTCGACGTGGTCTACATTGCCACTCCTCACTCGGAGCACCACGCCCACGCCCTGCTGTGCCTGCGCGCCGGCTTGCCCGTGCTCTGCGAAAAAGCATTTGCCCGCAGTGCCGGCGAGGCGCGGGAAATGATAGAGGCCGCGCAGGAGCGCGGGGTTTTCCTGATGGAAGCGTTCTGGACGCGCTTCTTTCCGGCTATCGGCCAGGCTCTGGAGCTGGTGCGGGCCGGGGCCATCGGGGAAGTAAAGCATTTGGTTGCCGATTTTGGCTTTGCCAGCGAGTATAATCCCACCGGCCGGCTGTTTAACCCGGCATTGGCCGGGGGCTCCTTGCTGGATATCGGCGTCTATCCGCTTTTTATCAGCCAGCTTTTTTTAGGCGCGCCCGTAGCCGTGCGGGCGGTATCGACCTTCACGGCTACGGGAGTCGACCTCAATTGCGCGATGGCCCTGGCTTATGCCAGCGGGGCCACGGCCAGCCTGGTTTCTACGCTGGCCGCTACAACCGATAACCGCTGCGTGCTGTATGGCACGGCCGGCCAGCTGCACCTTACCGGCCGGTTTCATGCGCCCAGCGGCCTGCGCATGCAGGTGTTTGGCCAGGAGGCGCAGGTAATTCCTTCCCCAACAACGGGGTATGGCTACCACTACGAAGCCGCCCACGTGCAGCAGTGCCTGGCGCAGGGCTTACTGGAAAGTCCGCTGTTGCCTTTGGCTTTCAGCCTGCAGCTGATGGAGCTGGCCGATGAGGTGCGCCGGCAAATCGGCTTGCGCTACCCAGGCGAATAAGCGGCCGGCCGCTTATTCGCGCTTGCGACCGATGCTGAGGCGATACACCGTTTCGGTGAGGCGCTTGGCGCGGGTTTCGGCGGTTTTCGCGCCCTTCAGGTAGCGCACGTAGGCCCGTTGCTCGGGTTTGGTGAGACTTTTGAAAAACTTCAGGGCGGCGGCATTTGCGGCCAGGCTGGCCGCCAGGTCGTCGGGCATGGTCACCACGCGCTCGCTCAGGTCGTGGCGCAGGGCCACGCGCAGCACGTCGCCCACCGTTTTGCCCACGGCGCGCCGCACCTCGCGCGGAATCACCAGGGCGTGGTAGCCATCGCCGAGCGGCAGCAGCTCGCCCTGGTACGGAAAGCCGTCGATAGCCGTTTGCACCAGCAGCTCCTCCTGGGTGCCGTAAAGCTCGGCCACCGAAAAAGGCGCTACTACAAATACGTCGCCGGTACGCGGGTCGGCTTCGAGCACCGCTTCAAATTCCTGTTCAAATTCCGTCATCGTCGGCAAAATTAACTCGCGCGTCACCAGTCGCGCCCGGACCTGGTGCAGCGCCTGGGCAATGGCCGCGGTATCGCTGGCCGGGATGGGGCGCACCGCGCCGGCGGGCAGGTGCAGCTCGTGGCGAACCCGCTCTGCCAAGGCCGGTGTTTCGGTTAGAATAAGGTCGGCCCGGCGCAGGGCCTGGCGTTGCAGCTCGGCTATCCAGCCGGTTGCCGTAGCCAGAGATTCTTCGGTGCGCGCCGCCAGGCTGACTACGTGCAGCACCAGCGGCTGGCCGGTGCGCTGCTGCAGCTCCTGGGCCGCCAGCCACGTGGGCCAGGCAGGCGCATAAATAGCTTCAAAGCCCGGCTCAGCCCGCGCCACCGGCACGGCAAAGCGCGCGTACTGAATAACCTGAAAATTCAAATCGGGGGCTGAAAAGCTTTGCGCCGCCGGCAGCAGGGCCGGGTGCACCGGGAGAGCGGGCTCGTTGGGAGCCGGGGCAGGCGCGGCGGTTTCCGGCGTTTCCGGCAAGGCTACCGGCTGCTTTAAAGCCGCCAGGGCCTGCGGCCAGTCCGCGTGAGCCGACAACGGGTTGGCGTTATATTCAGAATTTTCTATATAATGACTGTTCACCTCGCTCGACTCGGCAGCTGCCGGGGTAAGTAAAGCTGCTTCCGGCTCAGGAGCCTGGGCCGGCGCTTCGCTGGGCGCGGCCGGTGGTGCAAAGGCCCGCGCCACGGCCTCAGCAGCCGGCGGCGACTCAGGTAGCTGGCCTGGCACGGGGCAGGTTAGCGCCGCCGGCGGCGCTGGTGACGGCGCGGAAGTAGAAGCATAGCCTTGGGTTTGCTGGGCGGGCAGCTCCGGGGTGGCTGGTTGGGTAAAGCCGGGAGCTGCTTCGGCCGAACCCAGGTATGGGGCCGCCGGGCGTCCGGCGGCCCCGGTCCAGATAGGGGCGGGCAGGGGTTGCCCGGCTTTTTGGGCCAGTTCGGGTAAGCTCAGGCTCGCCAGGCGCACTACCCGCACCAGCGACCAGGCGGGCAGCGGTGCGGCGGCTGGCGTAGCTGCCGGCGGGACCGGGTGGGCTACGGTAGGCGGCGCGGGCGCGGGGCTTGCCAGGGCCGTTTCGGACAGGGGCGCTGCCTGGGCCGGCGCCGGGCTGGGCGCCGGAACCGGCTCGGCTTCCGCTTCGGCCAAGGGCAGCGGCAGGTATTCTTCGGGGCTGAGCTGGTCGGGGGCGTCGGCCTGGGGCACCAGCACGACGATAGAATCGACGACCGGCTCGGGGGCCTGCGTGGCGGCCAGCAGGGCCCGTACGGCTGGCGCCGCCTCATCCCAGGCCAGTACCAGAACGGCGATAGGGGCGGGCGTAGCGGCAGCAGGCAAAAGCATCGGCGGAGATTAACCCTGCGAATAACGGCACTGCGGAAGGCAGGATAATGGATAAGCTAAAAAATATAATTGCGCTACCGGCCGGCGAAGAGGCGTTTCCAATTCCGGGCCTCAGCTTTATGCCAGCGCTAAAAACTAACTTGCGAGCTGAGAGCTGCGCAGCTATCGGCTACGGCCGGCTTTTTATCGTTAGGTGCGCAAGCCCCCACTGCTCTTTCAGCCCTTCCCCAGTATGCCTACCAATTCCGTTCAGGAAAATAACTATATGCTCAACGACCTGGCCGCCCAAGCGCGCCAGGAGCACCTGCCCGGCCCGGTGCAGCTCGTGGAGCAAACCAACGACCACCTCTTCACTTTTACGACCGATAACGGGACGCGCCTGCTGCTGCAGGTGCTTTCCGATAAGATTCTGCGCTTTCGCTACCTGACGCCCGAAAGCCCGGCCGAACCCGATTTCAGCTACGCCGTGCCCGACCCGGCCGTGGAGCATACCCTGCGCCCCAGCGTGCCGGGCTTTCTGGAGTTTAAGGAAAAGAGCGACCACTACCGCCTTACCACGGCCCGCCTGATTTGCATCGTCTGGAAGGATTCGCTGCGCACCCGCGTGCTCGACCGCTCCGGCAATATTCTTTCGGCTGATGAAAAGGGCTTTCACTGGCACCACGACGACGACACCGGCAACGACATCGTGAAGATGAGCCAGCAGGTGCCCAGCGGCGTATGCTACTACGGCCTCGGCGATAAGCCCGCCAATATGAACCTGCGCGGCCAGCGGTTTTGCAACTGGGGCTCCGATACCTACGGCTACGTAAAAGGGTCGGACCCGCTATATAAGAATATTCCGTTTTTTCAGGTGTTACATCAGCGCATCGCCCACGGTATTTTCTTCGACAATACCTTCAAGGCCTTCTTTGACTTTGCGGCCGAGCGCGCCGACGTGACCAGCTTCTGGGCCGAGGGCGGCGAGATGAACTACTACTTCATCTACGGCCCCACCCTGCTCGAAGTAACCGAGGAATACACCTGCCTGACCTGCCCGCCCGAGCTGCCGCCGCTCTGGACGCTGGGCTACCACCAGTGCAAGTGGAGCTACTTTCCGGAAAGCAACGTGAAGGATATTACCCGGGGCCTGCGCGAGCGCCGTATTCCGTGCGATGCGATTTACCTCGACATCGACTACATGGATGGCTACCGGTGCTTTACCTGGAGTCCGCAGCATTTTCCCGAGCCCAAGCGCCTGGTGCAGGAGCTGGCCGCCGACGGCTTTAAGCTGGTCGTCATTATCGACCCCGGCATTAAGATTGACCCGGCCTACCCGGTGTATCAGGAGGGGCTGAAGAACGACTTTTTCTGCCGCCGCGCCGATGGCCCGCTGATGAAAGGCTCGGTATGGCCCGGCCAGTGCAACTTTCCCGACTACACGCGGCCCGAAGTGCGCGAATGGTGGGCTGGGCTGTTTAAGGGCCTCATTCAGGAGGTGGGCGTAAAAGGCGTGTGGAACGACATGAACGAGCCCGCCGTGTTTGAAAAGGGGACTTTTCCCGACGACGTGCGCTTCGGCTACGACGGCCAGCCGGCCTCGCATCGCA
Organism: Hymenobacter baengnokdamensis; assembly: GCF_008728635.1. Lineage (NCBI taxonomy): Bacteria > Pseudomonadati > Bacteroidota > Cytophagia > Cytophagales > Hymenobacteraceae > Hymenobacter > Hymenobacter baengnokdamensis. The sequence continues at coordinate 4,334,561 of NZ_CP044285.1, read as the reverse complement.
AGGCCCACAACATTTACGGTATGCAGATGGCCCGCGCTACCAACAATGGCGTGAAGCAGTTCAGCTACCCCAACCGGCCGTTTACCATTACGCGCAGCACGTATGCGGGCGGCCAGCGCTATTCGTCGGGCTGGACCGGCGACAACATTGCCAGCTGGGACCACCTCTGGCTGGCTAATATTCAGTGCCAGCGCCTGAGTATCTCGGGCTTCAGCTTCATCGGCTCCGACATCGGTGGCTTCATCGACACGCCCGACGGCGAGCTGTACGCCCGCTGGATTGCGCTCGGGGCATTTCACCCGTTCTTTCGCACCCACAGCTCCGGCGACCACGGCGACCAGGAGCCCTGGAGCTTCGGCGAGCCCTACACCAGCCTGGCGCGCCACTTTATTGAGCTGCGCTACCAGCTGCTGCCCTACGTGTACACCGCGTTTTGGCAGTACACCACCCGCGGCACCCCCATGCTGCGCCCGCTCACCTTCCTCGACCAGGATGACCCCGAAACCTACCTGCGCATGGCCGAGTTTTCGCTCGGCGACCACCTGCTGGTCTGCCCCATCACCCAGGCCGGGGCCGATGGCCGCTGGATGTACCTGCCTAAAGGCGACTGGTACTATTACTGGACCGACGAGCTGAAGGCCGGTGGGCAGGAGGTCTGGGCGTCGGCCGACCTTACCCGCATTCCGCTCTTCGTGAAAGCCGGCGCCGTGGTGCCCATGCAGCCCGTGATGCAGTACGTGGGCGAAAAAACGGTGGAGCAGCTGACGCTGCACGTGTACTACAAAAACGGCACTGCTGAGAGCGTGCTCTATGACGATGGCGGCGAAGGCTATGCCTACCACGAAGGCCAGCAAACCACCCGCCGCTTTACCGTAACGGGCGATGCCGCATCGCTCACGCTGACGCAGCAAACGGCGGGCGCCTACCAAACACCTTATTCTACTTACCGCGTGGTGCTGCATGGCCTGCCCGGCGCCATCAAAGCCGTGGCCGCCGATGGCCAGGCCGTGGCGCTCGGCGAGTACCCCGCCACCGAAACCACCGTAGCCGCGCCGGCCGTAGTGGTGGGCGTGGGCTTTGGCGAGGTGAAAATTGTGCTGGTGGGTCCGGTGGCCGAGGCGGTAACCAAGGCATAAAATATTAACTGGCACCAAAAAAACGCTCTAGCTCACACCGGGGTGCTTTTTGGTGCCAGTCAGTAAGCTAGAGTCCGACGTCGAAGCACCCATTGGTGACGTGCACCAGCTTACCAGTCGTGATTTCGTGCGCCGTATAGCTAAAGGTGCCACTAGCTACGTACCCTACTGTGTCGTACCGAACGGGCGTAACAGTCCCACTGCTGCACTATCAGTATAGTAATAAGACATAGGTAGAAGCGGCCCACTGGCGGGCACGGGCGGAATATTGGTATAAGTGGCATAATTGCCCGATAGCTTCCAATAAGGTGTTTCCTTGCCAAGTTGATAAGTGCCCCTGACTTTAGGAAAGTCGGGCGGGCGCGTCAGCACCAGCGAGTAATACCAAACCATTGCCGGGCCGTATTACCTGCGATGGCTCGCCTCAGCCCGTGCGGCACTCTGCCACTTTTTATTTCTTACGGTCTTCGCTCTTGCCTACGCCTACCAACACCCCCGACGCGCCTCAATCTAAAACTGCCATCGTGGCTGCGCTGGCGGCCAACCTGGGCATCGCCGCCATCAAGTTTGCGGCGGCGTGGTTTACGGGCTCGTCGGCCATGCTTTCCGAAGCCATTCACTCGCTGGTAGATACTGCCAATGAATGGCTGCTGCTGCTGGGGCTGCGCGCCAGCCAGCAGCCGGCTACCGAGCGTCGGCCCTTCGGCTATGGCCGCGAGCTGTACTTCTGGGCCTTTATGGTGGCAGTATTTATCTTCCTGATTGGCGGCGGCCTGTCGCTTTACGAAGGCTACGAGCACCTGCGGCACCCCGCGCCGCTAAGTAGCCCCACCTGGAACTACGTGGTGCTGGGCCTGGCATTTTGCTTCGATGGGGGCTCCTTTCTGGTAGCGCGGCGCATGTTTAACGCCCAGCGGGGCGGGCAACCGTTCTGGCAGGCTTTCCGCGCCAGCAAGGACCCGTCGGTCTTCGTGGTGCTCTTCGAGGATGCCTCCGACCTGCTGGGGCTGCTTATCGCGTTTCTGGGCGTGTTTCTCAGCCACTGGCTGAATAAGCCCGCCCTCGATGGCGTGGCCTCGCTGCTCATCGGGGTGCTGCTGCTGGTAGTAGCCGGCCTGCTTTTGCGCGAAACCAAGAGCCTGCTGCTGGGCGAACCCGCCGAAGAGGCTATTCTTCAGCGCATCGCCGAACTGGTTGATGCTGAAAAGGCCGTAGCCCGCACGGCTGCGCCGCTCTCATCTTACCTCAGCCCACACGAAATTCTGGTTGTCCTAACCGTCAGCTTCGAGCCCGGCTTGCCAGCTGCTCAGGTAGTCGAAATCATTGAGCGCCTGCGCACTGCCGTTCAGCAGGCGCATCCCGACGTCAAGCACCTCTTTATTCAGCCCGTAGCCGCCAGTAAGCCGCCAGATTATGGAAGCTCAGTAGCTTAATAATGTTAAATATTATATATTTTGGCCTTGCAACGTAAAAAGGGCGCCCCAGCTAAACTGATGCGCCCTTTTTTCTGTAACTGGCTGGTAGCTACGCCAGGTTGTTCGATGATACCTTAGCCGTGAGGAACTCGCGGTTCAGAATGGCGATATTTTCCAGCGAGATGCCCACCGGGCACTCGGCTGCGCACGAGCCGATGTTGGAGCAGGCGCCAAAGCCCTCGATGTCCATCTGGGCTACCATATTCTCCACGCGGGTTTTGGCTTCCACCTGGCCCTGGGGTAGCAGGGCCAGCTGCGACACCTTGGCGCTTACGAAGAGCATGGCCGACGCGTTTTTGCAGGCCGCCACGCACGCGCCGCAGCCAATGCAGGTAGCGGCCTCAAAAGCCCGGTCCGAAATTTCCTTCGGAATCGGAATCTCGTTGCCGTCGGGCGTGCCGCCGGTGTTCACGCTCACGTAGCCCCCCGCCTGAATGATGCGGTCGAAGGCCGAGCGGTCTACGCTCAGGTCTTTGTTTACGGGGAAGGCATTGGCACGCCAGGGCTCCACGGTGATAGTATCACCATCGGAGAACTTGCGCATGTGCAGCTGGCAGGTAGTAGTGCCTTTTTCGGGGCCGTGTGAGCGGCCGTTGATAAACAAGTCGCACGAGCCGCAGATGCCCTCGCGGCAGTCGTGGTCGAAGGCTACCGGGTCCTGGCCTTTGTGCAGCAGGTCCTCGTTGAGCACATCCAGCATTTCGAGAAACGACATATCCGGGGATATCTCATTTACCTTATATTCTACAATCTGGCCTTCGGTCTGGCGGTTGGGCTGCCGCCACACGCGCAGCGTCAGGTTCATTGGTTTAGCGTTGGGGTTGGAGCCGGCCATATTCTTTGAATTAAAAATTAAAAATTATGAATTGAAGATTGGCTGCTGCTAGCGGTAACCGACCCTTGATTCATAATTTTTAATTCATAATTTTTAATTTAAAATTACTTATAGCTGCGTTGCGTGAGCTTTACGTTCTCAAACACCAGCTCCTCCTTATTGAGGCGCTCGGGCTGGTTGTCACCCATGTACTCCCAGGCTGCCACATAGGCATAGTGGTCGTCGTCGCGCAGGGCTTCGCCTTCGGGGGTCTGGTATTCCTCGCGGAAGTGGCCGCCGCAGCTTTCGTTGCGGTCGAGGGCGTCGTCTACCATCAGCTCGCCGAGCTCCAGGAAGTCGGCCACGCGGCCGGCTTTTTCCAGCGCCTGGTTCATATCCTCGTTCGAGCCTACCACTTTTACATCCTGCCAGAACTCGCGGCGCAGCTGCTGAATGGCGGCTTTGGCGTGTTTCAGGCCTTCGGCATTGCGGGCCATGCCGCAATACTCCCACATGATGTGGCCCAGCGCCTTATGAAACTGGTCGGGGGTCCGGTTGCCATTAATGCTGAGCAGCTGCTCGACGCGGGCCTGCACACCGGCTTTCGCCTCAGCGAAGGCCGGGTGGTCGGTCGTAACCGGCTTGGGCGGCGTAGCGGCCAGGTAATCGCCAATGGTGTAAGGGATTACGAAATAGCCATCGGCCAGGCCCTGCATCAGGGCCGAAGCGCCGAGGCGGTTGGCCCCGTGGTCGGAGAAGTTGCACTCGCCGGCGGCATAGAGGCCGGGAATGGTCGTCTGCAGGTTATAGTCCACCCAGAGGCCGCCCATGGTATAGTGTACCGCCGGGTAGATGCGCATGGGCATCTCATAGGGGTTCTCGTCGGTAATCTTCTCGTACATCTCGAAAAGGTTACCATATTTCTGGCTTACCGCTTCGGCGCTGGTGCGCTTGATAACGTCGGCAAAGTCGAGGTACACGGCCAGGCCCGTCGAGCCTACGCCCCGACCTTCGTCGCACATCTGCTTGGCGTTGCGCGAGGCTACGTCGCGGGGCACCAGGTTGCCGAAGGCCGGGTACTTGCGCTCCAGGAAGTAGTCGCGGTCGTCTTCTTTGATATCCTGCGGCTTCACTTCGCCTTTGCGCACGCGCTCGGCCATTTCCACCGTTTTAGGCACCCACACGCGGCCATCGTTGCGCAGCGACTCCGACATCAGCGTCAGCTTCGACTGGTAGTCGCCCGATACCGGAATGCAGGTGGGGTGAATCTGGGTAAAGCAGGGGTTCGCAAAGTAAGCCCCTTTCTTGTGCGCCCGCCAGGCGGCCGTTACGTTGCAGTACTTGGCGTTGGTGCTCAGGTAGAACACGTTGCCGTAGCCACCGGTAGCCAGCACCACCGCGTGGGCCGCGTGGGTCTGGGTTTCGCCGGTGATGAGATTACGCGTCACGATACCGCGCGCCTGGCCATCGATTACAACGATATCGAGCAGCTCCGAGCGGGTGTACATCTTCACCTTGCCGTAGGCAATCTGGCGGCTCAGCGCCGAATAGGCCCCCAGCAGCAGCTGCTGGCCGGTCTGGCCGCGGGCGTAGAACGTGCGGCTTACCTGCGCACCCCCAAACGAGCGGTTGGCCAGCAGCCCGCCGTACTCGCGGGCGAACGGCACCCCCTGCGCCACGCACTGGTCGATAATATTCACCGATACCTGGGCCAGGCGGTACACGTTGGCCTCACGGGCGCGGTAGTCGCCGCCCTTGATGGTGTCGTAGAACAAGCGGAAAACGGAGTCGCCGTCGTTCTGGTAGTTTTTGGCTGCGTTGATACCGCCCTGCGCCGCAATGGAGTGCGCCCGGCGCGGCGAGTCGTGGTACGTAAACGCTTTTACGTTGTAGCCCAGCTCGGCCAGCGAGGCGGCCGCCGAGGCGCCGGCCAGGCCGGTACCCACCACAATCACGTCGTATTTCCGCTTGTTGGCGGGGTTGACGAGCTTGACGTTAAACTTGTGTTTGTCCCATTTCTCGGCCAGGGGGCCTTCGGGCGCTTTGGAGTTCAGAATCATATGAGGTAGCTAAGAAACTGAGGTTAGTTGAACGCCAGCACAAGCTGGTGCAGCACGGCCGGTGCGTTGCTTACCAGCGCACCTTTCTCGTTGGTAAACAGCAGAAAGTAGAGCGGCATCGAAGCAAAGCCAGCCGACACAATGACAGCGAACGCATAGCCAAAGTTTTTAATAAGCGGCATGTATTTGCGGTGGTTGAGGCCCAGCGTCTGGAAGCCCGAGCGGAAGCCGTGCCAGAGGTGGTAGCCGAGGCTGGCCTGCGCCGCTACGTAGAGCACCACGTACCACCACTGATGAAACGACGACACCACGACCTGATACAGGTTATCGTTGTGGTTGATATCGGTATCGAGGGTGCCGAAGCGGGCGCGCCAGAAGAAATTGTACAGGTGCACAATCAAAAACACCAGGATGATGGAGCCCAGAATGCCCATGTTGCGGGAAGTCCACTCCGAGTTTTGCTTGGCCTGCCACTGGTCGTACTGGTGCGAGCGGGCGCCTTTGTTACGGTTAGTGAGCATGAGGGCTTCGTAGATGTGGAAGCCAAAGCCCAGCACCAGGCCCCATTCCAGGGTGCGGATAATGGGGTTGTGCCCCATAAAATGCGAGTACACGTTGAAGGCAACGCCGTCATCGTTTTTGAAAAGCTGGAGGTTGCCAACCAGGTGGACTACCAGAAAGGAACAGAGAAACAGGCCCGTAAGGGACATGATTATCTTGCGCCCGATGCTGCTGGTGAAGGTTTTTGTAAACCAGTTCATAGAGATTTCAGCCGAGAAATTGACCGTTTGTAACGCCCAAAGGTAGGGCCGGCCGCGCCCTCAGCCCAAGGTAGCAAGGTAACATTAGCGTTATTTAGAAAGGTTAAATCCAGCAGCTCCGCCCTGGGTAGCCGGGGCTGAATCAATCTCACCCGAATACCGTTAGGCAATTTGCTGCTTACTTTAGGATAACCAAGCTCCTTTGCGAATGGTTGAGAAACCAAAGTAATTGTGCTAAGGTCCGATTTTTGCGTCAGTAAGGGGTCTTTCAACACTGGTAGTATATGCGATTTTTTTTATCATTCGGGAAGAATGGGGGGCGGGGTGCCGGGCTGCTGGCTGCGCTGCTGCTGGTACTGGGCTGGCTTTGCCCGCAGGCAGCGCAGGCCACCCACATCCGGGCGGGCGATATCCAAGCCAAAGTAGATACGATTACGGGCAACCCTAATCACATCTACTTCAAGCTCACGCTTTATCTTGACCCCACTAAGCCGGGTAAGCAGCCAACCGCTACCATTTTTTTTGGTGATGGCACCTTTAGCGGCGTAGATGCCATTCAGCGAACCACCGACGTTATTTCAACATCTAATCCAGATATTGAAGTAAGCACTTATTTATTTGATCATATATTTCCAGGGCCCAACTCTAATGGCTACCTGGTAAGCTTCGTGGGCGAGAACCGGGTGGCCGGAGTGGTGAATATGGCCGGCTCAGATAAACAGACTTTTTACATCAACTCGCGCATTGTAATAGACCCCTCGCTGGGCCGCAACCACTCGCCGGTGCTGCGCGCCCCCGCTATCGACCGAGCCGGGCTGGGGCAGGTGTTTTTGCACAATCCAGCCGCTTATGATGCCGATGGCGATTCGCTCGCCTTCAAGCTGCGGCCCAGCCAGCAGGCCGCGACGGGAGTAGCAGGTGACGCCATCCAGGCGGCTATCAATAATAATAATACGCCGATTAACAAAGTATGTGACGGCTTCGTGTTTCCGGATGACCCGGCTATTGCGCCGGGGGCTTTGCAGGTGCCGTACACGGGGGTGCCGGCCAGCACGGGGGGGCGGCCATTTTTGTGCAGGACGTGCATACGGGCCAGATTACCTGGAATGCCCCGGCCAAAGCCGGGTATTACAACGTAGCCTTCACCGTAGAAGAATGGCGGCGCTCGGCGGCGGGGCATCGGCTTATTGGGCAGGTTATCCGCGATATGCAGATTCTGGTAGTACCAACCAGCAACCTGCGGCCCAACCTGACGGCCCCACCCGACGTGTGCGTGGTAGCCAACCAGCGCGTGACGCTCAATATCTCGGCCGCCGACGGGTCGGCTCCCAATGCCCAGGCGCCAACCAATGTAACGCTCTATGCTTACAGCGGGACTATTCCGCCGGCTACGTTTACCCAGAACAACGTAGGGACTTCCGTAACCGGCACCTACACCTGGACGCCCACCTGTGCCAACGTAGCCAGCGAGCCCTATATCGTGGTGTTCAAGGCGCAGGACAAGCCCGCTAACCCGGCGGTCGACCCCATTCTCATTGATGAGAAGCCGGTGCGGATAACGGTAATCGGGCCGCCGCCCCAAAACCTTAAGACTGTGCCGGCCATTGGCAATCCTAACCCTGCTGTGCAGGTAAGCTGGGACAACTACGCGTGCGGCAATGCCAGCCAGATGCTGATTTATCGCAAGGAGAATCCGTCGAGCTTTGTGCCCGGCGATTGCCAGACAGGAATACCAGCCAACGCGGGCTACACGCAGGTGGGGACCGTGGCGGCAACTGCTACTACGTTCACCGACGATAACGCCGGCAAAGGCCTGACCAGGGGCGTAACGTACTGCTACCGCATTTACGCCACCTTCCCGCTGCCGGCCGGAGGGGCCAGCATCGCGTCGGCAGAAAGCTGCGTCACCCTGAGCGGCCGCTCGGCGATGATTACGAATGTGGATGTGAATAAAACCGACGCCAACTTCGGGCAGATAACCGTGAAGTGGACGCAGCCCCGGCCAAACAGCGGTACGTATAGCGCACCGTATGGCTACCGCCTCAGCCGAAGCACGGGCACCGGGCCCGCCGTGCTGCTCCCTGCTATCACCAATCTGGCCGATACGACCTACGTTGACCAAGTGCTGAATACTGTGGCTAACCAGTACACGTATTCGCTTACTTTCTTCAACACTGACCAGTCGGGGGCGACGCCGGTTGAAAAAACTGAAGTCTCGCCCACGGCTACCAGCGTGCGTACCAGCCTGGTTCCCGACGGCCTGGCCAAAACCATTACCGTCACCTGGGCTTACAATGTACCTTGGGATAACAGCAAGCAGCCTAGTCGCATCTATCGCCAGGACCTGGGCACGGGGGCTTTCAACCAGATTGCAACCGTGACGCCCGGCCCTACCAGCGGTACCTATGTAGACAACGACAGCAAGCTGCAAGTGGGCCAGCAGTACTGTTACTACGTGCAGACCACCGGCCAGTACCCCAACTACAGCTTCCTGAGCAGCCTGCTCAACAATAGCCAGCAAACCTGTACCACGCTGCAATCGGTGCCCTGCACGCCGGTGCTCACGCTACAGGTGACGAACTGCGACAGCCTGTCGAAGATTACCTACGACCCGTCTGCTAATCAGCTTTATCAAAATAACCTGCGCTGGACGACGGGCAGTGCGCCCACCGGCTGCCTGACCAATGCGGTGCGCTACCGTATTTTCCGTAGCGACACGGAAACGGGTACGTATATACTGATTGACTCGACCCAGCAGCTCACGTATAGCGACCGCAATCGGCCCCGCCCCACCTACTGCTACAAGGTACAGGCAGTAGCCGCAAATGGCCTGCGCAGCAGCTTGAGTAACTCGGCCTGCCAGAGCGATTGCGTATACTTTATTCTGCCCAATATCTTTATTCCCGGCAGCAGCTCGAAAGCCAATCAGGTATTCCGGCCCAAAACAACCAGTCCGCTGCTGCACACGCACATCCAGATATTTAACCGCTGGGGGCGCAAGGTGTACGAGAGCGACCAGGACCCTTACATTAACTGGACCGGCGGCGGCGCCACGAGCGAAAGCGCGCCCGGCGGCCTGGCTTCGGGGGGCATTTACTATTACCTGGCCGAAGTGGAGTTTGCCGATGCAGCCCAAACCAAGCGCACCTACAAAGGGTGGGTAGAGCTGGTTCGGTAAATAGGGAATTTACTATATTGGAAAAGCCGCCCTCGCCGGGGCGGCTTTTTTGGCTTTATTTTGCCGGGCCGGCACTAACTGCCGGCTTTTGTGGAATATTAAATTTTTACTATCTTGACTCCTTCCCACCCTTCCGAAGCCGCCCCGACGGCCGTGCTGTTTCCCGGTCAGGGCTCGCAGTTTCCGGGCATGGCCCGCGAGCTGTTCGAGCAGAGCGAGGCCGCCCGCGCCCTGCTCACGCAGGCCAACGATATCCTGGGCTTCAACCTCACCAAGCTTCTATTTGAGGGCAGCGAAGAAGATTTGCGCCGCACGGATGTGACGCAGCCGGCCGTGTTTGTGCATTCGGTGGCGCAGTTCGTGGCCCGGCCCAACTGGCAGCCCGCGATGGTGGCCGGCCACTCGCTGGGCGAGTTTTCGGCGCTGGTGGCGGCCGGGGTGCTCACCTTCGCCGACGCGCTGCCGCTGGTGGCGCGCCGCGCCCAGGCCATGCAGGCCGCCTGCGAAGAGCAGCCCGGCACGATGGCCGCCATCCTGGGCCTGGCCGATGAGGCCGTGGAGCGGGGCTGCCAGGACGTAGCGGCCGGCGGCGACGTCGTGGTAGCCGCCAACTACAACTGCCCCGGCCAGCTCGTTATCTCGGGCTCGGTGGCGGGCGTTACCAAAGCCTGCGAGGTGCTGAAAGCCGCCGGCGCCAAGCGCGCCCTGCTGCTGCCGGTGGGTGGGGCCTTCCACTCGCCGCTGATGCAGTCGGCCCAGGCCGCGCTGGCCGAGGCTATCGAGCGCACCAGCTTCCAGGCGGCCCGCTGCCCCGTGTACCAGAACGTGGACGCGGCTCCGCACCGTGACCCGGCCGCAATCAAGACCAACCTGCTGGCCCAGCTCACTGCCCCCGTTCGTTGGACGCAGAGCGTGCAGGCCATGTTCCGCGACGGCGCCACGCACTTCGTGGAATGCGGCCCCGGCAAGGTGTTGCAGGGCCTGGTCAAGAAAATCGAGCCTGCCGCCACGGCCGGCTCGGCCGCGTAGCACTCCGGCTTTTACGGCTGCCGGCGGGCGCTGGGAAGCTGTTTAGGAAGTTAGCCAGAAATCCTTTTGAACGTCATGCTGAGCCTGTCGAAGCATCTCCATCGCTTCGACAGGCTCAGCATGACGTTCTCATATTTCCTAGACAGCTTCTAGAGCGGTTTCGGGTCTGTTGTACAGTTTTTTTGATGTAGCTTTCGCTATGCAAGCGTATTCCATTGATTTGCGTGAGCGCGTCGTGGCCGCCTACGCGACCGGGGAGGTCACGATTGGCCAGGTAGCCAGCCGCTTTGCCGTTTCCATTTCGTTCGTAGATAAGCTACTCAAACGCCAGCGCACGCGCGGCTCGGTCGCGGCGCTGCCCCACCGGGGCGGGCCCGCACCCCGCCTGCAAGAAGCGGACCGCCAGCGCCTGGTGGCTTGCGTAGCTGCCCAGCCCGACGCGACGCTGGCCGAGTTGCGCCAGCAGCTGGTGGCCGCCGGTAGCCCCGCCGTGGGGCAGACCGTGCGCTGGCAGACGTTGCAACAACTCGATTTACGGCGCAAAAAAAGAGTCTGCACGCCGCCGAGCGCGACACCGAGCGGGTGAAGGCGCTGCGCCGGGAGTTTGTGGAAGCTATTCAACACGAAGACGTTACCCGTTTCAAGTTCGTGGATGAGACGAGTGTCAATCTGACCTATACCCGCCGCTATGGCCGCGCCCCAGGCGGACAGCGGGTGGACGCGGCCGTACCCTTGCACAACGGCCCCAACGTGACAGTGGTAGCGGCCCTCTCGGCCCAGGGCATGGAGGCGGTCATGGAACTGGAGGGCGCCGTGAACACGGCCAGCTTTGCCGTGTACCTGGAGCAGGTGCTCGGGCCGGGCTTGCAGCCGGGCGACGTAGTCGTACTGGATAATCTGCCGGTGCATAAGGCGCAGGGGCTGGCCGAGGTGGTGGAAGCCCGCGGCGCGCGGCTGCTGTACCTACCCCCGTACTCGCCGGATTTTACGCCCATCGAATTGGCCTTCAGCAAGCTCAAAACCCACTTGCGCACCGCCGCCGCCCGCACCCGCCAGGCCCTGACAAGCGCCTGGCAAGCGGCGCTGACCTGGATTACGGCCGAGGATGCGCAAAACTGGTTTGACCATTGTGGCTATCACGTACCCTGATTACGAATCTGCTCTAGTTGCTAGTTGAAAAAGCAGCAAATTCACTTACATGCATATATTGCATAAAAAATATAATTGAATAAATGTATTTAGTATTAAGACTATTTATAATCCGATATTTTAAACTTTCCATCTTGCCTAATTACAGTCAGATGTATGACAACCTTTTCATTCGCTTCAGAATCAAAATAAGAGACAATATACCCATTTTGTCTCCTTAAATCTTTCATAAAAGACAAAGTCTTAAGCCACGAAATATCAATATCTTGAGCTTGCAAAAAAGGGTCAGCTTCTAATTGCCCGCTCTTCAATTGAGCGTTTATTTTATTCGAAAGACCAACAGTACAAGATTTTTTCTGAAGAGCAAAAATCTTATCTAAGTTGTTAATGGCAGGCGATTTTGATGATTCTGTTATATAAGCTGTATAAAATTCTTTTAACATAGTGAGTATCTGCTTATCATAAACGGTGCTCTGTGCCTGAACAAGGCTATAATTGGCTTGAAATATAAAGCCAACTATTATCAAGACAATGAGAAACTTAGCTTTCATGTGAATCGTATCGTTAATTCAGGATTAAATGTAAACATAACAAAAAATGTTGTTTTTTAGTCTTTTTACCAACGGTAAATAATGTAAGGATCAGGCGGCGTGCGGTAGCTAGGCCCTGGTGTAATAAGGTTTTGCTTAAAATCAGACACCCATTGGTTACCGTTGTACATTTGGATATGCCCGTTCCACGTACCATTAGGGTCAGTACCGAACCCCTTAAACACCGCAATATCTCCACGCATAGGTGAGTAGCCACTGGATTCGGTATTGGAAGTTACCACATGAAATCCCCACCCTAGTAAATAAGGACCATAATTTTTTGCCGAACGAGGATGAGAATTAGTGTCAATTCCTCCCACTTTGAGAGCTTGTCGAACATATGCTGCACACCTTCCTATACCGTATGGCTTTTCACCCGACGCAACCAATTTTGCAGTTAATATATCTGCATTTTGATTCAATTCTTTTACGGCAGCTAGTATATCAAACCCCGAACGCTGTTGGGAATAAGTCCCATCATCCGCTTGCCCCCCCAAGGGGATGCATCCATACCTAGTGGGTTGAGGGGGGATAGATGGAAGTCTCGGGGATACCAGATGATACCGCTGAGCCCCCAGCCGTTATAAATACGTAAGACAAATAAGGGCTGCACTTGCAACGTGCCTCGGGCATCATAGGACGGATTAAGGCCCATGGCTTTGGCTTCTTGATACTTTTCTGCATCCGCCCAGTTTGGCCCGATTGAGGTGCCGGGGTTGTAAGTACCCATTGCCGGCCCAAAGGCACTGGTACCATAGAAATCGGCATTGGTACCTCCCCGCCCATTCTGTTCATACCAGCCCGCGCCATACATTTGGTCTACGGCTTCAGCGTACGTCTTCGGCAAGGGATTCGGTTCATCGCCAGCCGGGTCGTTGAAGTTAAAGCGGATTCTGGGTCAGTGTACGTTTTTTGCCATAATGGCTCCCCCTCTCCTTTTCGGAGAGGGGGCCGGGGGTGAGGCGAACGCAAGAACAGAACCCGTATGCTGACCCAGAATTCGCTCTAGGTGTAGCGACGCGAAGGGTCGCGTCGCTACACTTCGTGCACCAACCCGGCATTTGCACGACTGACTCGCGGTGCTTTGCAAGGGCAAGCTATATTTAGCTCCCTATGCAGGCTGTCTCGCTATCAACCAAGCCCCATTACCCCATCCTCGACGGCCTGCGGGGCGTGGCGGCCCTGGTGGTCGTGGCCTTTCACCTGTGCGAGGCCCACGCCACCAGTCACCTCGACCAGCTTATCAACCACGGCTACCTGGCGGTGGATTTCTTCTTTCTGCTGTCGGGCTTCGTGATTGGCTACGCCTACGACGACCGGTGGGGCCGCCTCCGGGTGGGCGGCTTCTTCAAGCGGCGGCTGGTGCGCCTGCAGCCGATGGTAGTAATGGGGATGGTAATCGGGGCAGGGTTTTATTATTTCCAGGCGGGCAGCCTGTGGCCCGCCATCGGCCCGACGCCGGGGTGGCTGGTGCTACTCGTGCTGCTGCTGGGCTGCTTGCTGGTGCCGGTGCCGCCCGCCCTCGACATTCGGGGCTGGCACGAAACCTATCCGCTCAACGGGCCGGGCTGGTCGCTGTTATTTGAGTATATAGCCAACGTCTTGTACGCCACGCTCGTGCGCCGCTTCTCTAACGCGGCCCTGGCCGGGCTGGTGGCGCTGGCGGCGGGACTGCTGCTGCACCTGGCGCTCACCACCCCCCAGGGCGACGTTGTGGGCGGCTGGTCGCTGGAGCCGGAGCAGCTGCACATCGGCTTCGCCCGCCTGCTGTACCCGTTTTTTGCGGGGCTGCTGCTGTTTCGGCTGGCCCGGCTGCGTCGCATTGCCAATGCCTTTGGGTGGAGCAGCCTCCTGGTGGTAGGAGTGCTGGCCATGCCCCGCATCGGCAGCCCCGCGCACCCGTGGCAAAATGGGCTCTACGATGCGCTCAGTATCCTGCTCGTTTTCCCCGGTATTATCTTCCTGGGAGCCAGCGGGGCGGTGCGCTCGGCCCCGGCCAAGCGGCTGTGCCGCTTCCTGGGCGATATTTCGTACCCGATTTACATCACGCACTATCCGCTCATCTACACCTACACGGCCTGGGTCGCGGCGCACAAAATTCCCTTGCGCACCGGCTGGCCCGTGGCGGCGCTGGTGTTTGTGGCCGCCGTGATTCTGGCTTATGGTTGCTTGAAATTTTACGATGAGCCGGTGCGGGAGTGGTTGAAAAAAAGGTGTTGGTGAATGGGGGGCTCAGTCGGAGGGCAAAATATCTTCTGTAATCAGATAAGAACCAGCAAGCTTTCTGTAACTATGAAGATTAAAAGCGAAATGTCTTTTTTCGAAAAGGTATCCTTGTATTTTGCAACAAATTATACTGATATTAATTTGGTATTACATAAACCTCAAAAGGTACAGCGCTTATCTGTTCAATTTTGGGAGGGAGATACTAATAGCTATGCAGACGATTTTATCAGATTTAAAAACTTAAAAGAATTAAATATACAAACGGGTTTAAATCATCCGTCATTTCTGCCGAGCCAGATAGGGGAGCTTAAGAAGCTTAAGAAATTAAGCATCTTAAATGTGCCATTTAAAGAGTTTCCAACCTGGATACAAAATTTAGTTGAGCTAGAGTACCTAAGTATTAGAGGTTGTGAGCTAACTGAAATACCAAGATTTATCGGGCGTTTACGTAATCTGAAAGAGCTAAGAGTTGAAAACTGTGAATTGGATTCTATTCCTAAAGAGTTAAGCTTATTAGATAAAGTGAAATATTTGTCATTGGCAGATACCAAAATAACTTACTTCCCTTTAGAGAATTTGCCGCCGAATATTAAATCACTCGGCTTAGGCGGACCGATTTTTGGTTATACAGTAGATGAATTGTGCAGATTAAAGAAAGCATTGCCACACGTAAGAATTTGGTCAATTATCGATACTGATTGTAATTAAAAAATAGGGTTGTTATGATTTGTCAACGGCATATTGATTATTATGCTGCTAGAGTAAATCTTAACTTACTCTAATGCTCATTACTCATTTTCACATCCTCCCGCCGCCTTGCACAAATCGTGAAGATTCGTGCTAACAGTCTATCGTAAAGGGCAGCAAGAAAGTCGGCCTTTGGCGCGCCACATGCGCCCCACGCAACTCCCACGGCCCAAGCCCGCCAAGCGGTGGATTTCCTCGCGCAGCCGTTGGTGCAGCAGCTGCTAAGGTGGAATAAGCGCCTATGCAGTAATTCGTTGTACGGGCAACGGGTCAGTACACGCGGAAAGCAACTCGCTGATGGTTTGGTGCAGCTGCGGGTGCCGGAGCTGCGGGGCCAGCTCGGCCAGGGGCACCAGGGCAAAGCGGCGGGCCGGCAGCGCCGGGTGCGGCACGGTGAGGGTCGGCGTTGCCAGTATTTCCTGCCCGAAGAGCAGAATATCCACGTCCAGGGTGCGGGCGGCCCAGCGTACCTGCCGCTCGCGGCCCTGCTGCTGCTCGGCGGCGAGGCAGGCGGCCAGCAGGGTAGGGGCCGCCAGGTCGGTTTCGATGGCCAGCACCTGGTTGAGAAAGGCCGGCTGGTCGGTCAGGCCCCAGGCGGCCGTTTCGTAGAGCGCCGAGGCGGCCACGAGGCGGCCCGCGGTGGCCGCCAGGTCGTGGCGGGCCTGCGCCAGGCGGGCGGCCCGGTCGCCGAGGTTGCTGCCCAGCAGCAGATAGGCTAGCGTTGGCAAGTAAAAGGATGAGTTAAAAACCAGGTTGTTTTGGTAGAGAGGCTGTTTGGGATGTGCGAGAACGTTATGCTTCGACAAGCTCAGCATGACGTTCTTTTTTATTTTCGACAACTTCCTAAGCAGCTTCGGCATGCTCCGGCGGTACATCCCCAGTTTTTAATTCGTCACTTTTAATTTTCAATTCAAAAAACCTTGCCGTTTGCTCCGCAATAAGCCGGGCTGGGGCGGGAAGCTCCGGGCCCGCCCAGGGGTGCGCCCCGCCGAACATGTGCCCGGCGCCGGGCACCACGAATACCTCGGCGCGGGGCTGGGCGGCGTGTAGCTGGTGCACGGCCGCCAGGGGCACGGTTTCGTCCTGGTCGCCGTGGATGAGCAGCACTGGCTGGCGCAGGCCCGGCATGAGCGCCGGCAGGTCGAGGCGGGCGCGGTTTTTATAAAAATCCTCGGCAATCTGGTAGTACATGGGTAGCTGCTGGCCGGTGCGGGTGTTGGGCACGTAGAGCACGCCGTCGCGCTGCCATTGGGCCAGTACTTCGGCGGGCCAGCGGGGGTGCAGGTCGGCCACGGCCGCCCAGGTAGCCACGGCCGCCACGCGCGGGTCTTCGGCCGCTTTGAGCAGCACCAGGGCGCCGCCCCGGCTGTGGCCCACCAGGAAAAGCCGGCTTAGGTTGAGGGACTCGGCGGGTAGGGGCGTGGCGCCGGGCGTGTGCAGCGCATCGAGCAGCTGGCCCAGGTCGTCGAGCTCCAGGCTGAAATTATTGCGGCCGAACGCCTCCAGGTCTTCCAAATCGCCGGTGCCGCCCACTACCACGCCGTTGTGCGAGAGGTTGAGCTTGACGAAGACGAAGCCTTTTTCAGCGAAGAAGCGGGCCAGCAGGCCGAAGTGCCCCCAATCCTTAAACCCCTTGAAACCGTGCACGAACACTACTACTGGCTGGGGGTGGCCGGTGGGCTGCCAGGTGGCATCGGCGGCAAACGGGCGGCCGTGGGCGCGGCCGGTGAGCAGGAACTCGACAGTACGGAGCATGCGGCTAAGGTAGTGCCGACTCGGTAGTCCGCGTTTGCGAAGGGGCCGGCAGACGGTAAAGTCCGCGCTACTGGCCGTATCATTGCGCCCGCATGGCAAATCCGCTCGACCGAATTCAAGCTCCTATCGCGGCCGAAATGGCCGAGTTTGAAGTAAAATTCCGGCAGTCGATGCAAACCAGGGTGCTGCTGCTCGATAAGATTATGGGCTACATCGTGCGCCGCAAAGGCAAGCAGGTGCGGCCCATGTTCGTGTTTCTGACGGCCCGCGCCAGCAGCGCCAACCCGGCCGGCCCGCTGCCCGAGGCCGTGTTTCGGGGCGCGGCGCTCATCGAGCTGCTGCACACGGCCACGCTGGTGCACGACGACGTAGTGGACGAGAGCAACTACCGGCGCGGCTTCTTCTCCATCAATGCCCTGTGGAAGAACAAGATAGCCGTGCTCGTGGGCGATTACCTGCTGAGTAGGGGCCTGCTGCTCTCGCTCGAAAACGACGACTTCGACCTGCTCAAGATTGTGAGCAACGCCGTGCGCGAGCTGAGCGAGGGCGAGCTGCTGCAAATTGAAAAAGCCCGCCGGCTGGATATTACAGAAGAGGTATATTTCGACATCATCCGCCAGAAAACGGCCTCGCTCATCGCCTCCTGCACGGCCGTGGGCGCGGCGGCGGCCGGCGCCGACAAGGCCACCATCGAAAAAGCCCGGCTCTTTGGCGAGAAAGTGGGCATGGCCTTCCAGATAAAGGACGACCTGTTTGACTACGGCACGGCCGAAATCGGCAAGCCGGTGGGCATCGACATCAAGGAGAAAAAGATGACGCTGCCGCTCATCTACGCCTTGCAGCAGGCCAGCTGGCTCGACAAGCGCCGCGTTATCTACAACGTGAAAAACAACGCCGGCCACCGCGACCGCGTGCAGCAGGTAATCGACTTCGTGAAGCAGTCGGGCGGCCTGGATTACGCCATCCGCACCATGGAGCGCTACCGCGATGAGGCGCTGGCCATCCTGCGCGAGTTCCCGGAATCAGAAGCCCGTAACTCGCTCGAAACGCTGATTAACTACACGATAGAGCGGGAGAAGTGATTTAATTTAACAGTCGTTTTGCAGCGGTTTCGCAGTCAGTGTACGGCTGGCAGAACTGCTCTGGTTGCGCGATAGGCGCCATTCGAACGTCTCAGACTTGTTAAATAAAAACGTTGGGGTCGGGGCACAGTGCGGCCCAGTATTCCTGCTCGCTGGGCGGGGCCACGCCCGGAAAGTCACCCCAGCGGCCCTGCATGTCGCGCATCAGCTGAAAGTGCAGGTGCGGCGGCCAGTCGCCGTTTTCGGGGTGCGGGCCCACGTGGCAAAACACTGCGCCGGCCGCTAGTGCCTGCCCGGTGCGCAGCCCGGCCAAATCGGTGCGCGTGAGGTGGCCGTAGAGGCTGAAAAACGCGATGCCTTCCAGCTCGTGCTGCAAAATGATAGTCGGGCCATAATCGCCGAAGTTGTTGTTGTCGGCCAGGCTGTGCACCACGGCGGGCAGCGGCGCGGCCACGGGCGTGCCGGCCGGCACCCACACATCAATGCCTAGGTGCAGCGAGCGCGGCTCGGTAGCAGCGTCGAAGTGCGGGCTGCGACGGTAGATAACCCGGTTTTCGAGGTAGCCGCCGATGCCCACGGTGGCGTGCTGCTCGGCCAGCATCTCGCGCACCAGCTCGTCAAAGACTGTGGTGTCGCGCAGGCGCTCGGGGTGGGAGAGGAGCGGGTTGGCCGCCGTAAAATCGAGCAGCGCTACCTGAGGGCCGCGCAGCGAAAACGGAAACAGCGGCGCAAACGCTGCGCGGTGGCGGGCCAGCAGCTGGGTAAAGTCGGGCATCATGCAACGAAACTAGCGCTGGTTAGTTAAACACATGTAGCCTTGAAAAATGATAACCACTCCGTCACCGGCTGAGGTTATCGTAAATTTGCGGCCTTATCCAGCTTTAGCCCATGTCGTCGTACCTGACGCTCACCGTCGTCGCCCTCACCCAGGAAACCCCTGATACCGTTACCATTCATTTGCAGCGGCCCGATGGCCAGGCCGTACCCAGCAAGCCCGGCCAGTTCCTGACGCTGCTCGTGCCCTGCGGCCCGGCCGGCAGCCGGCCCGAGCGCCGCGCCTACTCGCTCAGTAGCACCCCGGCCGAAGCCCCGCGCCTGTCCGTCACGGTGAAGCGGGTAGTGGGCGGCCTGGTAAGCAACTTCCTGCTTGATAATGTGAAAGTAGGCCAGCAGTACGAGGTAATGCCGCCCCTCGGCAGCTTCGTGGTGCAGCCCAGTCCTAAAGCCGCCCGCTCGCTGGTGCTCATCGGGGCCGGCTCAGGCATTACGCCGCTGATGAGCATGCTCAAAGCCATTCTGGCCACAGAGCCGCAGAGCCACGTGCTGCTAATTTATGGCAACCGCAACGAGGAAACGGTTATCTTTAAAAAGCAGCTCGCTGAGCTTGAGGCCAGCAGCCGGGGCCGGCTGCAAGTCGAGCACGTGTACAGCCAGCCGCTGGGGCCGCCCGCCGCGCACCAGCACACCGGCCGCCTCAACCGCACCACTATTTTGCGGGTGCTGGAGCAGCGGCACCAGTTTCCGGCTCCGCAGGCCGAGTACTACATCTGCGGCCCCGAAGGCCTGATGACCGAAGCCCAGGCTGCCCTGGAGCTGCTGGGCGTGCCGACCAGCCGCGTGCGCCGCGAGAGCTTTCTGGCCGCTGCCGACGCGGCCGAAACCGGCGATGCGCACGGCGACTCCCTCGCCGGCACCAACGACGGCCAGGTGGTGAGCCGCACCGTAACGGTGCAGTACGAGGGCAGCGACTACGTGTTTGAGGTGCCCGCCAGGCAGACTATTCTGGATGCGGCCCTCGACCAGGATATCGACCTGCCGTACTCGTGCCAGGCCGGCGTATGCACGGCCTGCCGGGGCAAGTGCCTCAGCGGCAAGGTGCATCTCGACGAGCGCGAAGGCCTCTCCGACTCCGAGCTAGCTAAAGGCTATGTTCTCACCTGCGTAGCTCATCCGTTAACAGCCGATGTGGTAATCGAAATTGGCTGATAGTCAGCAAGTACCATATGCTACGCATTAGCTTATTGGGCAAAGGGTAAAACATATTCGGACGACTGGTAATTATTTGCGTAACTTGTGTTCTATGGTGTTTTCTGAGCTTGATACCCCGGCTACTTCGCTGGCCACTGATACTGCCCGCCCCCCGCGCCATTACTTGCCCGAAGATTTTCGCGTAACTGACTGGGCTGCGCTGGAGCCGTTTTTTCAGGAGCTGCAGCACCGTGCCCTAGCTGATGCCGCCGCTCTGGAGCGCTGGCTGCTCGACCGCTCCGAGCTGGAGTCGGTGCTGAGCGAGGACCTGGCCTGGCGCTACATCCGCATGACCTGCGACACCCAGGACGAAGCCAGCGCTGAGGCCTTTCAGTTTTTTGTGCAGGAAGTCGAGCCCCAGACTGCCCCGTACGACCACGCGCTCAATGAAAAGCTGCTCGCCAGTCCTTATCTGCCCGAGCTCGACCAAGCTCGCTACGGAGTATTTCTGCGCTCGGTGCGCCGGGCGTCGGAAATATACAGAGAAGATAATATTGTTCTTAAAACCGAGATTTCGACCAAGCAGCAGCAGTACGCCGCCACGGTAGGGGCCATGACCGTAACCCTCGACGGCGAGGAGCTAACCCTGCCCCGCGCCGCCGACCGCCTCAAAAGCCTCAGCCGCCCGGTGCGCGAGCAGGCCTGGCGCGCCATTCAGGCCCGCCGTATGCAGGATAGCAAGCCGCTTGACCAGCTCTTTACCGAGCTGGTGACCTTGCGGCACCAGGTGGCGCTCAACGCCGGCTTCAGCAACTTCCGCGACTATATGTTTGCGGCTCTGGGGCGCTTCGACTACACGGCGGAGGATTGCTTTGACTTCCACTCGGCCATCGGGGCTACGGTAGTGCCGCTCATCAACGAGTTTGACGAGGCGCGGCGGCAGGAGCTTAAGCTCCCAGCCCTGCGCCCCTGGGATCTCGACGTGGACCCCAGCGGCAAGCCGCCGCTGCACCCCTTCCAGACCGGGGCCGAGCTGCTGGACAAGACCATCACGGTTTTTCAGCGGCTCGACCCTTTTCTGGGCGATTGCCTGCGCACCATGCGCCAGATGGGCCACCTCGACCTCGAAAGCCGCAAGGGTAAAGCGCCCGGCGGCTACAACTACCCGCTCGACGAAACCGGCGTGCCGTTCATCTTTATGAACGCTACTTCGTCGCTGCGCGACGTGGTGACGATGCTGCACGAAGGCGGGCACGCCGTGCATTCATTTCTGACGCGCCGCCTGCCGCTCTCCGCCGATAAGCACCCGCCGAGTGAAGTAGCTGAGCTGGCCTCTATGAGCATGGAGCTGATGAGCATGGACCACTGGGACGTGTTTTTTCAGGACCCCGCCGAGCTGCGCCGGGCCAAGAAAACCCATCTCGAAAGTGTGCTCGAAACCTTTCCGTGGGTAGCTACTATCGACAAGTTTCAGCATTGGGTGTACGAAAACCCGACGCATACCGAGGCGCAGCGCCACCAGCGCTGGACCGAGATTTTCCAGAATTTCAACCAGCGCACCGTGAGCTGGAGCGGCCTGGAACATTTTCGGCCCTATCTGTGGCAGAAGCAGCTGCACCTCTATGAAGTGCCTTTTTACTATATAGAATATGCAATGGCCCAACTCGGAGCTATTGCTATGTGGCGCAATTTCCGGCAAGACCCTGCTGCCGCGCTGGCCGGCTACCAGCGGGCTCTGGCCCTGGGCTACACCGTGCCCATTGGCGAGGTATATGCCGCCGCCGGCATTCGCTTCGATTTCAGCACCAGCTACCTGCGCCAGCTGGCTGATTTCGTGCGTGAGGAAATGGCAGCCTTATAAATTGGGTAAATAATTCAGTATCATACGACCGTCGTGCCGAGCCCCCGCGAAGCATGACGGTCTTTTTTCTTAGAAAAGAAACAGTTTACGAGTACATGCTGCTCATTCCCGTCATCAACTCTTCCCGGCATCCGCTGCCGGAATACCAAACGGCGCACGCCGCCGGCCTCGACCTGCGCGCCGACCTGCCAGGTGGCTCCCTCACGCTGGGCCCGCTGGAGCGGGCACTGGTGCCGACCGGCCTAAGCCTGGCGCTGCCCGTCGGCTACGAGGCGCAGGTGCGGCCGCGCAGCGGCCTGGCCTACAAGCACGGTATCGGCATTGTCAACAGCCCCGGCACCATCGACGCCGACTACCGGGGCGAGATAAAAGTGCTGTTGGTAAACTTGTCCAACGAGCCTTTTGCCGTGCACGATGGCGAGCGCATTGCCCAGCTGGTAGTGGCCCGCCACGAAACAATAGCGTGGCAGCCTACCGAAAGCCTGAGCCAGACCGCCCGCGGCGCGGGGGGCTACGGCAGTACCGGCAAGTAAGCTGTTTGCGTAAGGAGCGCACGGGGAATACTGTCGCTCAACTAGCAGAACGACAGTACTCCCCGTGCGCTCCTTACGCAGATTACTTCCTTAGCGAGCGGGAGCAGTGCCGGCCGCGCGCTGCCGGGCAATAATCTGCAGGTTGCCGCCGGCGGCATTAAGCTTCTGGCTGAGCTCCCGAATTTTGTCGCCCATGCCCTCAAAGCTGTGAATGGGCAGGGCAGCCTTGGCCGTGAGGTCGGCCAGCTTTTGAAAGGAAGCGCCCATCGCGGCAACGTCGTTGCGCTGCATATGGCCATTGAGCGTATCCAGCTCCTGCACCACGAGGCGCACGGCCGGGTTGTCGCTGCTGCTCAGCATTTGGTACCAGTGGCTTACCTGCTGCTGACCAGTGCTGGCATCTTGCTCAAAGCCGTTGTTGATAGTGGCAAACAGCACCTGAATGCTGGATTCGATTTCGGAGATGAAGTTCATAGCGCAAAAGTAAGGGCCCATTGCCCTAACGCAGAAGCGCGTTGGGCAGTTATTCGGCCAGCGCCCGCTGCTTGGGGCATTGGGCGCCGCCGCACCACCTTTGCGCTCCCACGCTGATTTCGTTTTCTTATGCAACTCATTACCCTGGCCGATGCCCGGCAGGCGCAGCTACGCCTGCAAGGGCTGGCGCGGCACACGCCCTTATTACCGATGGCCCTGCCCGAGCTGGGCGCCGAGCAGGTTTACCTCAAGCCCGAAAGCCTGCAGCCCATTGGCTCTTTTAAGATTCGGGGGGCGGGCAATCGCATCATGGCTCTCACGCAGGCGGAGCGGGCACGGGGCGTGCTGGCATACAGCAGCGGCAACCATGCCCAGGGAGTGGCCTACGCGGCGCGGCAGCTGGGCTTGCGGGCCACGATTATCATGCCTACCAATGCGCCACAGGTTAAAGTAGCCGCTACCCGCGCCCTGGGGGCGGAAGTAGTGCTGTACGACCCCGCCCACGAAAAGCGCGAGGCCGTGGCCGCCCGGCTGCTGGCCGGCGCGGCCGAGCCCCCGGTGCTGGTGCCTCCCTTCGACGACGCCTACGTCATTGCCGGGCAAGCTACGGTAGGGCTGGAAATTTTTCAGGACCTGCCAGCCGTGGAGCTGGTGCTGGCCCCGGTGGGCGGGGGCGGCCTGCTGGGGGGGATGGCCGCGGTGCTCAAGCTCTTGAAGCCCAGCATTAAGGTAATTGGTGTGGAGCCCGAGCTGGCCGCCGATGCTCAGGCTTCGATGCGGGCCGGCAAAGTAGTGGAGTGGCCCGCCGCCGATACCAACCGCACGCTGGCCGATGGGGTTCGCACCCTGGCCGTGAGCGAATTAACTTTTGCCCACCTCCGGCAGTATGCCGACGATATCGTGACCGTGACCGAAGCCGAGCTGCGGGCCGCCGCCCGCCGCCTGCTGCTCGAAGCCCGGCTGGTAGTGGAGCCCACCGCCGCGCTGCCCCTGGCGGCCCTGCTGCGCCACCGCGCCAGCCTGCCGCCCAGCCAGCATACCGTGTTGGTGCTAAGCGGCGGCAACGCCGACCCGGCCACGCTGATTGAGCTGCTGGGCGGTAGGTAGCCCTGGCTACGTAATTAAGCCTGATTTAACATACCTGTCAAGGGATGGAAGAACGAAAAGCAGGAGTCGAATTGCTCGAGAAGGAGTTGCTACTTGAGGATGGAATCCTGTTGTTTTCTTTCTTGGTAGCGGGCCATTTACTTGAGGGTATAACTACTTTTGCCCAAGTAAGGACAGGTACTTCACCTCACTAAGCTGCACTTGCAGGGTAGTGCGGTTAACCAAGTAGGACGGGCTACGTTATGGCAGACAGCTTACCAGTTAGGCCGTTACTTTGGGGCGACCAAATTGCGCATCGAAGGCGGCCGCCGCACTACCGGCCGCTACAAAGGAGTAGTGCCTAGTCCGGTTATTATTCATGTCCCTGACCTTTAAGTAGTATGGTAACTATCATTTTAGCTGGCTGGCGGAGTGGCTTGCGAAAAGTAGCATTGACCAGACTGCAACAAGAGCTGCTGCACTTGTCGCTGAAAGAGGCCAAGAATAATACTGACCGCTTGCTCGAAAGCCCAGAAAATACACTACAAACTGCTAGCCCCATTACCTTAAGCGTACCAGACAAGGCCGCAGCTGAGTTTATTAGCCGTGCCAATAGTCTGGGCGCGCTCGTCGGGTTTGTATTGCCTGACAGGGCTAGCCCAGCCAGTAGTAGCGAAGCTACTGCCATACAGCAAGCAGCCTAGCGGCTAATACGTTGTCTTCCACTCACTATTCTTTCTTGTAACAAGCACCGATGAAAATTATCGTACCAATGGCCGGCATGGGCAAGCGCATGCGCCCGCACACGCTCACTGTACCAAAGCCCCTTATTCCCATAGCTGGTAAGCCCATTGTGCAGCGCCTCGTGGAAGATATTGCCCGCGTGTGCGGCGAGCCTGTGGAGGAGGTCGCCTTCATTATCGGCCGCTTCGGGGCCATCGTGGAGAAAAGCCTGGTGGCCATTGCCGAGTCGGTAGGGGCCAAGGGCACTATTTATTACCAGGATGAGCCGCTGGGCACCGCCCACGCCATTTTGTGCGCCCGGCCTTCGTTGAGCGGCCCGCTGGTGGTAGCTTTTGCCGATACGCTGTTCAAGGCTGATTTTACGCTTGACAGCTCGGTGCCCGGCACCATCTGGGTGCAGAAAGTGGCCGACCCCCGGCCCTTTGGCGTGGTGAAGCTCAACGAGCAGGGCCAGATTACGGAGTTTGTCGAGAAGCCTCAGGAATTTGTGTCCGACCTCGCTATTATTGGTATATATTACTTTCAAGATGGCGAGTACCTGCGCGATGAGCTGCAGTACCTGCTCGATAACGACATCAAGGACAAAGGCGAGTATCAGCTCACCAATGCCCTCGAAAATATGAAGAACAAGGGCACTGTGTTTGTGCCCGGCCAGGTAACCGAGTGGCTCGACTGCGGCAACAAGGATGCGACCGTCTTCACCAACCAGCGCTACCTCGAATACCTGAAGGAGCGGGGCGAAAAGCTCGTGGCCGACTCGGCCAAAGTGACCAACTCGGTACTCATTGAGCCGGTGTATCTGGGCGAGAACGTAGTGATTACCAATTCGGTAGTTGGCCCGCACGTCTCGCTTAGCGCAGGCGCGGTGGTAGAAGACTCTCGCCTGTCGAACTCCATTGTGCAGAGCGCGGCCACCGTGCGCCATGCCAACGTGACCAACTCAATGCTTGGCAACAGCGCCAGCCTCACGGGCCGCCCCAGCGACCTGAGCGTGGGCGATTTTAATGCCCTGCAAGTGTGATATTTCAGGCGCGGCAGGCGTTACCAAACGGCGTGGCCCCCGCGGGGGCCACGCCGTTCGTAGTTGGGCCCCTTACATTCGCCGGAAAGGTTTCCGGCTTGGTTTTTATGCGTATGCGTTCGTTTGCGTCTAGTTTGTTGATAGTGAGTGCTTTGTCGCTGGTCGGCGTGAGCCAGAGCCGGAGCCAAACCCCGGGTTCGGCGGTCCGGCCCGACTCGGTGGCCGCGCGGGCGCCCGTGAAGCTCAGCCGCAAGGAGCGCAAAGAGCTGGCGCAGCGCCTCGAAATAGAAGCTAAAATGGCTGCTGCCCACCCGCCGCTGTCGGCGAAAGAGCGCGAGCTGAGCGAGGCGCTGTATACGGACGGGGTGAAGTACGTTATTCTGGAAGACTACCCCAAGGCGCTGGAGCGGCTGCTGAAAGCCTATACCCTGATGCCCGAAAATGCGGCTATCAACTACAAGCTGGCCGAAGCTAACCTGCTGAGCGGCAACCTACGCGATGCTACCGGCTACGCCGAGGCCGCCGTGAAGCTCGACGTCAAAAACCCGTACTATTACCTGCTGCTGGCCCAGGCCCAGGCCAGCCAGAAGCAGTATGAAGCGGCCACCGCTACCTACGCCAGCCTGGTGAAAGAAGTGCCCAACTCGGGCAGCTACCTGTTTCAGCTCGCCGACCTTTACCTGGCCCAGAACAAGCTGCCCGAAGCCCTGGCTACGCTCGATAAGGCGCAGGCGCAATTTGGCAGCCTCGACGAGATTGCCTTTAAAAAGCAGCAGATATACCTGCGCCAGAACAACCTGCCGCTGGCGCTGAAGGAAGGGGAAAACCTGATTGCTGCCAATCCATCCGAGCCGCGCTACGTACTGGCCCAGGCCGAGATGTACGCGGCTAATAACCGCCTGCCCGATGCTATCCGGGTAGCCGAGCAGGCCCTGCACCTCGACCCCGGCAACCCCCAGGCCCGCCTGATTCTGGCCGACGCGTACCGCCAGCAAAATCAGCCGGCCGAGGTGGAGAAGCAGCTGCGCCTTGCCTTTGAAAGCCCGGCGCTGGAAATCGACCAGGCCGTGCGGATTCTGGTAGGCTACCTCAAGCAATTGCCCGACCCCAAGGTGGCCCCGCTAGCCCTCGACCTGGCCGCCGCTACCGTGCGCAGCCACCCGCGCGAGGCCAAGGCCTACAGCATAGCCGGCGACGTGCAGATGCAGACCGGCCACAAGCGCGAGGCCCGCAACACCTACCTGCAGGCCCTGAGATACGATAAATCGAAATACCAGCTCTGGCAGCAGGTAGTGCTGCTCGATGCCGAGCTGAGCCAGACCGACTCGCTGCTCGTGCACAGCGACGCGGCCCTGGAGTTGTTTCCGAACCAGGCCCCGCTGTGGTTTTACAACGGCGTGGGGCATCTGCTGAAGAAGCAGCCCCAGCAGGCCGTAGCGGCGCTGGAGCACGGCCGTCGCCTGGCCGTAGGCAACGCCGAGCAGCAAAGCCAGTTTGATGCCCAGCTGGGCGATGCCTACCAGGAGCTGAAGGATTACGCCAAGTCGGATGCCGCCTACGAAGCGGTGCTCGCGGCCGACCCCAACAATTATGGCGTGCTCAATAATTACAGCTATTTTCTGAGCCTGCGGGGCGAAAAGCTCGACAGGGCCAAGGAAATGTCGGGGCGCACCGTAAAGCAGTTTCCTGACAATGATACCTACCTCGACACTTATGCCTGGGTGCTTTACAAGCAGAAAGACTACGCCGGCGCTAAGCAAAGCCTGGAGAAAGCCCTGAAAACAACCAAGGATGCCAGCATCCTGGAGCACTACGGCGACGTACTATGGCAGCTCGGCGACCACGCCGGGGCCGTGGCGGCCTGGCAGCGGGCCCACAAAGCCGGGGCGGGTGCCTCGCCGCTGCTCGACCGCAAAGTGAAAGAACAAAAGCTCTATGAATAAATCACTGTTTCTGCTGGCCGCATTGGGTCTGGCCAGCTGCCACCGGGCGGTATCGACCAAATCGGGCTCGCTGACGGCCGGCACCTCCACGCCCGTTGCCGTGGCCACGCCAGCCGGCGTGAAGGCCGCCAACACCAGCTTTCAATACCTGAATGGCCGGGGCAAAATCCACTTCAAGCACAAGGATACCGACCAGTCGGCCAACTTCACGCTGCGCATGCGGCGCGATTCGGCCATCTGGCTCTCGGGCTCGCTGCTGGGCATCGAGGGCGTGCGCGCCCTGCTCACCCCCGACTCGGTGCGGGTGGTCAACCGCCTGCAAAAAACCTACTTCGCCGGCGATTATGCCTACCTGAGCCAATTGCTGAACGTGCCCGTGAGCTACCAGCAGATGCAGGCTATTCTGCTCGGCGACTACCAGCCCGCGCCCAAAGGTGCCCTGCCCGTGGTGAAGAAGGAAGGCGATAATGAAGTCATCACTTATCCCCAGGCCCCGCTGATACTCGAGCAGCTGCTGAGCGGCAGTACCGGCCGCCTCCAGCAGCTTAAAGTAAGCGAAACGGCCGCGCAGCGCAGCCTCACCGTGGGCTACGCCGATTTTCAGAAGCCTACCGGTACCGACCTGCCCTTTGCCTTCACCACCAGCGTGCTGGGCCAGCAGGGCGGCACCGAAAGCACCTCGGCTACGCTCAACTACCAGAAGATTGAAGTTGGCTCGGGGCACCTGGACTTCCCGTTCAGCATTCCGAAAGGATATGCCCGGCAGGCAAAAGTGAAAAAGTAAGTGATTGCGCCGGGTGGTAAATTAACTGAACCTGTTCAGAAAGTATCCGGCAACTAAAAAAACGTCATGCTCATCTGGCGTCCGCTTGTCGAAGCATGACGTTCAGGATTGGATTTTTGACTTCCTAAACAGCTTCATTATCTGAATAGCTTAGGCCATTAACTCCAGTAGTAGAAAATAAATAGGTACTAACCTGCTTAACATTGGCGGCCCCGAAGGTCAACCCCTGCTGGTTGCCATTGGAGGGGTAGCGGTAGCATTTAATCTGCAATGCTCCGCCTAGATAACCAGCATCATAGGTAGTGATGAAGTTAGGATGGCCATCATAGCCCTGTGGAGTCTAGGGCTGGCCATTGAGCAAACAGCCGAAGGTGCCGGCAGCGGTCTGGGTAGCGGGCGGCAGCCGGCAGCTGGTCCACGGGGTCGGGGTTACTTTTCTTACACTGGCTTAGGCCCAGCAGGGCAACCAGCAGGCAGGTAGGGGGTATGCACATGAGGAAGAGGGGGTAAGGGTTTGCGAAATGCACAAAAAGAAAAGTTTAACTTTACTAAACAACGATATTGAGTTTTACTTCTGCAACAGTATTAGGCCCGAGGGGCACAGCAGCTTCGAGCAGGCGGCCGGTGGGCACCTGGCTTTTATCGAGGTTGGCGAAGACAGCGTCGAGCTTGAGGCGTACGGGGTCGGGGGTTTGGGCCAGGGCGGGGGTGGCCAGTAGGAGCCAGGCCAGCAGGTAGGTACAGCGTTTTTTCATGGCAGGAAAAGGAAAAGAGGAAAAGGGAGAGCATCAGAGCTTTTTATCAAAGCGGCCCTGGGTGACGCGCACGCTGTCGCAGCCGGGTTTGTAGAGGGTAAAAGCGAACGTGCCCGCGATGATGCCGGCCTGCAAATCCAGACGGGTAATGGTCAAGGTGCCCCGCCGATAAGTAGTAGCGCTGTCTCGGCTGCTCCAGTAGCAAGAAGAATTATAATCTGTATAGTTAGCCGTGGCTATTTGAGGACTGCTTAAAGAATACGTACCAATTTTCGTAATGTGTCCTGAGATAACGGCGATGCTCTGAGGCTTATTGATTCCTGTAGGATAGCAATAACTTTGTATATCAAGGAGTCCATTTTGAACTCCGGAATCATACACGACACTATAATTAGAAGTGCCATTATAGCCTTGTGGGGTCCAGGGCTGGCCATTGACGAGGCAGCCGAAGGTGTTGGCGCCGGTCTGGGTAGCGGGCGGCAACTGGTCTTCGGGGTCGGGACTGCTTTTCTTACACTGGCTCAGGCCCAGCAGGGCGGCCAGCAGGCTTAGCTGAAGACGGTAACGTATCATGCGAAAATGACGGGTGGTGAGAGGCAGCGTGAAAACAGGTCAGGCAAACGTAGCGCAACGCAATGGCCGCCCCAACAGAGAATGTTGCGGCATCAGACTTTTAAGTTGGGTAGCTTGCCAGCTATTGGGTCGTAAAAAAGTGCCCTGGGGTTTTGGAAAGCCACAGAAGCCAGCGTACGCTGCGGGACTTTAGAAGTTTGTTGCCCGAACCCCGATTACTCCTCCTTCAGGCAGCAGCTGACCGATTGGCCCGGCCGCTGCGGTGACCGGCCCGGCGTTCGTGCGTTATTTTGCGGGGCGGTAGCTTGCCCACTGCCACCTTACTCTCTTCGTGTCGGTTCCTTTGCCTTTTTCTACGCTGCGTTTTCTGGCGGTCTGGCTGCTATTGCTGCTGGCGGGGCCGGCCGTGGCGCAGCGCCATCGGCCCGCCAAAAAATCGACGCGGCCGGCCCGCACGGCCAGCCGCCACCCGCGCACCAGGAGCAAGGCCCAGCTGGAGCGCGAGCGCCAGGCCAACCTGGCCCGCATCCAGGAAGCCGGCAAGGTGCTGACCCAGACCACCCAAAAAAAGCAGGCGACGCTGGGCCAGCTCAACGTTATCAAGGAAAAGCTGACCGAGAAGCAGGGCCAGATTCAGCATATCTCGACCCAGCTGCAAGGCATCGAAACCAACGTGCACCAGACGGTGAAGCAGGTGCTGACTACCCAGGAGCAGCTGGCCAACCTCAAGGCCGAGTATGCCAGGCTGATGTACGCGGCCTCCAAAACCAGCAGCGGCTTCAACCAGCTCATGTTTTTGTTTGCCTCGGATTCGTTCAACCAGTTTGTGCTGCGCCTGCGCTACGTGCGCCAGTACACCGAGGAGCGCCAGAAGCAGGCCCTGCGCATTCTGGGGGCACAGCAGCAGCTCAGCCACCAGCTCGACGGCCTCACGCAGCAGCGCCAGCGCCAGAAAAGCCTGCTTACCAACCAGCTAGTCGAAAACCGCAACCTGCTGGGCCTCAAAACCGAGCAGGATGAGGTAGTGCAGCAGCTCAGCCAGCAGGAGCAGGGCCTGCGCCAGGAGCTGGCCGAGCGCCAGCAGGCCGTGGCGCGGCTCGATGACCTCATTGCCCAGCGCGTGCGCGAGGAGATAGCCCGCGCTGCCCACGCCGCCCGCCTGGCCGCCGTGGCTGCCCGCCGCCGGGCGGCCCACACGGCAGCTACCCGGCGGCACGGTGCCTCCAGCAGCGCACCCGTGGCCCATGCCGATGAGCCAGCCGCTGCTACTGGCCAGGAGCTAACGGCGAAAGAAGACGACTCGGGCGCCAACCCCGAAAGCGACGCGCCCGAAGAAACCGTGGCCGACCGGCGGGCCAGCCGCGTAGCCCTCACGCCCGAAACGTCGGTCCTGTCCTCGAATTTTGCCGGCAACCGGGGGCGGCTGCCCTGGCCGGTGGCGCGGGGCTTTCTGGCCCAGCACTTTGGGCGGCATCCGCACCCCGTGCTCAAGCACGTCACGGTCGATAACCGGGGCGTCGATATTCAAACCAATGAGGGTGAGGCCGTACGCTCGGTATTTGCGGGCCGGGTGCTCACGGTGGCTCAGGTGCCGGGCATGAACACCATCGTCATGATTCAGCACGGCGAATACTTCACGGTGTATGCCAGGCTGCGCTCGGTGAGTGTGCACGAAGGCGAGCAGGTAGATGCCCGCCAGGCCATCGGCACCGCCGCCACCGATGCCGACGGCACTACCCAGGTGCAGTTTCAGGTGTGGCGCAACTCGGCCAACCTCAACCCCGAGAGCTGGCTGGGGCGGAAGTAGCGATAAGTAGCTTAGCGCGGTTCCGGAAGTGCTGCCAGCACACCCTGTCGGCTTGCTCAAGTAGTCCTACACCCCCGCTCGGTATAGCTGTCCGGCCTATTTCCTGAATAGGTGCAATAATCTTACGACAACCTTGCAACTATATAGGCAATAGTTGTACTCTCCTCGTAGTCGGCACAATTAGCCGGGTCCCACTGTAATATGCTGAAAACACTACGTATATCTCTGCTAGTGGCGGCTACTTGTGCCAGCCTCACAGCTTGCCAAAAAACGGCAGGTAGTGAAAATGATTTTGAGAACGGCCCCGTTACCGTGCGCGGCGAATGGCGGCTGGCGGTTTCCGGCGGGGGCATTACGGGGAAGATGGACCCGGTGCCAGCCAGCCAGGATATTCGCAGCGTATTTGGACCCGATAGTACATATACAGAGTATCTTAACGGCAAGCCTACGCTCACCAGTACGTTTCGCCTCATTACCCGGCCAGCTTACCAGGGTGGCCCAGCTATGACGGTATTGCTTACCAAAAGCTATAATTCTCCCTCTGGCCAGGCCTACTATCGGGTGCAGTATGTGACGGAGCTGACGACCAACAAACTATACCTGACCACCGGTACCGGCTGTGCCATAAATTCAGAGTATGTTCGGGTACAAGCTGCCAGTCCGGCCACAGCTCCTTAAAAAAGGCAGCTGCCCAACTAGCAGTTGTGTAAATAGCCCCGGCTTACAGCTCCATAATATCCTCGTTCCAGAGTGTGGGCTCGGCGGCGATAAACTCGCGCATCAGCTCCACGCACTCGGGCGAGTTGAGGATTTCGACTTCCACGCCGTGTGAGTGCAGGAAATCGAGTGATTCGCCGAAGGTCTGGGCTTCGCCAACTATCACCTTTGGGATTTTAAACTGCACGATAGTGCCGGCGCACATGTAGCAGGGCATGAGTGTGGTATAGAGCACCGTATCGCGGTAGGTACGCTGGCGGCCGGCATTGCGTAGGGCATCCATTTCGCCGTGGGCGATGGGGTCGAGGTCTTGCACGCGCTTGTTGTGGCCGCGGCCTACTATTTCCTGGCCGCGTACCAGCACCGAGCCAATCGGGATGCCACCCTCGCGGCGGCCCTGCCGCGCCTCGTCGATGGCGGCCTGCATGAAAATATCCATTTTTAGGTACCGTTATTAGTGAACAGTGAGTAAAGAACGGCATCCTGAGCTTGCCGACGCCGGCCGTGCCCGGCTCTATTGCCTGGTAATTGCTGGCCTGCTTATCTGATTAGCTCTACCCAGCCCTTGATTGGCGTGCCGCCGTCGGGTGGGGTAAGCAGGTAATAATACAGACCGGGAGCCAGCCCGGTGCCGTCCCAGGTGTTTTGGTAAGCCGCATTTTCGTACACTTGCTGGCCCCAGCGGGAAAATACCTGGAGGCGGGGCGGGCACCCACCCAGGCGCGTGACAAACAAGTCGTTGTGATTGTCGCCGTTGGGCGTGAATATATTCGGAATGAACATATCCTGCACCTTTATGGGAGGCAGGCTCAGGGTGCGCCCGCAACGATTCTGATTAAATGCTACCGTTACGCGGGGCCGAAAAGTGCCGGCCCGGCGATAGGTATGCGTAACGTCGGGGCCGGTAGTCACGGTCGTGCTGTCATCGCCAAAATTCCAGCTTAGCACAGCATCTGCCGGCAGCCCCGCCGCCGGCTGGCTGAAATGTACCACCAGCGGCGCTACATCGGAGGGTACGCAGGCGGCCGGCACCAGTACGGGAGCCAGCACCGGCTCGGGCAGCAGCGTAATGCGGCGCGTCAGTGCTACCGGGCAGGCCGAGCTGGCGTTAACGGTATAGGTCAGGGCAAAAGTGCCGATACCGGGAGGCGTAAAAACAGCGCCATTGGCCGACAGCCCCGGCCCGCTCCAGGTGCCGCCCGCCGGCGTAGCGCGCAGGCGAAACGCCTGGGTGCTGCCGGGGCACAGAATGGTATCGGGCGGCACAATTACGTTGGCAATGGGCAGTACCTGCACGGTAGCCGTAGCCTGGCTCGCCTGGCTACCGCAGCTGCTGGAAGCCGCCAGCGAGTACGTAAGCGTCTGGGTGCCTACCAGGGCAGTACTGGGCGTAAATACATAGGTGCCGGGGCTGGGGCTGCTCACGCCCGGCCCGGCCCAGGTGCCCCCGCCGGGGCGGCCGGTGGTGAGGGGCAGGGGGCTGGCATTGGCACACAGGGTAGGCAGGGCCGCCGCGCTGGCCGGTACGCGCGTGCCCACCACTATGGTAAGCGTGGCGGAGGCGCTGCAGGCGCTCGTAACGCCCGGCACACTGTAGGTGAGCTGCTGATTGCCGGCCAGCGCCAGGCTGGGCGTAAAAATAAAGCCCGTAGCTACCGAGCCCGATACGCCCGGGCCCGTCCAGGTGCCACCCGCAGGCGTGCCGCTTAGCCGTAGCGGAGGGGAAGTGTCGCATACTGTCTGGCCCGGACCGACCATTGCTACCGTCGGCTCAAAATTTAGCTTGAAAGCGGCGTTGTTACAGAAGTTAAAATCAGCCCGCCCATTGGTGGGCGAGTACGAATAAGCCCCTGGAGGTACCGGAAAGCCGTTCAGGTTGCTGCACGAGCAGGCCGCCGCGTACACCACGCCGCGCGGGTCAAAGCGCGAAGAGCCTCCGTCGACGTGGTCGCCTTCCGAAAAAGGAGTGGGGTCGCCGTAGAACGTGGCGTAGCTCAGCTGGGCAAGGCCGGGGGCAAACTGCGCCAGGTAAAAATCGGAGCCGTTGCCCGGCGTGTCGGGTACGGTGCGTACGGCATTGGGGGTCGTAGGCAGGCCATCAGTGAAGCCATTAGAGGCATTGGGCGAGCCATTGCCATAGTAGCTATACGCCTGTTGGTTTACCATGCCGCCCCAGCCGCAGGCATAGACCCGGTCGCACTGGTCAACCAAAAAGGCCGTGGGCGAAATATCAATAGTAGCGCGCCCGCTGCCAAACACCGTACTCAGCAGCGACTTATCCAGGTCGGGGCTAAGCTTTTGGATAAACTGCCGGCTACCGGCGTTGTTGTACACGCCGGGGCTTACCGGCCAGCTGCCCAGCGTCTGGCCCAATAGATACACTCCGCCATCGCTGCCCAACTGCACAAAAAACACCTGGTCGTAGCTGCTGGTACCCAGGAAGGTAGCCCGCTGCACCGCGCTGCCATCGGCCGCGATACGAGCCACGAAGCCGTCGACGCTGCCCGCATTGCGGGGCTGCCAGCCGGTTGCCGTGCCCGGCAGGCTGGCGCTGAGCGTGCCGCCGCCTACGTACACGTTGCCCTGCGCGTCGAGCTGCACCGAGTAAGCCGCATCAGCGGCCGTGCCGCCCAAAAAGCCGCTCCATAGCAGGCTGTTGAGGTTGGGCGAGAGCTTGCACACTACCGCATCGCAGGAGCCGCCCTGGTAGGTGCGCCCAAAGCCGCTCGCCGTGGTCGGAAAGTTGCCGGAGCTGCTAACGGAGGCCACGTACACATTGCCCTGGGCATCGGTCAAAATGTCGCCGCGCAGCGCATCGCCGTAGTTTTGAGGCAGTTGCCGCACCGTCGAAATGGGGTTGTACGCGGCGATGCCATCGTTGCCGCTGCCGCCCAGGTACGTAGCAGCCAGCAGCGACCCGCCGTCGGCACTCAGGCGGGCTATCACCATATCGGTGCCGCTGGCTACCCGGTAGATAGCGGCCGGGGCATAGCCAAAAGGGTCTACCGACTGCCCTCCCGCAAACCCGCGCTGCACGGCCCCATCGGTAGTGGGAAAATTGGTTGAGGAAGTGCTACCCAGCAGCAGTAGCTCATTTCGGGCATTTACGACCAGACTGCTTGGAAAGTCGTCGCGGTTGCCGCCCAGGTAAGTAGCCCACAACCGCGCCGCGGGCCCGTTAACGGCGGGGTTATATTTGATAAGGGCTATATCTATCACGCCACTGAACGAGGTCTGAAACGCGCCCGGGGTGGTAGGATAGCTGGGGAGGGCTAGCATATCATCCAGCACAATGCCGCCCGAATACAGGTTGCCGGCTGCATCGTAGGTAGCCGTGAAGCCCCAGTTGCTGCCCTTGGCTCCCGAATAGGTAGAGAACACGACCGTAGGGTCGATGACCAGGGGCCGGCTGTGGTCGTAGGCCCCGAGCTCGAACGATACCCGCGCTTCGGCGGTGTTCAGGCGGTAGCGGCAGGCCACCGCGCGGCGGCTGCCAGTAGCCGGGTCAAGCTGATAGGCGTGCGGCGCCAGCTCGGTGAGGCTGCCCACTGTGGTGCCCACGTGCAGCTGGCCATCTGGGCTGAGGGCCAGCCGGGTGGCTCCCTCATAGCGCAGCTGTACCCGGCCGGCATACGCGCCGGCCGCCACCTCAAAGTCGTATTCGAGGTGCTGGGTTGCATTCTCGTAAAAGCGGGTGGCAATGCCCGGCCAGGGAGCCTGGTAGCGCACCTGCCGGTAGCTGGGCACGGCGCTCGCCCACTGGGTGGCATCGCTGCCGTGCAGGTAGTTGCGTACCTCGCCGGTAGCCTCAGCCGGGGTAAGGCTGGTGGTGGTATCAGCTCCTACAAAGCGCACCCGCAGCTGGTGGCCCCGGATGGCTCCCGCAGGCCCGGCGCCCGCCGCCCCAATGCCGGCCGCCGAGGTGGCCGCCGGGCCTGCGGTGCCGCCCTTCCAGGGCTGGGGGTGCTCAACGTGCTGTAGCAATATATAGTGCAGGCCGCCTGGCTCCAGGCACAGGTGCCCGCCGGGCACGGCAGCCGCATAGCGCACGGCGGCCGGCCACTGCCCTTTGTTCGGTACAAACTCCAGGCTTGCCGGGGTTTCGGGTGGTAGGGTGGGCATAATGGCTGGCGCAGCGGCCCGCTGCCCCCGGACCGGGCCGCTAAGTGCTACCAGGAGGCATAAAATGGCGTAGATTTTTTTCGACATAGCAAATACTATATAAGGCGCACGCGTAAAGCTAAGCTGTGGTGGCCAAGCCCTGACTATCGGCGCGGCCCGCCCGCGCCGTCGCCGTATTTTTGCCGTGCCCAAGGCGTGCTGATGCGCTGCTGGCTTGCTGTGCGCCGTTTGCTTTCCCATCGTTTTACCCTGCTGGTGCTGCTTGGTCTGCTGCTGAGCGTAGCGGCCGAGCGGGTGCCGGGCCGGCAGTTTTCACTGGCTCCGCTGCTGGCGCTCACGGTGCCGCTGTGGCTGGTGCTTACCGGTTTGACGGCGCTATACTGGGCGTTGCGCCGGCAGCGCATCACGCTGCTGCCGCTGGTCGTGCTGGTGCTGGCCTGGCCCCAGGTGCAGCGCGGACTGCCGCTACACGCAGCCGGCTTGCGGGCTCTGGCATCGGGCTACGTAAGCGACCCCCTTGCGCAGCAAGGCCGGCCTAGAGCCACCCTGCGGCTGCTTTCGGCCAACGTGCGCATTTTCAACGTGTATGCGCAGCTGCGTAAGCCCGACCCTGCCGCGCCGGCCAACTTTATCAGCTGGCTGGCCGCCAGCCGGGCCGATGTGCTGTGCCTGCAGGAGTTTTATCAGGAGCCGCCCGGTACCCGCTCGGCCGATGGCAGTCTGTTTCGGGTGGGGGAGCGCGTCGGGGCCGAGAGCGGCCGACAGGTATTCGTTTCCAAAAGCCTGACGAACAGCAGTGGCGCGCAGTTTGGCTTGGCTATTTTTTCGCGCTTCCCCATTGTAGGGCGCGGCGAAATCGCCTTCGGTCGCCTTAGTCAGAACCACGCCATGTGGGTCGATGTGGCCGGCCCCGGCCCGCTCGACACCGTCCGGATTTTCAACGCCCACCTCCAGAGTATGAGCATCGACGAGAGCGACCTGGTAAAAGCCAGCTCTTCCAAAGCCGGCTTCGAGAGCAAGGGGCGGGGCTTGCTTGGTCGCTTTATTCGCGGGGCCGCCGCCCGGGCCTGGCAGGCCGATACCCTGCTGGCGCACATCCGGCGCGCGCCCTACCCGGTGCTGCTGGCTGGTGATTTCAACGATGTGCCCTATTCTTATGCCTATACGGTGTTGGCCGGGCAGCTGCAGAATGCCTGGGCCACTACCGGCTTCGGGCCCGGCAATACGTACCACGGCAGCCTGCCGCCGCTACTGCGCATCGACCAGCAGTTTGCTGGCTCGCCGTGGCAGGTGCTGGGCTGTCGTATCCACACCGAAATTCCGTATTCCGACCATTTTCCGGTGGAGGCGGTCTATGAGTTGAAAAATTGAGCTATGAAATAACGCCTGAGCATCCGTTAGTGTGAGCGCAGCAGCGGTATGCTACCCAGACAACCCATACGAGCGCGGCTGCGTCGCGGCACTCGCCATGACCGATACTCAGCCATTTCTACTGAACTTTGCCGCACCTTCGCCGTTCGGTCATCTACATCACTCCGCGCCGGGAGCCGCCGCTAAAAGCGGCTTGCTGCTTATTGTTTACTACTGTCCATGTCGCTGACGCTCTATAACACGCTGTCCCGCAAGAAGGAAAATTTTGAGCCCCTGCACCCGCCGCTGGTGGGCCTGTACCTGTGCGGCCCCACGGTTTACAACGATGCGCACCTGGGCAACGCGCGCGGGCCAATTGTGTTCGATGTGCTTACCCGCTACCTGCGCTACCTGGGCTACCAGGTGCGCTACGTGCGCAATATCACCGACGTCGGCCACCTGGTAGGCGATAGCGATGAGGGAGAGGATAAACTTGCCAAAGCGGCCCGCGCCCAGAAGCTGGAACCCATGCAGGTAGCCCAGCACTATACCGTGCGCTACCGCCAGGCCATGGCCGCCCTCGGCTGCCTGCCGCCCGATATCGAGCCCCAGGCCAGCGGCCACATCACCGAGCAAATCGGCCTGATTACCGAAATTATCGGTCGGGGCCTGGCCTATGAGGTCAATGGCTCGGTGTATTTCGACGTGCCCAGGTACAACGCCGAGGGCCTGAACTACGGCCGCCTTTCGGGCCGCGTGGTAGAAGAGCTGCTGGCCAACACGCGCGCCGAGCTGGCCGGGCAAGACGAAAAACGCTCGCCCACCGACTTTGCGCTCTGGAAAAATGCGGCCCCCGAGCACCTCATGCGCTGGCCCTCGCCCTGGGGCGAAGGCTTTCCCGGCTGGCACCTCGAATGCTCGGCCATGAGCCGGAAATACCTCGGGGCTGAGTTCGATATTCACGGCGGCGGCCTGGATTTGATGTTTCCGCACCACGAGTGCGAAATTGCTCAGAACGAGGCCTCTAACACCCCCGGCACCGGCGCTCGCTTCTGGCTGCACAACAATATGCTGACCGTGAACGGCCAGAAGATGAGCAAATCGCTGGGCAACTTCGTGACCCTGAATGAGATGTTTCAGGGGCAGAGCGCCGTGCTCTCGCAGGCGTATTCGCCCATGACGCTACGCTTCTTCTTCTTGCAGGCGCAGTACCGCTCGCCCATCGACCTTTCCGACGAGGCCCTGCAAGCGGCGCGCAAGGGCTTCCGCAAGCTCATGAACGGCCTGCGGCTGCTGGACAGTGGGAAGTTAACGGTTAAAAGTGAAGAGCTAAAAATTGACGAGCAAAAGCTGGCTGCCAACAGCCAGCAGCTAACCGCGCTGGCTGCCAAGCCCTTCGACTTTCTCAACGACGACCTCAATACGCCCCGCGCCGTGGCCGCCGTGTTCGACCTGCTCAAGCGCTTCAACACCCTGGCGGCCAGCCCCGCCGCCCTGGCCGAAGTAAGCCCCGAAGCCGTAGCCGAAGCCGCCGCCGCCTACCGCACCGTGGTTAGCGACATTCTGGGCCTGCGCGACGAGCCCCGCGCCAGCGCCGAAGACCTGCTGGCCCTGGCCCTGGGGTTTTACCAAGAAGCCAAGTCGGAGAAAGCTTACGATAAGGTCGACCAGATTCGCACTGCGCTTAAAGGGCAGGGCATTGTAATTAAAGACACCAAAACCGGCGTCGAGTGGGCCTATAGCGAGGAGTAGCGCCTACCAGCAAAAATTTGTCTGCTGACGAAGGAAGCATCTTATCACGGCGGCTTTCATCAGCCTACTACTCAATGCGGCGCGGGCGTGATAAGGTCCTTCGCCAGCTCAGGATGACAGTCATAATTTTATGCGTTTCCAACCCCTTCGCTACTCTTTGCTCGCCGCGTCTGGCTTAGCCCTGCTCACGGCCTGCCCCTCCGAAAAGCCGGCCGAAACCACCGCGGCCAGCCAGCCGGCGGCTACTAAAGCCCCCAAGGTGCCCGCCTTCAACGCCGACTCGGCCTATGCTTACACCGCCAAGCAGGTAGCGTTTGGTCCGCGCGTGCCCAACAAGCCGGCCCATACGGCCTGCGGCAACTACCTGGTGGCGAAGCTGAAAAGCTTTGGCCTGACGGTGCATGAGCAGCCTTTTCAGGCCATGACGTTTGATGGAGTGCAGATTAGCGGCCGCAACATCATTGCCCAATACCAGCCCGCGGCGGCCCGGCGTGTAGCCCTGTTTGCCCACTGGGACACCCGCCCCTTTGCCGACGCCGACAAGCAGCACAAAAATGCCCCCATGGACGGGGCCAGCGACGGGGCCAGCGCCGTGGCCACGGCCCTCGAAATAGCCCGCGTGCTCAGCCTGCAGCCGGCCAGCCTGGCGCCCAACGTCGGCGTGGATATTATTCTGGTTGATGCCGAAGACTGGGGCCACGATGATACGACCCAGGCCGACGTGAAAAACCAGCTCGCCGGCAGTGGTACCGACTCGTGGTGCCTCGGCTCGCAGTACTGGGCCAAACACCTGCTGCCGGCCGGCTATAAAGCCGAGTACGGCATTCTGTTTGATATGGTGGGGGCCAAAGGGGGGCGCTTTACCCGCGAAGGGGCCTCGCTGAAAAATGCCCGCTCGGTAGTAGATAAAATCTGGAATACGGCCGCTAAGATTGGCTATTCCGATTATTTCCTGTTCTCCGACACCGGCGAAATCCTCGACGACCATGTATATACCAGCCAGGCGGGCATCCCGACGGTCGATATCTACGACCACCCGCCCTACGGCGGTGACTACTTCCCGGCCTACCACCACACCACGGCCGACAATATGAGCATCATCGACCGCAAGACGATGAAAGCGGTGGGGCAGACGGTGCTACAGGTGCTTTATGATGAGTAAATAGCGTAATGGGAGGACTGTCGTGCAAGAACACAGAACGACAGTCCCCCCATTCCTTATTTCCTGGTAGCGATGGCGGCCTGCTCGGCCTGCTTTACGTAGCGCTGCATGTGGGTAACCAGCGCCTCAAACACATCGGTGAGGCGCAGGCGCAGCCACGGATACAGCGGGTTGGGGATGCGCACCGTGCCGGCATCTACCTGGCGGGCCAGCAGCAGCAGGCGCAGCAGCTCGTCGAGCTGGCGGTTAAAGGCCTCTACTACGGTGCCGGTAAGACGCACCCCAGTGGGCGCAAACTGTTTGGGGCGGCGCAAGAGATTGTCGCCCAGGCCATTGTTGCGTTGGGCAGTAGCCGTAAAGTAACGTCCCAGCCAGCCGCTGCGCACCTGGGCGCCGGCTACCGAGCCACTGGCCTGCGCTAGCCGCAGGCGCGCTTTTAAGTTGGGTAAATAATATCCATTTACTATATTTAAATGCTCCAGACATTGAGCCGCGCTCCATTTATCGAAGGCCGGGCGGCGGTTGAGCTGCTCGGAGGTGAGCGGACGCAGGCGTTGGTGAGAGAGCACGCGCAGGGCCAGCACCTGGTTGGTAAGCTGGTCGAAAAACTCGTTAGTGTCGCGTGCGGAAGCACTCATAGCGAAAGAATAGCAATCAGAACGGAACGTTTGAGTTGTAATATTACGGCGAAGCCCGGGATAATACCCTAGTTCTGCACTGGCTTTTTGCTTCCGATTATGCGCTCTTATGCTTTCTGCCTGAATCGTGTGCTGGGGTTACTGGGATTATTACTCGGGGCAGTGGCCGGAGCCGCCGCCCAGGCCGTACCAAATCCGGGGGAGAAAATTGAGAGCCTGGTCACCTTCGGCCCGCAGGCGCCCGTCACGAGCGGCGACGACGACTTTACCCAGACGTTCTTCTTTCTGGTGCCCGCTACCGAGCGGCGGCCCATCTACATCCGGGTATTTGACCCCGATTGTGGCGGCCAGCTCGATGCGAAAGTGGGGCAGTTTAACACCCGTACCGAGTTCAGCCTGTATGGCGGGCCGGGCACGCACTCGGCCAAAGGAGCTACCGACCCGCGCCCGGCCAGCCCGGCCGGACCGCCCAGCGGCCGGCTAATCAAGCAGCAGACCTTTGGCGTGGAGCCGGCCTACGATGGCGGCTACTTCACCTTCGGCCCGCTCAACCCGCT
Source organism: Hymenobacter baengnokdamensis (assembly GCF_008728635.1). NCBI lineage: Bacteria > Pseudomonadati > Bacteroidota > Cytophagia > Cytophagales > Hymenobacteraceae > Hymenobacter > Hymenobacter baengnokdamensis. The sequence continues at coordinate 4,292,712 of NZ_CP044285.1, read as the reverse complement.
GGAAGGCGAGCTGGTCGAGCAGTTTCAGGGGTATGTGTATAAGGTAGTGGTGCGGGGCGTCAGCGGCAATGACGGCAATCTTTATCGCTTTTTTCTGAGTAGCAGCCCCAATCTGAACGTGCCCATTCCGGGCGGCAACGCCTTCACCTACGAGTATTGCTTTCGCATTCCGGCCGCGCCACCCACGGGCCGGCCCGTTACGGTGCATCTCTACCCGTTTGCCAGCGAGCACGTGGTCAGCATCAAGCAAAGCAACTTTGATGTCGACAACTCGGCTACGCTTACTATCTTCAGCATTGCCAAAAACGGCCATTCCGCGCCGGTCAGCGGCGATGGCCAATGGACGAGCAGCGTGCTGCCCATCGACCCCAAAGAGTTTGGCTTATCCCTCGATTTTCGGCTGGTAAGCAAGGCCACCACGTTCAACGACGTGGTTTTCTACGTCACTGACCAGTACGATACCGCCCTGCCGTTCTTCGCCGTGCCGCTGGGCGGCCCGCCAAAGTATAAGTACGATATTGATATGAAGGTGCATCGCTAGAAACAGGTTGGGGACTTGGCTTGACTGTGCTAACTTACCGAGCAGCACAGTCAAGCCAAGTCCTCAACCTGTTTACTCAGGCTTCGTCCCGCCCACCGTTGCGGCGGGGTGTAGGACCGTAGTCGCCATCCTTGGGCTGGTCGTTTTCTGCGGGGCGAAAGTCGGCCCGGTTTTCCTGACCATAATTGCCGGCTTTATCCTGGGTGGTAACTGCATCCTGCTCGGCAGGACGAGCGCCAGGATTGTGGTCGTCGTAAGAGCCCCCCTTGGACCCAAAGCCCTGGCTGGTATTGCCTTCCTTCGAGCCGGAGGGGCCGAAGCCGTTGCGCGAGTCGCCGGTCTGAGGATTGCCGGGCTGGGCCTCTTCGCTGCGGGCGTGGCCGTAGCCATAGCCGGGGTTTTGCAGCGCATCGGGCGAGTTGACGGGCGCGGCGGCTCCCTGGCCGGCGGGCGCACCGCCCTGGCTGCCCTGGTTGTCGTAGCCCCCACGCGAAGAGCGCTGGTCCTCGTGCTGATTGCGGCCGGCTACGCCCGCCTCTACGTGGTTATCGGTAGTGCCGGCCGGCAGGCCCACGCCCGAGGTATGGCCGTAGTCGGCCGCGTAGGCGCCACCCACGGTAGGCGCCCCATTATCATTCTGAAAGGCCGCCACTTCCCCGGTTTTGTCGGGCAGGTTGCGATTGTCCTGCGTATTGCCGCGGCCATCGGTAGGCTGCTGCCTGGGAGCGCTGGTGTCGCCAAAGTCGATGCTCGTCGGCGCCGGGGTATCACGCACGGCGTGGCCCTGCTGCTCGGGCCGGGCGTCGCGGCCATCGTAGTTGCGGTAGGCATTGTGCTGCGGGCCGGGCGCGGCCGCGCCCTGGCCGTAGTATTTTTCCTCGTTGGCCTCGGCAGCCGGGCGCTCGGCCGCCGTCTCAAACTCGCGGTACTGGTTGCCAAAGCCTCCGTGGGTAGCGCCCTGCGTGCCCTGCTCGCCAAATTCGCCCCGGTTGGCATCGCTGCGCTGATTGCTGGCCCGGTCGTGGTCCTGAAAGCTGCCCTGCACATCATTGCCGAAGTTGCCGCCATAAATGTTGGGCTGCTGCGAAGACAAGGCCGGTGCTGGGGCAGCCGTGAGGTCGGCCGGATTAGCTTCGCGGTTTTCTTGTTCGCCGCCGGGCTCTACGGCTCCTTTGCCAGCTTTCATCTCACTAGCAAACAACTCTTTGCCTGAAGGGGGCTGGGTAGTATCGGTGCCCGGCTGCATGGCGGGGGTAGGTCGTTGTAAGGAACTGTTAGCTAGCGCATCCTGCGCATTATCTCCCGCTGCAGCGGGCTTGTCGGTTGGCTGGGTGGGTTTGTTGCCGGCTATTTCGTTGGGTTGGTCGTTGAGGCTAGGCATGAGAAAAGACAGAAGAGGGTGGAGGAGTCGATAGCGCGCAGCGCAACTCTGCTTACCTATACGCCCCGGCGCGGCTGGTGTTCGGCCCGGCTGCCGGGCTTCGGAAAATAGCGGGACAGCAGCCTTGCGGGCGTCGTCGGTGTCCTTACTTTTGACTTCTTACTTCTCTTGCCTATCAGCCGCTTTTTTACCTTCATGCAACGCCGCCAATTTCTTCAGCATGGCACGCAGGCCGCACTGGCCTCGACTCTGCTTCCGCTCGCCGCTGCCGCCGCGCCTACTGCGCCAGCCCTGGCCCCTGCCGACAGCAAGCCTGCCGTAGCTGCTGCTCCTTTTGCGCTTAGTGAGCTATCCATCGCCGACCTGCAGGCGCAGCTGAGTAGTGGCAAGGCCACCAGCCGCAGCCTATGCCAGCAGTACCTGGCCCGCATCGCGGCCATCGATAAAGCCGGCCCCGGCCTGAACGCCGTAATTGAGCTAAACCCCGATGCGCTGAGCATCGCCGATGGCCTCGACAAAGAGCGCAAGGCCGGCAAGCTGCGCGGCCCGCTGCACGGCATCCCGGTATTGATAAAAGACAATATTGATACCGGCGATAAGATGCAGACCACGGCCGGGGCGCTGGCGCTGGCCGGCCACCACGCCGCCCACGATTCGTTTGTGGCCAAGCAGCTGCGGGCGGCCGGGGCCATTATTATGGGAAAAACTAACCTGAGCGAGTGGGCCAATTTCCGCTCGACGCACTCGGCCAGCGGCTGGAGCAGCCGGGGTGGCCAGACGCACAACCCGTACGTCATCGACCGCACGCCCAGCGGCAGCAGCGCCGGCTCGGGCTCGGCCGCGTCGGCCAGCTTGTGCGCGGTAGCCGTGGGCACCGAAACCAACGGCTCTATTGTGTCGCCTTCGTCGGTGAATGGCCTGGTGGGGCTCAAGCCTACCGTGGGGCTGGTGAGCCGCACGGGGATTATTCCCATTTCGGCCACGCAGGACACGGCGGGCCCCATGGCGCGCTGCGTGCGCGACGCGGCCCTGCTGCTGGGTGCGCTGGCCGGCCCCGACCCGGCCGACGCCGTGACCGTATCGGCCAGCAACCCCGCGAAAGCGGCCGACTACACCCGCCTGCTGCGCCCCGACGCCCTGAAAGGCCAGAAGCTGGGCGTGGAGAAGGGCCACCTGACCAGCCAGACCGCCGGCGGCGAGCTGCTGCGCCAGGCCGTGGCCGTGCTCAAAGCCCAGGGCGCTACTATGGTCGAAGTGGATGTGCGCACCGCCACCCAGCCCATCGGCGAAGCTGAGTTCGACGTGCTGCTCTACGAGTTTAAGGATGGCGTAAATAAGTACTTGGCCAATACCAAAGCTCCGGTTAAAACGCTGGCCGACGTCATTGCCTTCAACAAAGCCAACGCGGCCAAGGCGATGCCCTTCTTCCAGCAGGAAACGCTGGAGCTGGCCGAAAAAACGGATGGCCTGACGGCCGAGAAATACACGACGGCTTTGCGCAAGGTGGTCGATATCTCGCGCCAGGCCCTGGATGCGGCCCTGAAAACCGACGGCGGGCTGGCGGGCATCGTAGCTATCACTACCGGCCCGGCCGCCTGCATCGACCTCGTAAACGGCGAGTACAACACCGGCCCCGGCTACTCGGGCGCGGCCGCCATGGCCGGCTACCCACACCTGACGCTGCCCATGGGCTACGTGCACGGCCTGCCCATCGGGCTTTCCATCGTGGGCGGCCCTTACAAGGAAGCTGAAATATTAGGTTTGGGCTATGCTTACGAGCAGGCTACCAAGCATCGGAAAGCACCGGAGTTTAAGGCAGTGATTGGGTAATGTTAGTTAGCAGTTAGCAGTTATTAACTGCTAACTGCTAACTAGTTAAAATATCTTGCCCGGATTCAGAATGCCATGCGGGTCAAATACCTGCTTGATGCCGCGCATGAGGTTCAGGTTGGCCTCGGCCAGGGCAATGTGCATGTAGGGCTTTTGCACCAGGCCAATGCCGTGCTCGCCCGAGATAGTGCCGCCGAGCTGCACGCAGAGCTGGAATATCTCGGAGATGGGTTGGCGCAGGCCCACGTTCCACTGCTCATCGGTGAGCGCGCCGCGAATGATGTTGACGTGCAGGTTGCCGTCGCCGGCGTGGCCGTAGCACACGCTTTTGAAGCCGTAGCGCTGGCCAATTTCCTTCACGCCTTTGAGCAGGGTAGGTAGCTCGGCGCGGGGCACTACCGTGTCTTCCTCCTTATACACCGAGTTGTAGCGCACCGAATTGCCGATGTTGCGCCTGATTTTCCAGAGGTCGTCCTTCTGCCCGGCTGTGTCGGCCAGCAGAATTTCGCCTACATCGTAGCCTCCCAGCACTCCGTACACCTGCTCGGCCTCCTTATACAATTCGTCAAGGTCCTGGCCATCGAGCTCAATGAGCAGGTGGGCAGTGATGTCTTCGGGCAGGGTGAGCGGAATTTTCAGGTAGTCGGACGACCAGGCAATGGCCTCGCGCTCCATAAACTCCATGCCCGACGGAATAACCCCGGCCCGGAACACCGCCGACACCGCCTCGGCCGCCTGCGCCTCCTGCCGGAAGGGCACCAGCATCAGAATAGTGTGCTTGGGGTAGGGCAGGAGCCGGAATACCGCCTTGGTGATAATACCCAGCGTGCCTTCCGAGCCCACCATCAGCTGCGTGAGGTTGTAGCCGGTGGCATACTTCAGGGTGTTGGCACCGGTCCAGATAATATCGCCGGTGGGCAATACTACCTGTAGGTTCAGGACGTAGTCGCGGGTGGTGCCGTACTTTACGGCCTTGGGGCCACCGCTGCTCTGGCTCAGGTTGCCGCCCAAAAAGCACGAGCCCTTGCTGGCCGGGTCGGGCGGGTAAAACAGGCCCACATCCTGCACTGCGTTCTGAAACGCCTCGGTTACGACGCCCGGCTCCACGGTGGCTTGCAGGTTGCGCTCGTCAATCTTCAGAATTTTATTGAAGCGCTCCATGCTCAGCACTACCCCGTTGTGAACAGGCAGCGCCCCGCCGCTGAGGCCGGTGCCGGCCCCGCGCGCCGTAACCGGCACGCGGTGCTCGTGGCAGAGCTTCAGGATGGCGCTTACTTCTTCCACAGTGCCGGGGCGCAGCACCACATCGGGGGCAAAGTGGAAGTCCTCGGTGTGGTCGCGGCCGTAGCTTTCGTACTGCTGTGCCTCGGTAGTGGCGGCCGTGAGTACGTGCGCCGTGCCGACGACTTGTTCAAAAGCAGATACTAGCGCGGGAGTAAGGGCGTTGAATGACATGCGTGTAAAAGAACGGCTGGCAGCCGCCGGGCTATATTTGCCAGTAATGCAGAGTGAGAAAACGAAGGTAAGGCCAATAGCGAAAGCACGAATTGCGGCTTGCCGCCCGGCTGCCTACCCAACCTGGCAGCGCTACTATGGCCTGGCGCTGGTGTTGTTGCTGCTGGCCAGCAGCTGCCAGCGCAAGCTTAACCAGCTTAACGGGCGCTACTACTCGGCCCGCGACATGGCCCGTATGAAGCACGGCCAGCGGATAGCTGGCCCGAGCGCGGCCAAAACGAAAACCAAGACTACTACGGCCGGTAGTAGCGGCGTGGCAACTACTACTAAAGTGGTGGTGAAGCGGCCTTTTCGCACCGGCAACGCTACCGGGGTGCTGGCCAGCGTCATCGACAATGCCCGCGCCTACCAGGGCACGCCCTACCTGTTTGGCGGCACCACCCGCATGGGAATGGACTGCTCGGCCCTGCTCCAGCTGTCATTCGCCGAAGCGGGCATCACTATCCCGCGCTCATCAAACGAGCAGGCCGCCTGGGGCGACCCCGTGAAACCCACCGAGCTGCGGCCCGGCGACTTTTTGTTTTTTGGCGCCTCCCCCGGCTCACAGGTAATTACGCACGTTGGCATGGTGACGGTAGTCGATGAGGAGGGCGTCGAGTTTATCCACGCCTCTACCTCGCTGGGCGTGATAGAAAACAGCTTCGAGGCCGATTATTACCTGAGCCGCTTCATTCGGGCCGTACGACCGAAGTTGTGAGTTTTTAGTGAAGTTAAAAATGAAGTTAAGATGAACTAATCAATTTATCTTCAGATTTTTAACATGAGCATAATGTGTAAGTCTGAAGGATAGGAAGTAATTTTGCCGGCAGACCAGCTAGCTTTCCTTCCATTTTTAATTCTTCTTATGAAGCTTCACTACTTACGACAGACGCTGCTGTTGGCATTGTTGCTGTTGACAGCTCAGCTTGGCTGGAGCCAGGGTGCCACTACGGCCGCTATGAGCGGCACTATTACCGATGCCAAAGGGCAGGTGTTGCCCGGTGCAACCGTAATTGCCGTGCACACGCCTACCAACACGCAGTACGTGTCGCCAACCAACGCTGATGGCCGTTTCAACATCCAGAATATGCGAGTGGGTGGCCCGTATACCGTGAAGGTTACGTTTGTAGGCTTTCAGGATTTTACCCGCACCGGTATCAACCTGACGCTGGCCGAAAACTTCCGCCTCGATGCCAAGCTGGGTGAAAGCACTACGCAGCTGGCTGAAGTAACGGTAACGGGTAGCCAGAACCCGATTATCAATGCCGACCGCACGGGAGCAGCTACCACGGTGCAGCGCCAGCAGATTGAGCGCCTGCCAACCATCAACCGCTCATTCAACGACTTTACCCGTTTGACTCCTCAGGGTAGCGGCACCAACACCCAGAGCTTTGCCGGCCGCAACAACCTCTACAACAACCTGACCATCGACGGGGCTATCTTTAATAACGCCTTCGGCTTGTCGTCGACCATTGGCGGCCAGGCCAGCGCCCAGCCGGTTTCGCTCGACGCTATCGACCAGATTCAGGTGAGCCTGGCTCCGTACGATGTGCGCCAGGGCTCGTTTACCGGCGCCGGCATCAACGCCGTAACCCGCTCGGGTACCAACAAATTTTCGGCTTCGGTTTATGATTATTATCGTAACCAGAACTTTGTAGGACAGAACGTCGGCAGCTACCAGGCAGCTTATCCCAATTTTAACCTGAACAACATAGGCTTCCGCCTGGGTGGTCCTATCGTGAAGGACAAGCTGTTCTTCTTCGTAAACTTCGAGCAGGAGAAGCGCACGGACCCGCCCTCCGGTAACTACACGGCTACCCGCGCCAATGTGACGTCCGGCCCGCAAACCTCGCAGGCCAATGCGGCTGATTTGGATGCGCTGAGCGCTTTTTTGATGAAGCAGTACGGCTATAACCCCGGCGCTTACGAGAATTACAGCCTGCGCTCAAACAGCTACAAGGCCACGGCTAAGCTGGACTGGAACATCAACAATAACAACCACTTCAATATCAAGTATAACTACCTGAAGTCTTACGCCGATATTAATCCCAGCTCATCGGGGGGTAGCATTGGTGGCTCGCGCGCCGAAACGGCCTACGGCCTGCCATTCTTCTCTTCGTACTATACTATCAATAACAACCTGAACTCGATTATTGCCGAGCTGAACAGTACGCTGGGCGGTGGCAAATACTCGAACAACGTGACCGCGGGCTACATTGGCAACCGCGATTACCGCGAGTATCCGGCCGGGGGCAGCCCCTTCCCGATGGTGGATATCGGAAACCAGGTAGGCCTTACGCCGTCTACCAGCACTACAACGGGTGTGCGTTCGGGCCTCAATAGCCTGACGACCTTTGGCTCGGAACTGTACTCGGCCTACAACGTGCTGAACTCGGATATCTACCAGTTTGGCGATAACTTCACCGCTTTCCTGGGCAAGCACAGCGTAACGCTGGGTACCTACGATGAGCTGTACAAGTTCTCGAACGGTTACGCGCCAAACTACTACGGTACGTATCAGTACAACTCGCTGGAAGACTTCTATGCTTCGGCTGGCTACACGTATGACCGTAACAGTCACCAGGTTGGCGCTCCTTACACCGGCTCGCCGGTTGGTGCTGCCCGCTATGCCCTGCAATACTCAACTCAGGCTGGCTTCCCTTATGCCGTGACGAAAGCAGCGCAGCTGGGTTTCTACGTACAGGATGAGTATACGCCAACGAGCAACCTGAAACTAACCTTGGGTCTGCGCGGCGATATTCCGATTATCTTCTCTGACATCGACCGCAACCCCACCGTATCCGGCGCTGCTACTGAGGGCAATGGTGCCGGCCCCGGTGCCCTGACCTTCCGCAATGGTGTGCAGTTCAGCACCAGCCAGCTGCCAGCGCGTAAGCTGCTGTTCTCGCCCCGTATTGGCTTCAACTGGGATGTGAACGACGATAAGAAAACCCAGGTACGCGGTGGCACCGGCATTTTTACGGGCCGGGTGCCGTTTGTATGGATTTCCAACCAGGCCGGCAACAACGGGGTGCAGTTCAACTCAATTGACGTATCGGGCTCAGGCACTGCAGGCGCTACCTATGTTAACTCGGTCGGCGTGCGGGTTCCCTATACCTTTAACCCCGATGTAAATGCTTACCGGCCTGCAGCTGGTGGCGGCAGCACGTCGTATAGCCTGGCAGTAACGGACAAAAGCTTTAAGTTTCCGCAGGTATGGCGCTCTAACTTTGCCGTTGACCAGGTATTGCCGGGCGGTGTAGTAGCCACTGTCGAAGGTCTGTACACGAAGGACATCAACGCGATGTATATCCAGAACGTTGACTTGCCGGTTACGACAAACCGGGCTGCCCCGGTTGGCACCAATACGGGCGACCAGCGGCCGATTTTCTATACCACCAATCCTTCGACCGGATTGACTACCACCACGAAGTACAACCGAATCTATAACCCCTCGACGCCCACGATAGCTACCCCGGTAATTACGGATGCTGAGCTGCTGACTAACACCAGCCTGGGCTACTCGTACTCCATCACCGGCCAGCTGAGCAAGAGCTTCAGCAACGGGCTTTTCGCCAGCTTAGCCTACACCTATTCTGACTCGCGCTCGGTAAACGACGGTAACTCGTCGGTGGCTTACTCCAACTGGAGCGCCCGCCAGGTATCGGGCGACCCGAACGCCAACGTGCTGAGCTACTCGCAGTGGCTGACCCAGCACCGCGTGATTGCTTCGCTTTCGTATCGGCATGAGTACCTCAGCCACCTGGCTACGACCTTCTCCATGTTCTACGACGGTGAGCCTACCGGCCGCTTCTCGTACGTGTACAACGGCGACATGAACGGCGATGGCGTGACCAACAACGACCTGATGTATATTCCGCTCAACCAGAGCGAGATTAACCTGGCTCCAATCTCGACGACTGTCAACGGGACTGCCGTGGTGTACAGCGCGCAGCAGCAGTGGACCGACCTGAACAACTTCATCAACCAGGACCCTTACCTGAGCAAGCACCGCGGCCAGTATGCCGAGCGCAATGGCGCAGTCTATCCGTGGCAGCACCGCATCGACGTGAAGATGATTCAGGATATTTTCACCAATATTGGTGAAAACCGCAACACCTTGCAGTTTAGCGTTGACGTTTTCAACATTGGCAACCTGCTGAACCGCAACTGGGGTGCTTTCCCTACTACGTACAAGACCAACCCGCTGAACTTCGTGGGGTATAACGCTCAAAACCAGCCGATATTCTCCTATGGTTACTACGCTAACCCTTCGGCCAGCTCACCCACGGGCACTGTCCTGACAGATACCTACCGTGCCAACACGGGCAGCATCTCGTCGCGCTGGCAGATTCAGCTAGGTCTGCGCTATATCTTCAACTAGTCAGGCCGCTGGCGACCAGCCAGTTTGGCTACCCGGAAGCGGGGCAGGAAGCAATTCCTGCCCCGCTTTTTTGTGGCTGCTGCCACTCGCTTCATAAAATGCTCATGTCTTCCCAAAAAACGCCCTAAACAAAAGCCTAAACTCATAAAAAATTCGGGGTGCCTAACCATCAGATTACGTGAATAATAATTATGAATTTAATGTGAGCATTCCTCATAATTAGTTCACGTTAAGGCGGGTTTAGATGTAGGTATGATGAAAAAAGGTATTGATGCGGCTTAACTTTGTGGCATATTGGCACCTGTGAGCCTTTTACCTTTTTCATTTTATGAGAAATCTACCTTTACGCCACTTCACGCTGCTCCTGTTTTTGCTGTTTACGGCCCGTTTGGGCTGGGGGCAGGGAGCCACCACGGCCTCCCTTAGCGGGGCGGTAACCGATGCGAAAGGCGAGCCGCTGCCAGGGGCCACCGTGCTGGCTGTTCATACGCCGACCAACACGCAGTACGGCGTGGGTACCAATGCTGATGGCCGCTACAACATTCAGGGTATGCGCGTTGGCGGGCCGTACACGGTTAGAGTAACATTCGTAGGCTATCAGGATGTGGTGAAAACGGGCATTATTCTGTCGCTGGGCGAAAACAAGCGTATTGATGCGCCCATGAGCACCTCGACTACGGAGCTCGGCGAAGTAACTATCACTACCCGCCGCGACCCGGTCATCAATGCCGGCCGTACCGGGGCCGAGACCAACGTAAGCCGCGAGCAGATAAGTCAGCTACCCACGTTGAGCCGCTCGCTCACCGACTTCACGCGCCTTACCCCGCAGGCTGGCGGTGGCGGCAGCTCATCATTTGGCGGTGCCAACAACCGCTACAACAACATTACCATTGATGGCGCCGTGAACAACGACGTATTCGGGCTGGCTTCTTCCGGCACGCCCGGCGGGCAGGCGGGCACCAACCCTATCGCCCTCGATGCCATCGACCAGATTCAGGTGGTGCTGGCCCCTTACGACGTTACAATGGGCAACTTTACCGGGGCCGGGGTAAACGCTGTTACCCGCTCGGGCTCCAACGATTTGTCGGCTTCCATCTACGGCTTTGGGCGCAACCAGAACACGGTGGGAAAGAGCGTAACCGATGGCTCCAAGGCAGATAAGTTCTATAACTACCAGACGGGCTTCCGCGTGGGAGGGTCTTTGGTGAAAGACAAAGTATTCTTCTTTCTGAATGCGGAGATACAGCGCGTTAATACGCCCCTGGGCTACCTGCCGGGGGGCGCCGACTCACGCGCCAGCGTTAGCGTTATCAACGCTATTCGGGCGGCGGCCCTGCTGCCTACTGCCAGCGGCGGCTTCTATGGTGGCTACGACCCCGGCACGGTAGGCGATATCACGCGCCTCACCGAAAGCAATAAGATTTTTGCCCGCCTCGACTTCAACCTCTCGGAGAATAACACCCTGACGCTGCGTCATAACTTCGTAAAGGCGTTTGACGACAACATCACCCGCACGGGTACCAACGTCCGCTTCAGCAACAACGCCTACCGCTTCAGCAACCTGCAAAACAGTACCGTTGCCGAGCTCAATAGTCGCTTCGCGGGTGGCTTTTCCAACAAGCTTATTTTAAGCTATAGCGCCATCCGTGATTCGCGCGATGTAGTAGGCGCCCCCGGCCCCGCTTATCAGATTTCGGAGGGTGGCGTTACCTATAGCCTGGGGCAGGAGCGCAGCTCCGTAGCTAACCAGCTCGACCAGGACATTATTGAGATTACCGATAACCTGACCAAAGCCATTGGCAAGCACACCTTTACGGTGGGAACCCACAACGAGGGCTTCAAATTCCGCAACCTGTTCCTTAACAATGGGGCCGGCTACTACACGTTCTCTTCGCTGGCCAACTTTCAGGCCGGCAAGGCTACCCAGGTTCAGTCGAGCTACCCTACGGCCAATAATGGGGAAGCAAGCTTCAAGGCGGCGCAGCTTGGCTTCTATGCGCAGGACGAGTACACCCCCGTCGAAAACCTGCGCCTGACGCTGGGTATGCGTATCGACGTACCCGTGTTTGTGGACAAGCCGGGCTACAACGCCGGCGTAACTGAGGGCTCGAAAGCCGCCAACGGCACCTTCAATGCCGGTTTCGGCAGCCAGTACAAAACCAGCAATACGCCTAACGGCCAGGTTCTCTACTCGCCCCGCCTGGGCTTTAACTGGGACGTAAACAATGATACCAAAATTCAGCTGCGCGGTGGTTCGGGTATTTTCTCAGGCCGCGTGCCCTTCGTGTGGATTTCGAACAGCTATACCAACAGCGGCCTGGTGCAGGGCTCGGTAAACCAGACGGCGGCCACTGGCACTACGCTGCCGGTGCAGATTGACCCTGCCAAGATTGCGACTTCTTATACCCAGGTGCTTACCAGCCAGATAAACTTAGTAAGCGACAACTTTAAGCTGCCCCAGGTATGGCGCTCAAACCTGGCGGCCGACTTCCGCCTGCCGGGTGATGTAGTCGCCACCGTGGAAGGAATCTATTCCAAGACCATTAACGATATATATTATAAGGATATTAACCTGACGGCTCCGGTAGGTCGCCTGGCCGGCCCCGACCAGCGTCCGATATATGCGGCTACTACGGCCCTGCGCCGGGTTAACCCGAACTATACCAACGTTTACCTGCTCGACAATACCAACCAGGGCTATCGCTACAACGCCACTTTCCAGCTTCAGAAGCGCTTCCTGAATGGCCTGAACACTACAGCCGCCTACACCTACGGCGTATCAAAAGAGGTGAACAGCGGCACGAGCAGCACGGCCTCGTCGAACTACGCTTTCAACCAGGTGGCGTATGACCCCAATAGCCCCGAGCTGGGCTACTCGCGCAACGACCAGCGCCACCGCGTTATCGCGAGTACGGGCTACAACTTCCGCTATGCTAACAACAAGCTTGGCACTACTATTACGATGTTCTACGAAGGGCTGTCGGGCCAGCCGCTGACGTACATCTACGGCCAGAGCACCGACCTCAACCGTGACGGCAACACGGGCAACGACCTGCTGTACGTGCCAACCGACGTGCGCGACCCCAACCAAATCCGCCTCGTGGCCACCGAAAACCGCGACCTGACTACGGTCCAGAACCAGCTCGAAGCATTTATCCAGAACGACCCTTACCTGAGCAGCCACCGCGGGCAGGTAGTGGAGCGCTTCGGCGCCCGCCTGCCCTGGACGCACGAAGTTGACCTGCGCGTAGCCCAGGACATTTTCTTTACGGCCGGCGGCAAGCGCAACAGCCTGCAAATCACGTTCGATATCTTCAACCTGGGCAATCTGCTTAACAACAACTGGGGCCGTCAGTATGTGGTGTCTAACAATGCCGTAGAGCTGCTGAAAGTAGAATCGACCAACGTGAATGCGCAGCCCACCTTCTCGCTGCCCTCGGCCTATGGCAACAGCGGCCGCTCCTACGATTTTGCGTCGTTTGGCTCGCGCTGGCAGGGGCAGCTGGGCATACGCTACAGCTTCAACTAAGTACTCGGGTAATTGTGAAAGGTGCTGAAAAAGGGCGGGAGATTCTCCCGTCCTTTTTTTTGCGCCTGATTTTGCGTTAGTTGTGAAGAATATTGACTCAGGGACTTGCACAAGCCAAAAGCCAGCGTACTTTTGCACAACCAAAGCGCAACCGGCGCAGTGGTAAAGCCCTAAAACGGGGGATTAGCTCAGCTGGCTAGAGCGCTTGCATGGCATGCAAGAGGTCATCGGTTCGACTCCGATATTCTCCACATCCGTTTGCTGAAAGGCACCTGCGAGCATTGCTGGCAGGTGCCTTTTTCGTTGTGGCAGTTCTGAGGTGGCATCCTGCCAAGGATATACTTCATTAGACGTTCAGCTGGCAGCAGCAGTTTTACGGCTTCTACCAACTTCTTTCACTCATGACTACTTCCTTTCGTATCGGCGCTTTTTCGCTGTTGCTAGCTGGGTTGACTCTCTCTACTGGTGCACAGGCACAGCAGGCACCAGCGGCTCCAGCCTCGGCCCCTGCCACCGCCAGCCGCTCCACCGCTTACCACGCCGCGGCACCCGAGCAGCGCGCCGATAAAATGAGCCAGGAGCTGGCCCGGCAGCTGAACCTTGATGCCGCAACCACGGCCAAAGTTCGGGCCGCCGCTCTGACGCGCGACCAGAAAATAGATGCCATTCAGAATGGCACCACCAGCAATAAGGAAAAGAATACGGCCCTGCAAGCCAATGCGCAGGAGTTTAAGGCCGCGTTGCAGGGCATTCTGACCCCGGCGCAGTTTGCGCAATACGCATCGCAGGGTGGTAAGCACCGGGCTGCTAAATCATCTCCAGCCGCTCCGGCTACAAATCAGTAGCTTGCATACCGGCCGCGCTGGGACGGGCCTCCTCAGAGGATGAGCACCAAAGTGCCCCCAATGATGAGGCCCGCGCCCAGCGCGGCTTTCAGCGTCAGGGTTTCGCCCAAAAAGACCACGGAAAGCGCAATAGCCAGCGCCACGCTTAGCTTATCGACCGGGGTTACCTGCGATACTTTGCCTAGCTGCAAGGCCCGGAAGTAGCACAGCCACGACAGCCCCGTGGCAATACCCGAGAGCACCAGAAACAGCCAGGTGCGGGGCTGAAGCGTGAATATATCGGCAGGATTATCTTTGAAAAATACGATGCCCCAGGCCACTATCAGGATAACCACCGTGCGGATAGCGGTGGCTAAATCGGAGCTGACCCCTTTAATACCAACCTTGGCCAGTACAGCAGTGAGGGCCGCAAATACGGCGGATAGCAGGGCGTAGGTCCACCACATTAGCAGTTAACAATTAACAGTGAGCAGTTTTCGGCGCGGCTGGCTGCCCCGCTTTCCGCAGGCTACTCTCTACGCAGGCGCTGCCGGAAAGGACATTTTTGCGTAATTACAGTGCAGGTCTCCGGCTGGCAAGAACTGGCTACTCAGTGAGGCTGCCTAATCAGCTCTGGCAAAACTGGCAGGTGCCGGAAAGCAGAAAGTCGCGCCGCTGCGCCTGAAACCCACCGGGCAGCTGCACGGCCGGAATGGCGACCTGGCTCAGGCAATACGTGTGGCTGCACACTCCGCACTTAAAATGCACGTGGTTGTCGAAGTGCGCGTCGGCTGAGCACTCGATGGAGCAGGCGGCGTAGCGCAGCACGTCGGTATCGTCGATAACGCGGTGAATGAGCCCCTGCTGCTCGAAGCTCTTGAGGGTGCGGTAGAGCGTAATGCGGTCGGTATCAGCCCCTATTTCCTGCTCAATCTCGGCACCGGTAAGGGCATAGCCTTTACCGGTGAGGGCGGCCAGCACGGCGCGGCGCACGGGCGTCTGACGCAGGCCGTGGCGTAGCAGCGTCTGGGTGAGGCGGTCGGGGAAGGTAGCAGGGGTGGGAGACGACATAAGCCAAACTTACGAAAAGATAGGAGCCTTGGCCAACGCAAACTGCCCCGCGCCGGAGGCAGCCGTACCTTTGCCGGGCCTGCGCCGCCAAGGGCCGGCCTATCGGGTGGCGGCCCTTGGGGGGCTGCTCCCGACCAACCTAACCAAACTTGTGGTAGAATCGTTAGCTCGCCGTCTAATTACCTTCCTCAGCCAGCATCCGGGGTGGGTGGTAGTCTTTACGTTGCTACTGGCTTTGCCGGCGCTGCTGGTGCACCTGGGTTGGCAGCCGCTGCTCGTCGATGAGCCCATCCGGGCACTGGTGGCGCTCGAAATGCATTACTCGGGCAAGTTTTTTGCGCCCACGCTGCAAGGCCTGCCTTATTATAACAAGCCGCCGCTGTTCAACTGGCTGCTGGTGGCCCTGTTTCGCCTCACGGGCCGGCAGGATGAGTGGATACTGCGCCTGCCTACCATTGCGGCGCTGCTGCTGTATACTACCGCCCTGTGGCGGGTATTGCGCCCGCAGCTGGGCAGCCGGCTGGCCTTTACGGTAGCGCTGGCTTTTGCTACTACGGGCCGGGTCCTCTTCTACGATTCGTTTCTGGGGCTTATCGACCTCTGGCACGCCTGCCTGACGTGGCTGGGCTTCATGGCCGTGTGGTACCTGGGGCAACGCAAGCAGTGGGTGCGGCTCTTTGTGCTTACTTACGCGCTTACCGCAGTCGGCTTTCTGCTGAAAGGGCTGCCTTCGGTTGTGTTCCAGGGCCTGGCCCTGCTGGTTTATTTTCTGGATACCCGCCAGTGGCGGCGCTTGTTTGGCTGGCAGCACGTGCTGGGCGTGCTGGTGATGCTACTTATTCTGGGCTCGTATTTTTTTATATATAGTAAACACAATTCGCTCGAAGTGGCCCTGGCTACGCTCTGGTCGCAGTCGAGCCAGCGCACGGTAGCGGCCCAGCCGCTGGCCGAGTCTGTTCAGTACGTGCTGCTGTTTCCGTTCGACTTCATCAAGCACTTTCTGCCCTGGTCGCTACTGGTGGGGTGCCTGCTGGTGCCGGGAGCGCGCCGGCTGGTAATGGCCCAGCCATTTTTGCGCTACAACGCGCTGCTGTTTCTGGCCATCTTACCGGTGTACTGGCTGTCGCCGGCTACCATTCCGCGCTACCTGTTTATGCTGGTGCCGCTGGGCCTCACCGTAGTAATTGCGTTGTATGCGCAGTATCAGCCGGTGGGTACGCTCCCCACGCGCTGGCTCGATGGGCTATTGCTGGGATTGCTCACTGTGAGCGCCCTGGCTCCGTTGGTGACGCCTTTCGTGTCGCTTACGCGGGTAGTGCCGGGCGTATGGGCCTGGGCGGTAGCAATGTGCGCGGCGCTGGGGGCCGGCGCTTACCTGTTCTGGCGCCTGGCCGACTACCGCCTGCTCGTACTGGCGTATTACCTGCTGATACTACGCCTGGCCTTCGATATTTTTATTTTTCCGGCCCGTATGCAGACTTCCTCCGAGGTACCGTACCGCACGGCCGCCATTCGGGTTGGGCGTGAAACCAAAGGCCGGCCCCTGGTGCTGTACCCCAGCGGCTGGCCGCTCGACAATGTGGAGGCCTTTTACATAGCGCGGGAGCGGGGCGAAACCCTGACGATTGCCCCGCTGCCGCTGCGCCCGCATACCCTGTACCTGGCCGACGAGCGCCAGCTGCGCGGAATGCATTATCGCACGCTTGACCGGTTCCGGATTGACGACGGCATCCTGTTCGTGCTGGTGGAGTTTCAGCAGCCATGAGGGCTACCGACGAAACCCCGAACGCGCCCATACCGGCCTGGCGCCGCTACGTGCTGCTGGTCGTGAAGCTGGCCTTCATGGCCGGGGCGCTCTGGCTGGTGGCCCGTCACCTCGACCTGCCCGCGCTGGGCCGCACCCTGCGCTACGCCCGGCCGGGCTGGCTGGGGCTGGCCACGGGGCTGTTCACGCTCTCAAAGCTGATTTCCTCGGTGCGGCTCAATACCTTTTTCCGGGCCGTTGGTATTCAGCTTACCGAGCGCTACAACCTGCGCCTCTATTGGCTGGGTATGTTTTACAACCTGTTTCTGCCCGGCGGTATTGGCGGCGATGGCTACAAGGTGTACCTGCTGGGCAAGGAGTTTCCGGGCCGACGGGCCCTCATCTTCCGGGCCCTGCTGCTCGACCGGCTAAGCGGCATGGTGGCGCTGCTGGTGCTGCTGTTGGGGCTGTTTGCGGCCACCGACTACCCCGGCTGGTGGCGGGCCGGCGCCCTGGCGCTGGTGCCGCTGGGCCTGGGCGTCAGCTACGGCCTGGGCCGCTGGGGATTTGGCGAGTTTCGCTCGGCTTTTGGGCGCACCTCGTGGCAGGCGCTGGGCGTGCAGGGAGCACAGGTGCTTTGCGCCTGGGCCCTGCTGGCGGCGCTGGGCGCCGCCGGCGGGCCGGTATTGCCGTATCTGCTGGTATTTCTGGCGTCGAGTATCGCGGCGGTGCTGCCGCTCACAGTTGGTGGGCTAGGAGCTAGGGAGTTGACATTTCTATACGGCGCCAAGCTGTTTGCCCTGAGCGTGCCGGTGGCCGTAAGCGTAAGTGTGCTGTTCTACGTAATTACGGCGGTAGTATCGCTGGTGGGAGCGCTGGTGCGGGTCGAGCGCCGGGTAGCGTAGGCCAGCGCGTTTGCTTTACACTGCCGCGTAGCTCACCAGCTCACCGCCCAGCTCGCGCAGTAGTTCGCGCAGCTGGCCCCCGCGCCAGAACTCATATTCCGGCACTCGCATCAGCGGCGAGCCGGGCCGCTCGCTCAGGCCGGGATGGCTCATAAACTCCACTACGTCGGCGTGCCGGAAAGCCGCCGCCACGCCTCGCCGAAAGCCGTCGGCACTGGCCGGCTCGGTTGAAAACGTACTCACCAATGCGCCCGGCGTGGCAAAGCCCCGCAGGGCAGGCCGGCTGCTGAGCGCAAAGGCTTGCAGTACCAGTCCGCGCGCATCGAAGCGGCCCGCCGCCGTGAGCCGGCGCACCCGGCGCACGCCCAGCTCGCGCAGAATAGCGAGCAGCGCCGGCCCCAGCAATGGATATTGGTGCAGGTGCTGGTGGCTATCGGCGTGGGTGGGTGCCAGCCCGGCGGCCGCCAGCCGGCGGAGCTGGGCAGCTACTTCGGTTTTAAGCTCCTGAGGCCGCACCTGACCGCGCAAAAAACGCAGCCACAGCTGGCTGGACGAATAAAACTGCCCGTCAATATCTGTTAAAGACGATACTTTCGAGGCAGCGCTTAGCGGGTGGCCGGCATTCAGGGTAAGGTGCAGGCCTACCGAAAAAGAAGGAGAAACCAGCTTTTGCAGCGCCCGTAGCTCGGCGTCGGTGGCAAAGTTGGCCATCACCGTGGTGCTGCTTACCTGCCCGGCGGTGCCCAACTCCAGAATGGCCTGGGTAGCTGGCGCGTCCCAGCCATAGTCATCGCAGTTGATGATAAGCTTTTTTTTAATGGGCAGTGGGTAATGGGTAATGGGTAATGCTGTTCTGGTTGGGTGAACAACACTATCTATTGGCCGCGGCTCATCACTAATTGTGCTCATAACTGCTTTGCGAGTTTGCGGGCGGTGGTGAGGATGGCCGTAATGGCGGCGTATTCCTGCTCCAAATCACTTAGCCGTACTTTCGGAAAAATGCCGGCTTGCCCCAGCAACTCCAGCCAGAACTGGGTTTCATCGGCTTCCTCTACGCAGATGCAGCGCTTGGCGTAGTACTCGCAGGACGAGCGGGCGCGGCAGGAAGCCCGATAATTGGCCGCTACCGACGTAGCAGCCCGCAACAGCTGCTTGCCTAGCGTTTCGGCTTCGCCCCATCGCGGCAACTGCTGATAGAGCTTAATAACTCGCAATGCGGCCGCCTGGGTGCGCTGCCGAAACGCCTCGTTCCAAGTCAATGAAGCTGCCTTTGCTTCGTTTATCATTACCCATTACTTATTACCCACAAGTTGTCGCACCACATAAGGCGTGCGCGTGCGGCGCGAGTAGTAATTGTACATCCCAATCTCGGCCAGCACGCCGAAACAAAGCAGGAAAATACCGGCCATTATCAGGAAGAGGCTGAAAATGAACTCAAGCGGGTAAGTAGCCTCAATATTCAGTTTAAAGAATATTGAGCGGATGAGAAATTGACCCGCCAGTATGCCGCCGGTAAACAAGCTCAGCAGCCCGGCCAGCCCAAACAGGCGGAACGGCTTGCGCGAGTGCACAATAAAAAAGCGCAGGATAAACAGGTCGAGAATAACGTAGAAGAGCTTGCTAATCTTGTAGTTGCTCTGCCCGAACTGCCGCTCGTGAATCTCAATCGGAAACTCGCAGTAGCGTAGGTTTTTGCGCGCCACCAGCGCGCCCAGAAAGCGGTGCGCATCGCCGAGCATCTCCACGTTCTTTACCAGGTAGCTGCGATACGCCTTATAGGTAGCCCCGAAATAGCGCAGCTGCACCCCCGACAAGCGCCGGATAATGCCGTGCGCCGTGGTGGCCAGCGCCGTGGCAATCGGCCCCTCGGGCCGCTTGGCCTTGGCGCCGCCCACCATGTCGTAGCCCTCGTTGATGAGGCTGATAAACTGCGGAATGTAGGCCGGGTCGTGCTGCAGGTCGCCGTCCATGGCAATAATAACCTCGCCCCGCGCCTGGGCAAAGCCGGCGCGCAGGCTCAGCGTCTGGCCGTAGTTGCCGGCTAGGTCAATGGCCACCAGGTGGCGGTCGTAGGCGGCCAGCTCCTGCATCACGGCCCAGCTGCGGTCGGTGCTGCCGTCGTTCACCAGTATCAGCTCGTAGTCGTAGCCATGCTGCTGCATCACGGCGCCCACGCGGCTCACGAGCTGGGCCACCGTGTCGGCTTCGTTGTAGAGCGGCGCGACGACCGATATGAAACCCGTAAAGGCGGTGTTGGCAGTAGGAGTAGCGAGCGGCGGCATGAGCAGGGGGCTAAACCACAAAGGTACTGGCCGAAAGTAGCGTGGACTCTGCGAGTCCGCACGTTCGGGTAGCGTACTACGCGCGGACTCGCAGAGGCTACGCTACTTCCGGGCGTAACTTTACTGTATGCAATACCTGGAAGGCCGGCGCTACGTGGTGCTGGCAATATTTACCCTGGTGGGTCTGCTGTTCGTGAGCCGGCTGTTTTACCTGCAAGTGCTCGACGACTCCTACAAAACGGCGGCCGACCGCAATACGCTTCAGCGGCAGGTGCAGGTGCCGTACCGGGGCCTCATCTACGACCGGCACGACTCGCTGCTGGTTACCAATACGCCGGTGTACGACCTGATGGTGGTGCCCCGCGAAGTGAAGCACCTCGACTCGGCCAAGTTTTGCCAGGTGATGCAGCTGCCCCTCGAAGACCTGCGCCTGGGCTTGCAGGCGGCCCGCGCCTACTCGCGGGTGCGCCCCTCGCCCCTGATTCAAAACCTGAGCACGCCCGAGCTGGCCGCTATTCAGGATAACCTGATTGACTTTCCCGGCTTTCGGGTGCAGGCCCGCATGGCCCGCGCCTACCGCACCCAAAACCTGGCCCACGCGCTGGGCTACGTGGGCTCCATTACGCCCAAGCTGCTCGAAATGCCCAAGTACGCGCACTATTCGCCGGGCGAAAACGTGGGTATCTCGGGTCTGGAATCGTATTACGAGCCTATTCTGATGGGCCGGCGCGGCGTGCAGTACCGGCTGGTAAACGTGCGCGGCATCGACAAAGGGCCGTTTCGCGGGGGCGAGTTTGACACGCTCTCGCAGGCCGGGCAGGACTTGCACCTGAGCATCGACGCCGGCCTGCAGGCCTACGGCGAAAAGCTGCTGGCCGGCCGGCGCGGCTGGATAGTGGCCATCGACCCCAAAACCGGCGAGATTCTCAGCTTTGTGTCGGCCCCGCACTACGAGCCCCAGATGCTGACCGGCAAGGGGATGGGCAACCGCTACATGGATTTGCTGCGCAACCCCGACCGCCCGCTTTTCGACCGCCCGCTGATGGCTACCTTCCCGCCCGGCTCGGTATTTAAGCTGGTAAACGAGTTGGTGGCCCTGCAAATGGGGGTCGTTACGCCCGGCACCGGCTTTCCCTGCGACCAGCGCCTGGTGCGCTGCACCCACCGCCACGAGTACCCGGCCAACGTCAACATTGCCATTAAAAACAGCTGCAACCCGTATTTCTACCAGGTGATGCGGGCAGCCGTGGTGCGTGGGCAATCGCCCAACAAGTTTGAGGATGCCCGCCTGGGCCTGGGCCAGTGGCAGAAAATGGTCAAAACCTTCGGCCTGGGCGAAAAGCTGGGCGTGGATATGGGCCACGAGAAGCGCGGCCTCATCCCGTCGCCCGATTTTTACGACAAGCTGCGCGGCTTTCACCACTGGAATTTCAAAACGGTGTACTCGCTCAGCATCGGGCAGGGCGAAATAGGTATTACGGGCCTGCAAATGGCCAATGTGCTGGCCACCATTGCCAATCGGGGCTACTACTACTCCCCGCATTTTGTGCGGGCCGTGGGCAGCAGCGGCCAGCCGCTGCCCGAGTTTCGGCAGCGCCACTACACGGCCGTCGATACCACGCTTTTCAAATACGTTATTCCGGGGATGCAGGAAGTAGTAGACGGGCGCGGCGGCACCGGCTCATTTGCCAGCCTGGCGCAGTACGGCATTTCGGTGGCTGGCAAAACCGGCACCGTGCAGAACGCGCACGGCGAGGACCACTCGACGTTTGCCGCCTTCGCTCCCGCCAACGACCCCAAAATCGCCATTGCCGTTTTCATCGAGAACGCGGGTTTTGGCGGCACCTTCGCCGCGCCCGCCGCCGGCCTGATGATGGAGCGCTACCTGCGCGGCAAAGTAGCTCCCAACCGCAAGCGCTGGGAAGACTGGGTGATGTACGGCACAGCGCCCACTCACCGGCATTAGCGGCTGGTTGTAAAGCCGCTGGCTACCGGGCATTGCCCAGGCTGCAAGCGCTACGCGGGGTGGCGCTGCGCTACTTCTCCCGACCTTTGCCGAAAGTTTCTTACATGTCTCCCGTTACCACCCGTTCTTCGCGCAGCATCGACTGGCCGCTGCTGCTCATTTACCTGCTGCTGGTGGGGCTGGGCTGGGGGGCTGTGTACGCGGCCAGCTACTCGCCCGATGCGCCGGCTAGTCCGCTCTCCTCGCTCAGCTTTTCGGAGCTGATGGCCTTCAACTGGTTTAAGCAGCTTATCTGGATGGGTACGGCGGCCGTGCTCATCGTGATTCTGCTGGTAGTCGACTACAAGGCCTACGACGCGCTGGCCTACGTACTCTACGGCGGCATGATAGTGCTGTTGCTTGTGACGCTGGTGGTGGCACGGCCCATTGCGGGCTCGCGCTCGTGGCTGGAGTTTGGGCCGGTGCGCCTGCAGCCGGCCGAGTTTGCCAAGTTTACGACTGCGCTGGCGGCCTCGCGCTTTATGGCCGGTATTAACCTGCGCAACCAGAACTGGCGCGACCAGGCCGTGCTGGCCGGCCTCACGCTGCTACCGGTGGCGCTCATCCTGGCTTCCAACGAAACCGGGCAGTCGCTGGTGTTTGCGGCCCTGCTGCTGGCTTATTTCCGGGAAGGCATGTCGCCGCTTATTCTGCTGCTGCTGGCGGCGGGCGGCATTATACTACTGCTGGCGCTGCTGGTGCCCAAGGTGTGGCTGGTGGGCGGCTTTACCCTGGTGCTGGGTATAGCGTTTTTGCTGAATTCGCGGCTGTGGCGCCACCATCTGCCGCTGAGTCTAGGGGCCTGGGCGCTGGTTATCGGCATGGTATTCGGGGTCGATTTTTTCTTCAACCATGTATTGCAGCCCCACCAGCGCCAGCGCATCGAGATGCTTATTGACCCCGGCAAAGACCCCCTGGGCAAAGGCTGGAACGTGACGCAAAGCAAAATTGCGCTCGGCTCGGGTGGCTGGTTTGGTAAAGGATTCCTGAAAGGCACCCAAACCAAGTTCGATTTCGTGCCCGAGCAAAGCACCGATTTCATTTTCTGCACCGTGGGGGAGGAGTGGGGCTGGACCGGCTGCCTGGTCGTTATTGCCCTCTACCTTACCCTGCTCTGGCGAATCTTGTGGGTGGCCGAGCGCCAGAAGTCGGTGTTTGGGCGCACCTACGGCTACTGCGCGGCCAGCATCCTGTTTGTGCACTTTACCGTGAACCTGGGCATGACAATGGGCCTGATGCCAGTGGTAGGTATTCCGCTGCCGTTTTTCAGCTACGGGGGCTCGTCGCTGTGGTCGTTCACCATCCTGCTCTTTGCCCTGCTGGCGCTCGATGCCCACCGCAAGCAGGATTTGGAGCGCTAGGACGCAGTAATTTGTCAGTTGGGTAAGTACCACCGAAGCCCGGCGCAACGCCTGCCCATTAGCGTCCAGCACGTAGCTTGTGGGCTTCATGCAGCATCGCCTAACCGCTTTTCGCTTACGTACCGGCCGCACGTGGCCCAGCATAGCTGTCGCTGGCCTGCTGACTGCTGTCTGCCTGGCCCTACCCACCCGCAACCCCACCGGCGACGCGTGGTACTACGCGGCCTGCTCGCGCTGGGGGCAGGAGCTTTGGCAGCCCCACCACCTGCTCTACAATGCCATCGGCTGGCGGTGGCTGCAGCTGGTAGGAGCCAGCGGAGCCGCGCCGGCCGGCGAGCTGGCCATCACCTGGCTGCAAATGCTGAACGCCCTGGCGGCCGGCGCCTGCCTGCTGGTGCTGGCCCGGCTGCTGGCGCGGGCCGGCGCGCCCGGTGCCGCCATCCCGGCCTGGCTATTGCTGGTAGGCAGCTGTTTCGGAATGCTGCGCTTCGCTACCGAAAATGAGACGTACATACTCCCGCTGTTACTGGCGCTGCTGGCCAGCCTAGCCTGGGCGCGGGCCAGCGATACCCTGGTGGCCAGTTGGCGCTGGCTGGGGCTGGCCGGGCTGCTGGCGGCGCTGGCCTGCCTCGTGCACCAGCTGATGGTGTGGTGGTGGCTGGGCTTGCTGCTGGGGCTGCGGCCCTGGCAGGGGCATGCTGGTGTGCGCCTGGGGCTGGTGTATGGGCTGCCGGCCCTGGTAGTGCCTGTTGCGTATGGGCTGGCGGCCCCGGCCAGCGGCGTGGCCGGCATAGTGCGCTTTGCCCTGCACGACTACCTGACCGGTAGCGCCCGCGTGGAGCTGGGCGGGCGTAGCCTGCTGCTTACAGGGATTAGCGTGGCACGGACGGTGGGCCAGGTACACGGCAACATGGGGCCGCTGCTGGCCCACTGGCCGGTAGGGCTGGGGCTAACTGGTTTGGCAAGTATAGGGTTAATTGTATATGGTGTCCTGGGCTGGTACGGGGTGCGGGCGCTTCCCCACCCAGGCAGCCCTAGCCCCGCCCGTGGCATCCGGCGCACGCACGCCCTGATTGGGGGGCTGCACCTGGGCTTTGCGGCCCAGGCGGCCGGCAATGCCGAGTTTATGGTCATGCTGCCGGCCCTGGCGGCAATAGCCATGGCCGGCGGGCGGCTGCGAGCCTGGGCCCCGCGCCGGGTAGCAGCCGTGGGCACTGCGCTGTTGAGCTGGAACCTGGCTTTCGCCTTGCTTCCGGCCCATCGCCTCGTTTACACAGGAGCCGGGCCCGCGCTGCGCCTGCGCGTGCTGCGCCAGCCGGCCGCGTGGTTTTTGCTGCGCGACCCTAACCTGCTGCGCAACCAGCTGCAGTATTATACCGGGCGGGCCGACAGCGCCCCGCGCATTGTCGGGCTGCCCGTGCGCCCCGATAAGGCGTTTCGGCTTTGGCTGGCGGCGCGGCTGGCTGCGGGCGAGGTAGTGTACACCGATGCGCTGGGCGGCTACCGGCCGCTCGACCGTGCGCAGCTTACCCAGGGCGACGGAGCAACCCAGACGCTGAGCGGCTTTGCCGCCCGGCGCGTCGATTCTATTGCAACGTTCTTCGGCCCGTACTACCTCACGCGGCTGGGTCCGGCCGCCCCGCAAACGCGCCCCAGCCAGCTACCGGCCAACGCCAGCGCCGCCGTAAAAACCGGCGAAAACAGGTAGCCCATCCGCCCGAGGTCGCCCGAGAGGGCCATGTGTAGCAATACAATGAGCGCCAGGCCGGCCTCGGGCCAGCCGAGCAGCGGGGCAAGTGCCCGCCGGCCATCGGGCCGCATCAGGGCCGCCGCTACCGGCAGCCAAAACAAGCCCCAGATACTGAAAATCTCGGCTATGCCTTTCAGCGAGGCTACTTTTCGCAGCGAAAACCAGAGGTTCTCAACGTGTGAAAAGGCGTTGCTGACAGATGCTGCTGCCGGCGCGCCCGCCGCTTTATCTACCCACCAGTGCACGGCTGCCAGCGCCAGCAGCCCCAGCGCCAGGGCCGCCGCCTGCCCCCGCCAGCTCAGCGCCCCGCGGCCGAACCATAGCAGCCACGGCAGCAGAAAAACGAAAGATTCCTTGGCCAGCGGCCCCACCAGCAGCGCGACGGCCACCGCCCAGCCCGCCCCCGGCCCCCGACGGTAAGCATAGTAGCTCAGGCCAAAAACCAGTAAGTAGAGGCTGTCGGTGAGCGGCAGGCCGGCCATGTAGGCAGTCCAGCGGCTACTCAGCACCAGCCCCAGGGCCAGGGCCGCGGTCACGGGCGCGGCCCCCGCCAGGCGGGCGCTCCGGAAAAAGCAGGCCCCCGCCGCTCCCACCAGCAGAGAATTAAGCAAGTAGAAAGCCAGGCGCAGGGGCCATTCGCCGGCCGGCCGGGGCGAGCTGGGCGGGTCGCCGAGTAGTGCCAGGGGCCGGGCCAGCAGGCCTGCTGCTACCGGCACCAGTACCCGGTAGCGCCGCGTCACGTTCACGCTATCGAAGCGCCCGCTGGCCAGGCGCAGGTAGCTGCGCGTGTCGAGCGAGTGCGAGAAGTCGTAGTGCCGATACATCGGATAAGCTGCATTCAGCAGCACTCCCAGCGCCAGGGCCCACGGCAGCAGCCAGCGCCGGGCCCGGGTTGCGGTCAGCAGCGGCATTTAGGCTCCGGCAAACTTGCGCTCAATCAGCTTGAGCAGCTTGCCCACGTGCTCTTCCTTGCGGCTCCAGTCGTGGCGGCTGGCCAGCTCCTGGCGCACGTAGGCGAGGGCCGCATCTGCATCGGGCAGGGTATCGAGGTGCTGAATGGCCGCATGGTACTCCATATTCTCGCCATTAAACAGCTCATTGATAAAGCTGAAGCGCTGGTTGATAGAAATGGCCTCCCGCAGGCTTACTACCTTGGGCGCCCCCCGCTCGGCCAGGGGGGCAGCGCCGGCGTGGGCCGCCTCGCGCAGCGTATCGGCCAGGTGCGGCGTGCTGGGCTGAGTTGCTTTGAGCTTGGCATAAAGTGGGGTTTCTGCGGAGGCTGCATTGGCCAGCGATACGGGGGGCACAGGTTCAGCAGCGGTGGGTGCTGGGGCTGCTACCGGCGGTGCTGCCACGGCCGGCGGGGCCGGCTGCGCTGCGGGGCTAACTCTGGCGGGAGCTGGCGGAGCAGCGCTGAAAGGAGCGGCGGGTACCGGGGCTGGCTGGGCTCCGGCAGGCGCCGGGGCCGGCTTGGCCGGACCATCGCCCCAGAGGTCGGCCTCGGTAAGCGGCAGCAGGGCGCTGAGTTCCGTCACGAGCTGCGAAAGGGCGGGCAAGGCTTTGGCATTAGCCGTGAGGTACAAGTCGAAGCGCTGGCGCAAAAACTCGCGGCTGAGCGGCGCATTGCTGGGGGGCAGACTGTTCACAAAGCCCTCAAAGAATGTTTTGGCGCGGTCCAGGTAGCGCAGGTGGTCGCGCAGGTAAGCCAGGGGAATGGCCTCCTCCGCATCGGGGCCGGCCGGTGGCAGTACCAGGCGCTCGAAGGCGGTCGCCGGGTCGGTAGCCAGCACCAGCGTATCGCTGATGGCCTGCGCCAGCAACGGCTCCAGGGCTGCCCGGTTGAGGCGGATATGCCGCGAAAGCACGTTCATAAACTGCCCCAGCGCCGCCCGTACCGGCTCGGCCTCAAAGTTGAAATAAGGGCTGCGTAAGGCATTGGCTTCCTGCTGCCAGCGGCCCAGTAGCTGGCGCAGCACCAGCAGGTTGACCTGCCGCACGGGTGTAAATTTGAGCAGCGCCGGGCCATCAAGGGTAGCCTCGGGCTGGGTACCAAAAAACTGCTGGCTGAGCCGGGTAGCCAGCCGGCGGCCGTACTGCTCGCACTTGGCGAGGCTATATTTGTCCTGCATAGCATGTGCCGGCCGCGGGGCCGGATTCGTGCGCCAAGTTAGCCACAAAATGCCCCTGCTGACCATTGCGGGCCTGCCCGGCCCGCCCCTCAACGTGCCCGTAGGTACTACGGTGCTGGCGGCCATTCACGCGGCGGGCCACGATTGGTGGCACGCCTGCGGGGCCAAAGGCCGCTGCACTACCTGCCGGGTGCGCGTGCTGAGCGGCGCCGAGCTGCTGGCGCCGCTCACCGAGCCTGAGCTGCGCTACCGGGCCGCCGGCCGCCTGCACGAAACCGAGCGGCTGGCCTGCCAGGCCAGGGTTAGGAGTGAAAAGTCAGGAGTTGACTAGAAAAGCAGGGCGGGCGGGGCGGCAGGCTCCCAATCGGAAAGCTTTGAAGCAGGAGCGAGGTCAGGGGCGTTCGCTACCGCGCATTAGCGGGCGGTGCCGTACTTTGTAAACGTCTTTTCGCTGGCCGAGTAGTCAGGCAGCGCTTCCCAACTCCTGACTTTTCACTCCTAACTTTTCACTCCATCTTGTTTACCGAGCCCCGCCGTCTGTCCGATTTTCCGCGCCGCCGCGGCTGGCTGGAAGTTATTTGCGGCTCCATGTTTTCGGGTAAGACCGAAGAGCTGATTCGTCGCCTCACCAGGGCTCGCATTGCGCGGCAGCGGGTCGAGATTTTCAAGCCCGCCCTCGATACCCGCTACCACGCCCAGGATGTGGTGAGCCACAACCAGACCAGTATTCGCTCTTCGCCGGTGCAGTCGCCGGCCGAGATACTGCTGCTGGCCGGCGGCAGCACCGACGTTATCGGCATCGACGAAGCCCAGTTCTTCGACGAGTCGCTGGTGGAGGTGTGCCGGCAGCTGGCCGACGGCGGCACCCGCGTTATCGTGGCCGGCCTCGATATGGACTACCTCGGCCGGCCATTCGGACCCATGCCGGCACTGCTGGCTACGGCCGAGTTTGTCACCAAGGTGCACGCCGTATGCGTGTGCTGTGGCGAGCTGGCGGCCTACTCGTATCGCATTGCCGCCAGTGCTAACCAGATTCTGCTGGGCGAAACCGATAGCTACGAGGCCCGCTGCCGCCCCTGCTTTCTGGCGGGTGAGGCGGCGCAGTCGCACCGACCCGACGTGGCCCGCGCCACGCACTAAGTTGGGTCGGTTAGCAGTTACCAGGCAGCCGCTGCGCCAGCAAGCAGGTCCGGTAGCTGCACAAACATATAATAGCCTGCTCCGCAAACGTTTTACTGCCATTACCTTCGCCTATGCCTCGTTTTTTCGCCTGGATGCTATTGGCCCTCCTGAGTGCTGCCCGGGCCTGGGGCCAGGGAGCTGCCTACGGCGATTGGCAGCTGCACCTACCCGCCCGGCACCCGCTCAACCTGGCCGAGGCCGGCAATCGGCTGTACGTGGCTGATGAATCATCTTTTTATATATATAATAAAGAACTACACACCACGCAGCTGCTGTCGCGGCGCGATGGCCTGAGCGATGTGGGCGTGGCGGCCATTGCCTTCGACTCGGCTTCGGCCCAGCTGGTGATTGTGTACCGCAGCGGAAATATCGATTTGCTGGGCTCCAACGGCACCGTGCGCAACATAACCGACCTGTTGCGCAAAGAAAGCCAGACGGCTAAGGTTATCAACCAGGTTCAGATTTATAACGGCTTGGCTTACATCGGTACCAGCCTGGGCGTGGTGGTGCTCGACCTGGCCAGGCAGGAAGTGCGCGACACGTACAGCGCCATTGGCGCGGGCGGCCAGGTTATAACTTCCTACGCCACTGTTGTGCTGCACGACACTATTTACGCGGCTACTTCGGCGGGCGTGCTGCGCGGCCGGATTGCCGCCGGGGTAAACCTGCTCGACTACGGTAGCTGGACGCAGGAGCTGCCCAATCCGGCGCAGCCCGGCCAGACGTACACGCAGCTGGCGGCCTACCGGGGCCATGTGCTGGCTGGCAGCAACTTTCGGGGCGTCGATTACCTGGCCGGCGTAGGGGCAGCCCGCCGCTGGCGCTCTTCGCCCAACAGCTACGGCAATGAGGTGCTGCGGCTGCGGGCCAGCGGCGGCCAGCTGCTGCTGGCCTTCAACGGCAGCCCCTTGCGGCGCTTCGACGCCGCTACTGGCATGGTGGTAGATGTACTGCCGCTGGCGGCCACTGGCCGCCAGATAAACGACGTGCTGCGCGAAGCCGACGGCACCTACTACGTGGCCAGCTACTATAATGCTATGCAGCGCTATGCGCCCGGTACTACCAGCGCGCCCGAAGTTATTTTGCCCAACGCCCCCGAAACGGCTGCGGCCTACGGCCTACTGGCCAACGCGGCCACCAACACCGTTGACGTATTCAGCGGCGGCTACTCGGGCGACAGCGGGGTGCAGTTTGGCAGTCGTAATGGGTTTTATGAGTACCAGGGCGGGCAGTGGACGAACTACACGGCCACCGCTTTCCCCTCGGCCACCGATTTTCCCAATCTGCTCGATATCTCGCATGGTACCCGCACGGCCGATGGCACGCTCTACCTGGCCAGCTACGGCAATGGCCTGCTCGAATGGAAAGGGCCGGGCAACTACCGGCAGTTTACGGCCGGCACCCCCGGCTCACCCCTGCGCAGCAGCCTCGACCCCGACCTGAGCAACCTGAACTACGTGCGCGTTACCGACGTGGCGGCCGACCCCAACGGGCCGTACGTGTGGGTAGTAAACCGGCACCAGCGGGCCAACGTGCCGGGCCTGTTCCGCTTTCAGCCGGCCAATGCTACCTGGAAGGCGGGCCCGGCCAACGGCTTCGAAAACCTCGACCGGGTAACGGTCGATACCTACGGCAATCCCTGGGCTACGCAATCGCGCAAGGGCGGTAATGGCCTGGTTGCGTACGATACGACTACGCAGCGGGCCTTTTTCTTCAACACCGCTGATAAGCTGCCCAATAACCTGGTATATGCCGTCGTGTGCGACCGTGCCGGGAGCATCTGGGTTGGTACGGCTACCGGAGTAGCCTCCATCGACGCCAGTGCCGTGGTAAGCGCCGCCGCGCAGAACACGGCTCAGCCCAGCTTCAACGTGCCCAATGCGCAGAGCGGCAACGGCTTATTTCCAACGCTCTATAACGAAACGGTACGCTGCATCGCCATCGATGGTGCCAACCGCAAGTGGTTTGGCACTCCCAATGGCCTGTGGCTGTTCAACGACAAGGCTTCGGAGGCGCTCCTGCACTTCACCACGGCCAACAGCCCGCTGCCCAGCAATAGTATCGTAGATGTGGCCGTGAACGACAAAACCGGGGAGGTATTCGTGGCTACCGATGCGGGCGTGGTCAGCTACCAGGGCTCGGCCAGCGTAACGGATGGCGCGCCGAGCTGCGCCCAGGTGTGGCCCAACCCCGTCCAGCCCGAGTTTGCGGGCACGGTGGGCATCAGCGGAGTAGCCAATAATGCGCAGGTACGCATCACCGACGTGGCCGGCCACCTCGTATACAGCACCCACGCGGCTGGCGGCACCGTTACCTGGAACCTGGCCGATACGGCCGGCCGCCGGGTGCGCTCGGGCGTGTACCTAGTGCTTACGTCTGATGCCGACGGCAAAAATACCTGCGTCAGCAAGGTCGCCGTACTCAGTAAGTAGTTAGGGGTTAACAGGTATGAGTTGGCCGGCGGGCTAACCATAATCTCAACTCATAACTCATAACTTTTAACTCAACCAAATGCTAATCAAAACCCGCGGTATTGTTCTGAGCTACCTCAAATATCGTGAAAGTAGTATAATTGCCCGCGTTTATACCGAGCAGCGCGGAGTGCAGAGCTACCTCGTAAACGGGGTGCGCCGCGCCAAGCCGCCGGGGCGCATTGCCCTGTTTCAGCCGCTCACGCTGCTCGAGCTGGTGGCCTACGTGCCCCGCCAGGGCGGCGGCCTCACGCGCCTGGCCGAGTTTCGCTGTGCCGAGCCGTTTCGGTCGCTGCCCTACGAGATGCGCAAAAGCAGCGTGGCGCTGTTTCTGTCGGAAGTGCTGAGCAAGTCGGTGCGGGAGGAAGAGGAAAACCCGGCGCTGTTCCGCTTTCTGCACGATTCCATTCTGGCATTCGATGAGCAGGACGCGGGCGTCGAAAACTTTGCTCTGCTGTTTCTGCTGCATCTGGCCGGCTATCTGGGTTTTGGGGCCGAAACCGGCGCCGAAATCACTGACCAGGTAGCTATGGCCGGCGCGGCCCCGGCGGGCAGCGGCTTTAGCAGCGGCCCGGCCACCTTACGCCTGCGCGAGTTTGAGCATTACTTTGATGAGCTGCTCCGCACGCCGGCCGCCGCCACCATCCCCAATGGCCAGGTGCGCCGCGAGCTGCTGGCCGTGCTCATGCGCTACTACCAGCTCCACGTCGAAAACCTGGGCGATATCAAGTCGCTCGAAATCCTGAGCGACGTGCTCGGCGGGTAGAGTCAATGGTTAATGACTAATGGTTAATAATATATTAACCATTAGCCATTAACCATTACTTCACCCCCACCAGCTCTACCTCGAAGCGCAGAACTGAGTTGGCAGGAATATCGCCGCCCGCGCCGCGCTCGCCGTAGCCGAGCGGGGAGGGGATAAGCAGCACGGCCTTGCTGCCCTTGGGCAGTACGGCAATGCCCTGGTCCCAGCCCTTAATTACCTGGCCCTGGCCCAGCACGAAGTCGAAGGGCGTGTTGCCGTGCTTGGCAGTCGAGTCAAACTCTTTGCCGGTAGCCAGCAGCGTGCCCCGGTACTTTACGCTTACCGTTTGCCCGGTTTTGGGAAGTGCGCCCTTGCCGCGCAGCGTAATCACGTACCAGGTGCCGCCCAGGGTCTTCTTAGCTTTAGTAGTCAGCTTGTTCTTTTTGATATAGGCCAGAATAAGCGCGTCGTCCTTCACCAGCTGCTTGGCCGCGCGGGCCTTGAGTTGGCGCTGCTGCTCGTCGAGCATAGCTTTTTGGCGAGCCTCCATCTGTGCGGGCGTGAGGAGCTGTTTGGCGGCCACCGTCAGGCGCAGGGCATTGCCCGAGCGCTTGATAAACAGCGGCACCGGCTGCCGCAACGACTTGGTAAACACCGTATCGGCATTGAAGCGAAACACGGCGCTGTCGCCGGGCAGCAGCAGGCTCATGGCTTCTTCAATGCTGCCGCGCGGCACCGTGGGGCCCAGCGGCACGGGTAGCGGCTCGGGCCGCATCTGCCGCGAGTCCATCAGCAAGGAATCGCGGTCGGTCCGGTACTGAATATAAATGAGCAGTATCTGGCCTACCCGGCTGGCATAGGGCGCATCGCCGGCCGGAGCCAGCGGCCGGGGGCATAATGACCAGCTGCATCGCGCCGAAACAGCTGATACTCGGTACCGCTGGCCGTGCGCTCGAAGCCGGTGGTCGGGGTGGTTTGGGCAGAAGCCGGCCCCAGGGCCAGGCCGGTAGCCAGCAGCAATAAAAGCAGGAAGCGTTGCATTGACAAAGGGTAAAATAAAACCGCCACGCCAGAACGGCGTGGCGGCATACAAACTAAAGCGAACCTAAAGCCTAGCGGCCGGCCGGCGGGGCCATTGCCGGGGCCTGGGCCTGCGCCGGAGCATCCTTTACGTCGGTGAGCTCGATATCGAAGCGCAGGGGCGAGTTGGCCGGAATGGCGGGCGGCGAGCCCTGCTTGCCATACGCCAGCGACGACGGGATGAGGATGGTAGCCTTGCTGCCTTTGTTGAGCTGCGCCAGCGCGGCATCCCAGCCCGGAATAACCTGGCCCCGGCCCAGCGGGAACGAGAATGGCTGCCCGCCGTGCTTGGCCGAGGCATCAAACTCCTTGCCGTCGAGCAGCAGCCCGCGGTACTGCACCGTCACAATCTGGCCGGCTTTGGCGTTGGGGCCAGTGCCGGGCTGCGTGGTGATAATGTAGACGCCGCTGCCACTGGGGTCTTTCTTGGCGTTGGTCAGGTTGTTTTTCTTGATGTAGTCCTGGAGCACGGCGTCATCGGCCTTGTCCTGGGTGGCGGCGTAGGCGCGCATCTGGCGCTGCTGCTCGGCCATCATCTTCTGCTGGTCGGCCATGGCTTCGGCCATTGCCGCGTCGCGGGTTTGTAAGGCTACGGCCTTCACCGTGAGGATAATAAAGTTGCCTTTCTTCTTCAGGTTAGCCGGGGCCAGCTGGTGGGCATTGCGCTTGTACAGCGTGTCGGCATTGAAGCGGAATACCCCGCTGTCGCCGGGCTGGAGCAGCGAGAAAGCCTCGGGCTCAGCGCCCATTTGCTTGGCAGTCAGGGTTTCGAGCGGAATGCGCACCGGAATGCCGAACTGGCGCTCACGCGATTTCATCATGACCGAGTCGCCCGAAGTGAGGTACTCAATGTGGGCCGACATTACCTTGCCCACGCGGTCTTTGTAGCTGGCGTCTTCGCCACCCGCTACCTCGCGCGACTCATACTTGCCGCCGACATTTTTGAAAATCTTGTACTCGATGCCCGACTTCGTTTTGGCAAAGTCGCCTCCACCTTTAGTACACGAAGACAGGAAGGAAGCTACGCTGAGCACACCAGCCGCCAGGGCCAGTTGCCGGGCCACGCCGGGCCGGAGAGAAAACTGCATGAAAACAGAAAAATTGGAGTAGAGACGAATGCGCCCCAAAGTTAGGCTACGGGCGGCGCAACTGCTACCGGCGCGGCCGGGGTGCTCACCAGCTGCGCCTGATACTGCGGCAACAGCCCCAGAAATCGCTCCACGGTAGCATCGAGCGAGTCGGTGCTCACGCCACCCGAAGCGTTGTGGTGCCCACCCCCCTCAAAATGATTGCGCGAAAAGTCGCTCACCGAGAAATCGCCTACCGAGCGGAAGGAAATTTTTACCGCCGAGCCCCGGTCGATAAATACCGCCGCGAACACGATGCCCTCAATGCTGAGGGCATAGTTTACCAGGCCCTCGGTGTCGCCGGTTTTGCTGTCGTACTCGCGCAGCTCATCTTTGGTAACTGCTATATAAGCCGTGTTGAATTCGCGGCGCACTACGAGCTTGTCTTTCAGGATGTAGCCCAGAAAGCGCAGCCGGATTTCGGAGTGCGAGTCGTAGATGCGGCGGTGTACCGAAGCCAGGTCGATGCCCGTGTTCAGCAGCTCGGCGATGATGAGGTGCACATTGCGCGAGGTGCTGGGGTGCCGAAACGAGCCCGTATCGGTCATTATGCCCGCGTACAGCGCTTCGCCCATGCCCTGGTCGATGAGCGCCTGGTCGCCCAGCGCCCGGATTATCTCAAACACCAGCTCGGCCGTGGCCGCGGCCGTGGCGTCCGAAAAGCTGAGGTCGGCAAAAGCCTCGGGGCGCTGGTGGTGGTCGATGAGCACTTTGGTGCCCGGCGCCCGGCGCACGTACTCGCCCAGCTCGTTGATGCGGCCCAGGCAGTTGAAGTCAAGGCAAAAAATAACTTCGGCGCGGTTTACCAGGTCGCGTACCTGCCGGTCGTTCTGGCGGGGCTCGTATATCACGACTTCGTCGTTGCCCTGCATCCAGTTGAGGAAGCCTGGGTAGTCGGAAGGCGTGACAACGGTCACCGAATGACCTTTTTTCTTTAAATAAGTGGCCCAGGCCAGCGACGAGCCCAGTGCGTCAGCGTCGGGCTTGTGGTGGGTAGTAATAAATATCTGCCGGGGCTGGGCCAGCAGAGCTTGCAACTCGGATACGGAAGGAAACATCGACGACGTAAATAGCCTACGGATGCGAAAAAAGTAGCGGATAGCTCAGGCTGAGCAAACAGGCCGGCAAAGGTCGGCATGAATTGGGTTTCAACAACCAACCTGCTCCGGAAGGTTCGGGTGCTTGCCGCTTGGTGGCCCTACCTTTACGGCACCAATCAACTCTTTTTTATTTCCCAAAGAATGGCAACCAACCGCACCTTCACGATGATAAAGCCCGACGCCGTGGCCGAAAACCACATTGGCGGCATCCTGAGCATGATAGAGCAGGGCGGCTTCCGCATCGTGGAGCTTCAGAAAGTAACCCTCACTGCCGAGCGCGCCGGCCAGTTCTACGCCGTGCACTCGGAGCGTCCTTTCTACAACGACCTCGTGAAATACATGTCGAGCGGCCCCATCGTGGCGGCTATCCTCGAAAAAGAAAACGCCGTAGCCGACTTCCGCACCCTCATCGGAGCTACTAACCCGGCCCAGGCCGCCGAAGGCACCATCCGGAAGAAGTACGCCAAGAGCATCGAGGCCAATGCCGTGCACGGCTCCGACTCGGATGAGAATGCCCAAATTGAAGGCCAGTTCTTTTTCGGCAAATAAGCTACCTGCTCCCATCACTGGTATAACAGATGGGAAAAAAGCCGAAAAAGCCGCTCTGCAGTGCGCAGAGCGGCTTTTTCTTTGTACTCAAAGTGGACCTTTTTTGTGCCAATCTTATATCGACGAGCTTAGGCCGGCCGCCCAAAGCCGATGCGGCCCGACCCTTTCGGTTCGCTCACGAAGGTAGCGTCTTCCCGGTTGTAGAGGTCGGCCAGCGTCATTGCTTGCGTAACCGGGGCCGTTTGGCCGAGCGTGGTTGCCAGGGCTTGCGCCTTGGGCTGCGCCAAGGCCTCAAAGGCATAGGAGGCAATGAGCCGGCCCTTGCGCAGCAGCGCTTTGTCGATGCGAGCCAGGTCGGCGTTGAAGGTGCAGATAATCTGAATATGGAAGCCGTCGCTCAATAGCCCGTCGCTCAGGTTGAGCAGGTTGCTCACGGCGTTGCTGCCGGTAGCTTCGCGCTTGGTCAGGAGCTCCTCAGCATCCTCGATGAGCAGGATGGAGTTGGTGTGGTCGTGCAGCAGGTTGATAAATTCGGGGTCAGCAATGCGCAGCGCCAGGTTGGGCGGAATGAACAGCTTGGGCTTGTTGGTAAGGCCGCACAGGTGGCGAATGTAGCTGGTTTTGCCGGTGCCGGGTGGCCCGTGTAGTATCACGAGGCCCTTGTCGTCGGGCTTTTGCAGGCGCTTCACGATGGCCTCGTGCACCGGCAGCAGGTCGTCGTTGTAGTTGGTGGCGAGGTCGAGGGCTGGAATAGTGAGTTTGAGCGGTGAAAAATGAAGGTCATTGCCCCGCAGGCGGAGCACCCTTATGCGCGTCTGCTCGGCTGTGCTGCTCTTGAGCCGTGCCACCAGCAGCGCGCGTACCTGCGCCACTAACGCCTCATTGGCGCCAGGAGCGAAGAGCAGCTGCACGCCTTGCTCATCAAAGGGGCCATCATCCTCGAAGCACACCAGCACGCCCGGGCCCGGCGTAAGAGCCAGCAGATGGAGCTGCGCGGGCCGCCCGACCTCCGCAAAAAACTCGTGCCGTAGAACGGTGCTTTCAGCTAGTGGTCGGAGGCTCGCCAGTGCCTCCAGCAATTCGGGGCGGGCCTCCGTGTTTTCAAGCTGATACACCTCCCGGTGTGCCAGCTCGCCAAACTTCTCCAAAAACCAATCCAAAAACCATTTCATAGGCACAAATTGCCCGTACTCTGCCAGCCCGTGTTTCAAGGGAAAATCTGTTTTATTTGTATTGTCTTCCAAATTAGTAGTAATATAAGTGTAGTAAAGTATACCAGAAAGGTTAAGCCGCCGATATAGCTGGCTCAGTCAGCATATTTTCGTTGGTGGCCTGTTGCTGCGGCTCGTGCTTATGCTTAAAAATGAGTACAAACAGCACGGCAATCACCAGGGCGTAGGCGGCAAACGTGAGCCAGATGCCGTGCCAGTCCTTGTTGCCGCCGGCATCGGTGAAGTAGTGCTGGATAACTAGGCCGCTCACCGAGCTGCCCAGTACCGCCCCGAAGCCGTTGGTCATCATCATAAACAGGCCCTGGGCGCTGGCCCGGATGCTGGGCTGGGTCTGGGTTTCGACAAATAGAGAGCCCGATATATTGAAAAAGTCAAATGCCATGCCGTAGACGATGCACGAGAGGATAATCATCCAGAGGCCGCCGCCGGGATTGCCAAAGGCAAACAGCCCGAAGCGCAGCACCCAGGCCAGCATGCTGAACAGCATTACCTGCTTGATGCCGAAGCGCCGCAGAAAGAACGGAATGGCCAGGATAAACAGTGTTTCCGAAATCTGCGAAATCGACATGATGATGGCCGGGTAGCGCACCGTGAGCGTGCCCTGGTAGGCCGGATTCTGGTCGAAATCGTGCAGGAAGGTGTCGCCGTAGGCATTGGTGAGCTGAAGCGCGCCGCCGAGCAGCAGCGCAAACAGGAAGAAAGTGAGCATCTTGCGGTCGCGTAGGATGGCAAACGACTTCAGGCCCAGGATTTCCACCAGGCTTTGGCTGGAGGTGTTGGCCGACTGCGGCGGGCACTTGGGCAGCGTGAACGAGTACACGCCCAGCACGAAGGCCGCGCCGGCCGCCACGTAAAACTGGCTGGCCGACTTCTCGATGTGCAGCAAACTCACCGTCCACATGGCCACGATGAAGCCGATGGTGCCCCACACCCGGATGGGCGGGTAGTCCTTCACCACGTCCATACCCTGGCTTTTGAGGGCCGAGTACGACACGGCTATCGACAGCGCCAGGGTGGGCATGTAAAAAATCATATTTAACAGTATCACCCAGAAAAATACGCCGGGGTCCGTAACCAGGGGAATGGTGCAGAGCACCGCGCCGCCCAGCAGGTGCAGCACACCGTAAAGCTTCTCGGCATTTACCCACTTATCGGCCACGATGCCCATGAGCGAGGGCATAAAAATGGACGCGATGCCCATGGTGGAGAAAATGGCCCCAAACTGCGCGCCCGACCAGTGCTTGGTCTGAAACCAGTACGCGCCAATCGTAATCAGCCACGCGCCCCAGATAAAGAACTGGAGGAAGCTCAGAATAGTAAGTCGCAGCTTGATGCTCATGCCGACGCAGCTTTAAAGTTTAAGGGAAGGCTTTTGTGCCGAAAGTTACACTGATTTCTGTTTGTACCGTGAAATTGGCGTAGCGCCGGGGCAACACGGGCGGACCGGCGGCCGGACGGGGCTAAAAGCCAAAAAAGCTCTTCTGCACGAAGCAGAAGAGCTTTTTTGTAAGCCGGGCGACGGGCGCCCTACTTAGCTGCGGCGTAGCGCTTGTTTACTTCTTCCCAGTTGATGAGGTTGAAGAAGGCCGCGATGTAGTCGGGCCGGCGGTTCTGGTATTTCAGGTAGTAGGCGTGCTCCCACACGTCGAGGCCCAGGATGGGGAAGCCTTTGCAGCCGGCATCGGGCATCAGGGGGTTGTCCTGGTTAGGAGTTGAGCAGATTTGCAGCGAGCCATCGGCCTGCTTACAGAGCCAGGCCCAGCCCGAGCCAAAGCGCGTAGTGGCAGCTTTGGTAAATTCGGTCTTGAAGTTGTCGTAGCTGCCAAAAGCCTTCGTGATAGCGTCGGCTACCGCGCCGGTGGGTTGCCCGCCCCCGTTGGGCGAGAGGATAGTCCACCACAGCGAGTGGTTCCAGTGCCCGCCGCCGTTGTTGCGCACGGCCGGAGCCGCAGTAGCGATGTTATGCAGGATTTCCTCCAGGCTCTGGTTTTCCATTGCCGTGCCGGCAATAGCGGCATTGAGGTTGGTTACGTACGCCTGGTGGTGCTTGGTATGGTGAATTTCCATCGTTTGGGCGTCAAACGTAGGTTCGAGGGCGTCGTAGGAATACGGCAGCTTGGGCAGTTCAAAAGCCATGATGCGAATGTTTTAAAGTGAAAAGATGGGAAGCGTGACGGTATAACCCCCAAGGGGCCGCTGGGGTTGCGGCAACTGGTTGGGGAGCCCAAAAGTAAGCTAGCTGCGCTTGCCCCCGAAAAATGCCTGCATAAGGGCCGCGCATTCGGCGGCGCACACGCCCGCCCGCACCTGGGTGCGCGGGTGCAGCAGGCCCAGCGTATGCCGACGGTAGCCGGTTTTGGGCTCCTCGGTCCCAAATACGACCGTGCCGAGCTGCGCCCAGGCGCTGGCCCCGGCGCACATTACGCAGGGCTCCACGGTAACGTAGAGTATACAGTTTGTCAGATACTTATTGCCCAGGTAATTGGCGGCGGCCGTCAGGGCCAGCATTTCGGCGTGGGCCGTTACGTCGTGCAGGCGTTCGGTCTGGTTATGGCCCCGACCGATTATCGTTTGGTTGAGCACGACCACTGCCCCAATCGGGATTTCCCCCTCGGCCAGTGCCAGGTGCGCCTCGGCCAGCGCCTGGCGCATGAAATAGTCGTCGGTCAGCAGGGCCGGAGACATTACCTATTTCAGGCTGATGTCAGCCATCACGGCCTGGGCCACCGGGCGCCACTGGGCCTGCTCCTCGGCCGGGGCCGAGAAGGAGAAAATGTACAGCTGCTGGCCCTGCACAGCATATTCGATATATTCGTACTTCTTAATGGGTGCCAGCGCGGCGGCCGAGCGGCGGCTGTCGCTGAGCATGGACACAAACTCCAGCGCCACTACGTCGCGGCCATTGACCTTGCGCACTTCCTGGGTTAGAAAATCGACCTTGGTATACAGGCGCTGCACGCTGGCTTTGTACATGGCCAGCAATACGTTATAATCGGGGCCAAACGTGGTAGGCCGTACCGACACGCTGTAGTCAACGCGCCCGCTGGGGTTGCTGTACACGGCCAGCGGCTTGCGCGGCGATGGATACTTGAGAGCAATGCCCTGGTCGGGCAGGGGCGCAAAGCCTACCGGCACCGCCACCGACAAGCCAGGCGCCAGCTTCACCGTCGTCAGCCTGGGTTTGGGGGCAAAGCTGGTGAGCGCCAGGAGCGCGACGAGCAGCGGAAGGATTTTCATAGGTAGGGCAAAAGTAGGGAATACGCAGTTGGGGTTTTTGAAAAGCCAGAACGTCATGCGGAGCTGCTTCGGCAAGCGCTGCATGACGTTCTATGGTAAAAAATACGGCCGCCTAGCGGCGCACTACCGTCGGGTACTTGATGCGTACCTTCTTCCAGTACACGTAGTT
Organism: Hymenobacter baengnokdamensis; assembly: GCF_008728635.1. NCBI lineage: Bacteria > Pseudomonadati > Bacteroidota > Cytophagia > Cytophagales > Hymenobacteraceae > Hymenobacter > Hymenobacter baengnokdamensis. The sequence goes on along the minus strand of NZ_CP044285.1, from coordinate 4,252,590 downwards.
GCCGGTTTTGGCTTCCACCAGATAGGTGCCGGCCTGGATGTGGCCCAGGTCGACCGGCGCGCCGGTATTGTCGGCCGGGTCCAGTGCCTGCTGATAAACTACTTTATCTTTATAGTCCGTCATCACCAGCGTACCGGGCTTGGTAAACTGCTGCGTAAAGCTGAGCAGTACGCTGTTGGAATTGGGCTTGGGAAAAACGTCAATGCCGGAGAGCGTTTCGACGCGCTTGATGGGGCCGTCGAGCGTAACCGGGGCCGGCGCCTGACCTGTGGTCCTGATTGCAGTACCGTCGTCGTACTTGGTTTTGGTCTTGACCTTGGTTTGGGCCTGGGCCGCGCCGGCCGTGAGCAAAGCGGCCGCCAGGGCCAGCGAAGGAAGGAATTTCATATCGGGAGAAAGAAAAAAGGAGGGGAGCCCAGGGGCACGCCGCCTTCTTTTACATACTTCATACCAAATCAGGCAATTTCAGCCTGCTAACCCGAAGTAACTTTGCCCCCATGCGGCCCACCCCAAAAGCGGCCCGCCCACCCAAGGATAGCCAGCCTGCGCAGCAGGCGTATCTGCGAAATCCGTTAAATCCGTTAAATCTGCGGTTTATGTTAAGAACGCACACCAACGGCGAGCTTCGCCAGGAACACATCGGCCAAACTGTCACCCTCGTGGGCTGGGTGCAGCGCACCCGCGACAAGGGCGGCATCCTCTGGATTGACCTGCGCGACCGCTACGGCATCACCCAGCTGGCCCTCGAAGAAGGCGTGGAAAGCGACGCCGTACGCGAAACCGCCCGCACCCTGGGCCGCGAGTTTGTGATTAGCGTTACCGGCAAAGTGGCCGAGCGCTACTCCAAGAACGCCCACATCCCGACCGGCGACATCGAGGTGCGCGTCGAAAAATTAGCGGTGTTGAATCCGGCCAAGCTGCCGCCCTTCCTCATCGAAGACGACACCGACGGCGGCGACGAGCTGCGCATGAAGTACCGCTACCTCGACCTGCGCCGCACGCCGGTGCGCAACAACCTGATGCTGCGCCACCGCATGGCCCAAGCCGTGCGCCGCTACCTCGACGGCCAGGACTTTATCGAAGTTGAAACCCCCGTGCTCATCAAGAGCACCCCTGAAGGCGCCCGCGACTTCGTGGTGCCCTCGCGCATGAACCCCGGCGAGTTTTACGCCCTGCCGCAGTCGCCCCAGACGTTCAAGCAGCTGCTCATGGTGTCGGGGTTCGACCGCTACTTCCAGATTGTGAAGTGCTTCCGCGACGAAGACCTGCGCGCCGACCGTCAGCCCGAGTTTACGCAGATTGACTGCGAGATGGCCTTTGTGGAGCAGGAGGACATTCTCAACACCTTCGAGGGCCTGGTGCGCTACCTGTTCAAGGAAATCAAAAGCCTCGATTTTCCCACCGTGCCCCGCATGGAGTACGCCGACGCCATGCGCTGGTACGGCAACGACAAGCCCGACGTGCGCTTCGAAATGAAATTCGTGGAGCTCAACGACGTGGTAAAAGGCCAGGGTTTCCCGGTTTTCGATGGCGCCGAGCTGGTAGTGGGCATCAACGCCGCCACCTGCGCCGCCTACACCCGCAAGCAGCTCGACGAGCTGACCGCCTTCGTGAAGCGCCCGCAGCTCGGGGCCACCGGCCTCGTGTACGCCCGCGTAGAGGCCGGCGGCGTGGTAAAATCGTCGGTCGATAAGTTCTACTCGCAGGAAGAGCTGCAGAAGTGGAAAACTGCCTTCAATGCCAACGAAGGCGACCTGCTGCTGCTGCTGGCCGGCCCGGCCGACAAAACTCGCAAGGCACTGAGTGAGCTGCGTCTCGAAATGGGCCAGCGCCTCGGTCTGCGCGACAAGGACACGTTTGCCCCGCTGTGGGTCGTCAATTTTCCGCTGCTGGAGTACCTCGAAGAGGAAGGCCGTTACTTCGCCATGCACCACCCCTTCACCTCGCCCAAGCCCGAAGACCTGCACCTACTCGATAACCCCGCCACCATCGGCCAGGCCCGCGCCAATGCCTACGACTTGGTTATCAACGGCGTAGAAGTAGGCGGCGGCTCCATCCGCATCCATGACCGCACCGTGCAGGCTCGCATGTTTGAGCTGCTAGGGTTCTCACCCGAAGAAGCCCAGGCCCAGTTCGGCTTTCTGCTCGACGCCTTCGAGTACGGTGCCCCGCCCCACGGCGGCATCGCCTTCGGCTTCGACCGCCTGTGCTCGCTCTTCGGCGGCGCCGACAGCATCCGTGACTTCATCGCTTTCCCCAAAAACAACTCGGGCCGCGACGTGATGATAGACTCGCCCTCGCCGATTTCGGATAAGCAACTGACGGAGCTGAGTATCAAGACGGCTGTGGTAGCGAAGTAAGCAGCAAAAATTACTTATTTGTTACCCGATAGCTCATAAGGCACGAACCGCTGTAACTACAGCAAGTAATATAGACTAACTGCTTGAGAGAGTCAATTTTAGCCAAGTCAATAGTATTTCCTTCTGGAGCTATACGATACCGGGTACTGAATACGGTATAGTCAGCATCTTCGGGTAAGTAATTGTCTTGCTCGGCAATTGACTTTAATTTCCAAAGTTTTGGGATGGTGCCGATGGCAACATTAGCACCATCCCGAAGTCGCCAGACGGCCATTTTATTAAGCGAAAAAATATGCTGTCCAGACTTAATAACTAAATCAACAGTATCGGTTGATACTAACCTGTCAAACTTCAAGAATCCTAAACTGTCGCTAGGAAAAATAAGCTGGCCGTGTCGACGCAAATAGACATTGTGATGATAATAAAAAGGCTTACTTTTTTTGTCTTTAAACTTACTGACAAGTAAGAAATAATTAGCCTTGTGGTGCTGTGCTGCATTACTTTGTTGAGCGTAAGAGACAGCATAGGTAGGAAACAAGAGGCCTGTCAGTAAGTATATTTTCTTCATATAGCCAAGGCAGTAGTGAGGTGGCTAATAGCAGATGCTAAACCATTGCCATTTGCATAATTGGTAAGAGAATATTTTGCTAGGATTCAAATGGAAGCCTATTTGATTTACAACCAATCCACATTCTCTTTAAAATCCATCGGGTACATGTTGAGGTACTGCACGATGCGCGGGTAGCTGCCGCTGTTGGCGCTGCTGCCGTGGGGCAGGAAGTGGTGCCAGATAACCATGTCGCCGGCCTCGGCGGCAATGGGCTGGGCTAGCCCGGTCAGGTCGATGCTGCGCGGGTCGGTGCCGGCGGGCAAGTTGGTTAGCCACGATTCCAGTTGGCGGTGAAAGCCGGGTACGCAGCGGAAAGCTCCCTGGTGAGCCGGCGTATCGCAGAGGTAAATCAGGCCCTGGGTACCAAAGTGAAAGGGTGGTTGCAGGCTCATATCCCAGTGCAGCGGTGTGCCCTGATGGCGATAGCTAGCCGTTTCGGGTGGGTTGAAGCTAGTGCGGTCGGTGGTGGCCCAGAGGTCGGAAGTGCCCCAAAGCTGGGCAAAAGCCTTCTGGATGCGGAGCGACCGCCGATTAGCCAAAAGCGTGGGGTGATGGTAAAAATCCATCATCATACCCTGGCCGATGGGCTTCTCGTACCAGGAGGCGGCCTTGTGCGGGTGCATCGCCAGGGCTTCCCACACGGCTGCTTCCGTAGCCTGGGCCTGCTCCTTGGAGATGGCCTCGTGCAAAATGACGTAGCCTTGCTCTTGCCAGTGCTGCAGGTCGTCGGCACTCAGCACGTCGGGGCTGGCATCGAGGGCACGTAGCGGGGCTATAACGGCCTCATCGTAGGGCTGGCCGGTAAAAGCGCTGCGAAGCCGGCCGGCTTGCAAAGCTGTGAGTTGCCCACCGTTGCGGGCCAATACCCACTCTTCAAACTCGGCCAGCGAAGGGCCAGTTTGCATAAGGTAACGCAGGGCTTCCTGTAAAGGCAAGCCTAGCCCGTTCAGCAATAAGTTGTCGGCTCGCCAGCTTTGCTCGCTAGGGGTAGCAAGGACGCCAGTGCGCTTGGCCAGCGTCTGCTGCCAAAAGCGTTTCAGGTGCGGAATACCTAGCTGCCCCCAATCGGTTGGGTTAGTGCTTGCAAGCTGCTTTGGCATGATGGACATAGTTAAGAACGGAAAAATACAGCCAAGGCCCTAAAAAAGGCGCCTTCCGCAGTAGCAGAAGGCGCCTTTTTAGGGCAAAAGCAAAAGGTACTAGAAATTCCGCTCGCCCGTTTCGCGCTTGCCCAGCATCACCGAGCCCACCATCGCGGCCAGCAGCAGGATAGAAGCCAGCTCAAACGGCAGCGAATACTGCTTGAATAGTACCATGCCCAGCCGGTCGACCATACCAATCTGCGAGTCGAAAGTGGCCGCATCGTAGCCAGCAGGATGCACGTTGCGCAGCGCAGCTACCATTATCAGCAGCAGTGAGCCCCCAGCGATAGTAGCCGCTATTTTGGCCAGAGCCGGCTTGTGCGGCTCGGTATCCTCGTTTAGGTTCAGGAACATAATCACGAACAGGAACAGCACCATGATGGCGCCGGCGTACACGATGATGTTGACGACGGCCAGAAATTGCGCGTTCAGCAGCAGGTAGTGGGCCGAGAGCGTGAAGAACGTGAGGATGAGGAACAGCACGCTGTGCACCGGGTTTTTAGCCAGCAGCACACCCAGCGCGCTCAACAAGGCCACGAACGACAGAAAGAGAAAAAGGTACATAGGTAAGGGTCATGCTGAACCTGCGAAGCATCTTATCAGGCTCGCAACGCTCGGGTAGGTACTGGTTCTGAGGAAGGCAGCCGTGATAAGATGCTTCGTTACTCAGGATGACAGGCGAGAAAGTTACGCCGGCTGCATTTGCCCGCGTAACTTATCAGCCTGCTCGGGCGTGAGCTGAATGCCGCGTTTCGAGCGACTGTCCGGCGATACGGGCTCTACCAGGCGGTCCTTGCCGTAGATGAACTCGTCGCGCTCGTAGCGCGGCGGGGCCATTTTATCGGCTTGCAGGTAAATGGCGGCCTTCGGGCAAGCCTCTTCGCAGAGGCCGCAGAAGATGCAGCGCAGCATGTTGATTTCGTAGCTGACGGCGTACTTCTCCTCCCGGTAGAGGTTTTGCTCGCCCTTCTTCCGCTCGCCGGCTACCATCGTAATGGCTTCGGCGGGGCAGGCTACGGCACACAGGCCGCAGGCGGTGCAGCGCTCGCGGCCCTGCTCATCGCGCTTGAGCACGTGCAGGCCCCGGAAAACGGGCGAAAACGGGCGCGTTTCCTCGGGGTAGCGCACGGTAATCTGCTTCTTGGTGGCGGCCCGGTAAAAGTGCCGCATCGTAATGGTCAGGCCCTGAAAAATCGCCGGCAGATAAGCGCGCTCGGCGAGCGTCATCGGCTTCTTTTCCAGTTTCTTGGCGCGGTTGCTTAGCGATTGCATAGTAGATAGTCGGGAGCTTAAGCTGCTTGGAGCGGTGGTTTGGGGAGAACAATATTTTCCAGCACCCGAACGCGGCGGTCTAATTCATGAATTTCCTCCACCCGGTCGGCCAGACGCATTACGGATAAGCGCAATTCGCCAACCGCTGCGGTGTTCTTAATCAATTGATTTTCCAGGCGGTCGAGCCGCTCGTTGGTTTTATCGAGCCGCTCGTTATTATCCGTGCGCATGTGATGCACCTCGGCTAACAGCTCGGCCATGATTCCGATTAAGCGATTATCTTCTGCCATGATGCTACGAAGTTAGCTTACCACCACTGCTTGATTTCGGGGATGATGCCGGTAGTGATGAGGCCGCCCGTGAGCAGGATGTTGAAGATAGCCAGTGGGATAAGAATCGTCCAGCCCAGGCGCATCAGTTGGTCGTAGCGGAAGCGCGGCAGCGTCCAGCGCACCCACATAAAGAAGAAGATGAACGAGAAAATCTTGGCGAATACGCTGACCACGCCCAGGATGGCGATGATGTTCTGCGCTGCGTCAATAGAAAAGCCCCGCGACGAGTGCAGCCACTCGCGCAGCTCGTACTGGAAGGGGAAGTTGAAGCCTCCGAAATAGATAACGCTCATCACGGCCGAGGCTACGAATACGTTGACGTACTCGGCAAACAGGTAGAGGCCCATCTTCATCGAGCTGTACTCGGTGTGGTAGCCGGCTACCAGCTCGGTCTCGCACTCGGGCAGGTCGAAGGGCGTGCGGTTGGTTTCGGCAAAGGCGCAAACCAGGAAGATGATAAAGCCCAGCGGCTGCTTCACGATGTTCCAGAAGTGCCACTCGCCGGGGACTGACTGCTGCAGGGTGATGTCGCGCAGCGAGAGCGAGCCCGACATCATCAGCACCGCAATCAGGGCCAGGCCCATCGCCAGCTCGTAGCTGATGTTCTGCGAAGCCGCCCGGATGGCGCCCAGCAGCGAGAACTTGTTGTTGGAAGCCCAGCCGCCAATCATGACGCCGTACACGCCCAGCGACACGATGCCGAAGACGTAGAGCATTCCGACGTTAATCTCGATACCCTGCAAGTGCACCACCGTTTCGCCGAACTTGAGAAAGCTGCCGAACGGAATAACTGCCGATGACATCAGCGCCGTTATCATGGCCAGGCAGGGGCCGAAGATGAACAGGGCCTTGTTGGCGCCGCTGGGGAAAAACTCCTCTTTGGTAAACAGCTTCACGGCATCGGCCAGCGGCTGCGCGAGGCCGAACGGGCCGGCGCGGTCGGGGCCCACGCGGTCTTGCAGAAATGCGGCAATAACGCGCTCGGCGTAGGTGCAGTAGGTAGCAATCAGCAGCGAGATGCCGAAAACTACCAAAATAACGAGGCCTTGCCAGCCTAAAGATTCGAGAGGCATAAAATGCAGATTATTAGCTTAAAAAGAAGTGCCATTGGGGCCGCCCAGCTTCAGCGGCGGGTTTTGCTCCAGCTCGCGCACCGTGCTTTCGGGCAGGTCGGCGATAACCTGCGGATTGATAACTGGCAATTCATAGTGATTAGCCGATATGACCGACGAGCGGTCGATGTGCGCCGGGCCCTCAATCGTCCAGTCGGCCGTTTCCTTTTTCTCGAAGCGGCACTCGTTGCAAATCCACTCCTTCACCTCGCCGTACTCGTCCTTGCGAGCGGTTACGCGCAGCACATCCTTGCCTTTGTACCAAAGCGTGACGTGGCCGGTGCATTTCTCATGGCCGCAGTCGCGGTGGGCGTTGACCGGCTTGGTAAACCACACGCGCTGCTTGAAGCGGAAGGTTTTGTCGGTCAGCGCGCCTACCGGGCACACGTCGATAACGTTGCCGCTAAAATCGTTAGATATAGTATTTTCTATATATGTGCCGATTTCGGAAGCATCGCCCCGGCCCAGCACGCCGTGCACGCGGCCGTCGGTGAGCTGGTCGGCGGTGTACACGCAGCGGTAGCACAGGATGCAGCGCGTCATGTGCAGCTGCACGTAGGGGCCGATGTCGATTTTCTCAAACGTGCGGCGCTCTTCTTCGTAGCGGGTAGTGCTCACGCCGTGCTCGTAGGCAAAGTTTTGCAGGTCGCACTCGCCAGCCTGGTCGCACACCGGGCAATCGAGTGGGTGGTTGATGAGCAGCATTTCCACAATACCCTTGCGCACGTCCATTACCTGCTGGCTGGTCGTGTTTTCCACTACCATGCCATCCTGCACGGTTGTGATGCACGAAGCCACCAGCTTGGGCATAGGGCGCGGGTCTTTTGCCGAGCCGGCCGCTACGCGCACCAGGCAGGCGCGGCACTTGCCGCCGCTGCCTTTGAGGGGCGTGTAGTAGCACATGGCGGGCGGCACCACGCTACCCCCGATTTTGCGGGCTGCGTTGAGAATAGTGGTGCCATCGGGCACTTCCACCTCAATTCCGTCGAAGGTTATTTTAGCCATTATAGTCTTTAGAAACAAGTGCTTCTGTCATACTTCACTACGTTTAGCATGACGTTCTTTTAATTGAAGTTACGCCATGACCAGGTTGCCCCGGTACACGGCGCCGGGCTGGGTGGCCTCTTTCGGGTGCGTCACGTGCCACTCAAACTCGTCGCGGAAGTGGCGCACGGCAGCCGCCACCGGCCAGGCGGCGGCTTCGCCGAGCGGGCAGATGGTATTGCCCTCAATCTGCTTGGCCACGCTCACAACCAGGTCGATGTCGTGCATCGAGCCGTGGCCGTGCTCCAGGCGGTGCAACACTTTTTCGAGCCAGCCGGTGCCTTCGCGGCAGGGCGAGCACTGCCCGCAGCTTTCGTGGTGGTAGAAGCGCGAGAAATTCCAGGTGTTTTTCACGATGCACGTCGTCTCGTCCATCGCGATAAAGCCGCCCGAGCCGAGCATGGTGCCCGTCACGAAGCCGCCATCGCTGAGCGACTCGTAGGTCATGAGGCGGTTTTCACCGGCCGCCGTCTTGAGAATCAATTCCTTAGGCAGAATCGGCACCGACGAGCCGCCGGCTACCACGGCCTTCAGCTCGCGGCCTTTCCAGATACCGCCGCAGTATTCATCCGAATAGATAAATTCTTCCACCGGCACGCCCAGCTCAATCTCGTAGATGCCCGGCTTGTTGAGGTGACCGCAGGCCGAAATCAGCTTGGTGCCCGTGCTCTTGCCGATACCGATTTTGGCGTACTCGTCGCCGCCCATGTTCAGAATGGGCACCACGGCCGCAATGCTTTCCACGTTGTTGACCACCGTGGGGCGGGCATATAAGCCCTGCACGGCCGGAAACGGCGGCTTGTTGCGCGGATTGCCGCGCTTACCTTCCAATGATTCCAGCAAGGCCGTTTCCTCGCCGCAGATGTAGGCGCCGCCCCCTGGATGCACGTGCAAATCGAGCGAATAGCCCGAGCCCTGGATATTCTCGCCCAAAAAGCCGGCCGCGTACGCCTCGGCAATGGCTTTCTCCAGAATGCGCAGCACGTACAGCAATTCGCCGCGGATGTAGATGTAGCTGGTGCGCGCGCCCAGTGCGTAGCTGCCCGCAATCATGCCCTCGATGAGCAGGTGGGGCAGCTTCGACATCAGGTAGCGGTCCTTGAACGTGCCGGGCTCGCTCTCGTCGGCATTACAGACGAGGTAGCGCGGCACGCCCTCGGGCTTGGCCAGGAAGCTCCACTTCATACCGGTGGGGAAGCCCGCGCCGCCGCGCCCGCGCAGGCCCGACTTCTTTACTTCTTCCACTACTTCTTCGGGCGTCATTTTCAGCGCCTTTTCCACGGCGCGGTAGCCGCCGTGCTTGCGGTACACGGCAAAGGTTTCGATGCCCTCGACGTTGACGTGTTCGGTTAATAGCTTGCGGCCCATATTACTTGGTTTCTAGACGTTCAAGGCGGTTTTCGAGGTTGTCGAAGCGGCGACCAATGACTGTGATAGCGCTTTGCAGAGCAGATGTCAGTAACTCTCTATCGCGTTGGCCAGCTTCCTGCAACAACTGAAAGTTACGGTTAGCAATATCCTGTCTTCTATCAGCGCTTTCAGCAGCTTCTTTCGTTACAGTGGTCAATTGCTGAATGTTAGTTACTACCTGCACCAGAACTTCCTCGACACTGGCTAAACGGTTTTCTACAACGACCAAGTGGTTTTCAACACCCTTGAGCCGGTCGTTCATGCCGTGCATCTCAATCAAGATTTCAGCTACCACCAGCGGCAATTCTTTGTCCTGTTCGGCCATCTCGGTAATAAGTTAATTATTTGGCAATGAAGTCGGCAGGCCAGCTTCTTCCCAGGGCAGGATGGGCCGGTGCACCATATTCTTCAGCTCCGTGAGCATGGCATTCACATTCTCCTCCGTGTCGAGCGACTCGTAGTACTTCTCACGCACCTGCACCACGGGCGCGAAGCCGCAGGCCGCCAGGCACTCCACTTCTTTCAGGGTGAAATTACCGTCGGGGGAGGTTTCACCGCCGACTTTGGCGCCGGTGATACGCTCCAGCTGGGCCGTCAGCTCGTCGGAGCCGCGCAGCATGCAGGGGCCGGTGCGGCAAATTTCCAGCACGTGCTTACCAACCGGCTTGAGGTTGAACATGGTGTAAAAGGTGCTCACCTCGTACACCTCAATCGGGCGCAGGCCCAAAGTCTCGGCTACCAGGTCCTGTACCTCGGGGCTCACCCAGCCGCCAAACTCGGCCTGCGCGATGTGCAGCACCGGCAGCAGGGCCGACTTCTTGCGGTCGTCGGGGTAGTGCGTGAGCAGGCGCTTGATTTCGGCCTGGGCGGCCGGGGAGAACTGGGGTTTGGCGGTAGTAGCAGGAGTCATTCGGGTAGAGTATCAATAATAGCTTGCAGCTGTGAGCGCAGGGGAGGAATGTGGTTCTCAATGACATCCCATACCCGGGACTCGTCAAGGTCGTCATATTCATGAACTACCACGTGGCGCATCGCAATAATTGGCCGCCAGGGAATTTCGGGGTGCGCTGCTCGGAATTCCCGGCTCAGCTGATAAGCGGCTTCGCCAATAATTTCAACCAAACGCACGAAGGCTAAAAAAAGAAAATCGTTATCCGGTAATTGTTAGCCATTAAGTTTCTGATGCTCAAGAAGAAGCCGGTCGGCTGCATCGCGCATGTGTAGCAGGCGAGTTCTCTCGCTACGCGGCCCTTTCATACACTAGCTGCAAGTCAGGTTCAATTTCTTGTTTAAAACGCGATGAACGCTTGCTGGGAGCAATGACATCGACTTTCTTGCGAAGCAGCTCGGCTAAGTCTTCGTGCCAGATGAAGAAGTCCCAGCCAATGGAGATAGAATTATCCACATTTACCAGCAAGTCCACGTCGCTTGTCTCATCTGCTTCTCCCCGCGCATACGAGCCAAACAGCCACGCTTTCAGCACCGGCTTGGTGCGGAAGTAAGCGCGAATGATGTTCAGCTCTTGCTCCGTGAGATACATAGCAGTCAAGGGATTAAGCGTCCAGCTCGCCGGCAATCACGTTCATCGACGACAAAATCACGATGGCATCCGAGAGGCTCGTGCCCACTACCATCTCCGAATAGGCCTGGTAGTAGATAAAGCACGGCCGGCGAAAGTGCAGGCGGTAGGGCGTGCGCCCGCCGTCCGAAATCAGGTAAAAGCCCAGCTCGCCGTTGCCGCCCTCTACCGAGTGGTACACTTCGCCCACGGGCGCGTCGATTTCGCCCATGATGATTTTGAAGTGGTAAATCAGGGCCTCCATGTTCTTGTACACGGCCTGCTTGGGGGGCAGGTAGTAGTGCGGCGCATCGGCGTGGAACGGGCCGTCGGGCAGCTTGTCGAGCGCCTGATTGATGATGCGCAGGCTCTGCCAGATTTCCTCGTTGCGTACCAGAAAGCGGTCGTAGGTGTCGCCGTTGGTACCCACCGGAATATCAAACTCGAAATCCTCATACGAAGAGTACGGATTCATTACCCGCACGTCGTAATCGACGCCGGCGGCCCGCAGGTTGGGGCCGGTGAAGCCGTAGTTCAACGCCTTCTCTGCCGTAATCGGGCCCACGTTCACCACGCGGTCCATGAAGATGCGGTTGCGGTTGAACATGGCCTCAAACTCCTTCATTACGGCCGGAAACTCCTTCAGCCACTTGCGCAGCTTGTCGAGGGCTACCGGGGAGAAGTCGCGCTCCATACCGCCCACGCGGCCCATGTTGGTGGTGAGGCGCGAGCCGCAGACTTCCTCGTAAATCTCGTAAATCTTCTCGCGCTCCTGGAACACGTAGAGGAAGCCGGTAAAAGCCCCCGTATCCACGCCCAGGATAGAGTTGCAGATAAGGTGGTCGGCAATGCGCGCCAGCTCCATCATAATCACGCGCATGTACTGGGCGCGCTTGGGGACCGTAACGCCGAGCAGCTTCTCTACCGTCATGTGCCAGCCCATGTTGTTGATGGGCGACGAGCAGTAGTTCATGCGGTCGGTGAGCGGCGTAATCTGGTAGAATGGCCGGCGCTCGGCAATCTTCTCAAACGCCCGGTGGATGTAGCCGATGGTCGGCACGCCCGAGATGATGCGCTCGCCATCCATTTGCAGGATGTTCTGGAAAATGCCGTGCGTAGCCGGGTGCGTCGGCCCCAGGTTGAGGGTCGTCAGCTCCTGCGAGAAGTCGTTTAGGGTGGGCACGAGCTGGCCGCCCTGCTGCTCCTTCGCTTCCTCAATAATCTTGTGGGTGCCTGCCAGGGCGTCGTTTACTGCCATTTCGATTTTATGTCATCCTGAGCGCAGCGAAGGACCTTATCACGTCCGCGCCGCTGGGGTTACTAACTCTGCCGAGGGAGAACGTGATAAGATGCTTCCTTCGTCAGCATGACAGATAGGAGAGTTTAGCGACCAAAGAAGAGGTCGGTTTTGTCTTCGCGCGTACCGTCTTCGAGCGGATACTGCCGGCGCATGGGGTGGTAGTCCATGTCTTCCACATTCAGGATGCGGCGCAGGTTGGGGTGGCCGGTGAAGATAATGCCGAAAAAATCGTAGGCCTCGCGCTCCATCCAGTTGGCGGTGGCGTAGAGGTCAGTCAGCGTGGGCACCACGGGGTCGGCCAGCGGAAAGAAAATCTTGATGCGCAGCCGGATGTTGTGCACCAGGCTGTGCAGGTGGTAAATCATCCCCAGCTCCTGGTTCAGGTTTTCCGGGTAGTTGATGCCGCACATCGTGGTGAGGAAGTGAAACTTGAGGGTTTCATCCTGCTGCAAGCCGGCCACAATGTGGTGAATATGCTCGCGCTTGGTCGTCACCGTGAGCAGGCCGTAGGGCTCGTGCACGTCGGTGAAGGTGGCCTCGCCAAACAGGCTGTGCAGCAGCGCCAGCACCTGCGCGTTTTGCTTTGCGGCAGGGTCCTGGGCGACGGCGGTATCCTGCGCGGCAGTAGATTCTTCTTTGGTCGGGTCAGCCATTTCTGGACCTTATATAAGAACGCCATGCTGAGGTTGCCGGAGCAGCTCTACTATGCCGTTTGTGAATCGTTCAGCAAGCAGGGGAGCCTGCTAAGCTTGTTGAAGCAGGCTCCCCTGCTTTGAATTATTTAATGTTATAAGAAGCGAGCAGGGCCTGGTATTCGGGCGAATTGCGGCGGCGCAGGCTTTCGTTCTTGGCCAGGTCCTGCACGCGCATCAGGCCATCGAGCACCTGCTCGGGGCGGGGCGGGCAGCCGGGGATATATACATCGACCGGGATGATGCGGTCGATGCCCTGCAGCACCGAGTAGCTGTCAAAAATGCCGCCCGAGCAGGCGCAGGCACCCATGGCCAGCACCCAGCGGGGCTCGGCCATCTGCTCGTACACCTGCTTCACGATGGGCGCCATCTTCTTGGCAATGGTGCCCATTACCATCAGCAGGTCGGCCTGCCGGGGCGAGAAGCTGGGGCGCTCGGAGCCAAAGCGCGAGATGTCGTAGTGCGCGCCCATGGTAGCCATAAACTCGATGCCGCAGCATGAAGTAGCAAAGGGTAGGGGCCACAGGGAGTTGGCACGGGCAATGCCCACCACTTTTTCGAGGGAAGTAGCAAAGAAACCAGCGCCTTCAATACCCTCGGGGGCCGGCACGGTTTTGATTTCAGGAACGCGGGTATCCATGATAGAAAGGTCGGGTTAGGCAGCCTGCGCGGCTTCGGCGGGCTGCTTTACCAACACCGGTTTTGCAACGAAAGTTTGGCTCGGAACAGCCTCGTTCCAGCGCAGAATCCCCTTTTTAATAACGTAGCCGAAGCCGGCCATGAGCAGCGTCATGAAGATAATCATCTCCACAAAGCCAGCCGTGCCGAGCTGACGGAAATTCACGGCCCAGGGGTACATGAAAATCACTTCGACGTCGAACAGGACGAACAATATAGCCGTAAGAAAATATTTGACTGAGATGGGCGTGCGGGCGTTGCCCACGCTCTCAATGCCGCACTCAAAGGCGGCATCCTTCACACGGCTGTGGCGATTGGGCCCCACGAGGTGCGACACCACCATGGCGAAGGTTACGAAAGCCACAGCCAGCCCAAACTGCACGAGTATGGGTAGGTAGTCGCTGGGCTGATAAGAAGAATTTAGGGCAAGAAGCATACAGGTCAGCTAGTTAGGTAGCGGGCGCACTGGTGCGGACAAGCAAAGGTACACTTGCGCCGGGTTGGGCGAAAGCGAAAAGTGGCCCGCTACTACTTAGCGTGGGGTTTCAGTGGGCTGCGCAGGCGCAGGAGCGGACCCCGACCCGTCGAATGACTGGCCGTTCATAGCCCCGTCGAGGTTGCCGCCGTTGAAGTAATTCTCGGTAAAAATGCGATACCGGTCGAAGATGGAGCGCACCGAGCGCACCAGCACGTACTCGCCCCGCAGACCCTCGGGCACGGTCACGCCCGAGGCGTAGCCATTCCAGATGGCGTTGTCCGTCTTGGTATCAATTAGGGTTACCATGAGCGTACCATCGAGCATGAGCAGGCGGGTGCGCTGGTAGCCGTGGCGCTGCTCTTCGGGAGTTTGCTCGTCTTCCGCATCGTTGTTTTTTACCCAGCGGGTGATGTCTTCCTGCACAAAGCCGGGAAAGTGCATATCGCCCTCAAATAATTTGTAGCTCACCATCAAATCGGGGTTGCGCTTCGAAAAGCGGTAGCCTTGCAGACGCATGCGCTGCCGAATGGCATCGCGCAATGACTCGCTGAGACGGGTGCTGTCGGCGGCGAGGCCATTGCCGCTCAAAAAACCATAGGTGCGGTAGTGGCGAAAGCGCCCCCGGTAGCTGTAGCTCGATTCGATGCGGGCATCACGGGAGGTAAGGCAGCTGGCAAGCAAGCCCAGGCTTAACAGGCAGATAAGCTGGAGAGTAGCAGTAAATCTCATGGCAATAGGGTAAGGAATTCGTTGAATTCTCTAAGCTACGTAGGGAAATTTACTTTCCGGCTAGTGTTCAGCTTATTAACGGCCAGGAGTTGTTGCGGCAGGCGCGAATTACTCGAAAATTCATTGTCCGGCTCCGCAGCAGCTTGCCGGAAGGTCAGCTTTAGCAGTAGCCCGCCGTTTGGAGCTGAAATAGCTCCGCGTACTGGCCGTTCTTGGCCCGCAGCTCTTCGTGCGAGCCAATTTCCTGAGCGCGGCCGTGCTCAGCTACCAGGATGCGGCTTGGGTCGGGCCTCGCGCATGTAGGCGCGGTTCAGGGTGATTTTCGCCACTCGCCGCCGTTAGTATCTTTGGCTATTATGGGACACGCCGAAACGCAGCGCCGCTATACAGCCGAGGAGTATTTTGCTTTAGAAGAAGCCAGCGACGTGCGTCACGAGTTTTTCGAGGGCGAAGTTTTTGCGATGGCGGGCGAAAGCAAAGTGCACAACCTTATCACTGGTAACCTTTACCTGGGTCTGCGCCTGGCGCTACGCGGGCGAGGCTGCCAGGTATTTATGGAAAACGTGCAGCTGACCGTCCGGCAGGAGCAGCAGTACGTGTACCCCGACGTGCAGGTAACGTGCAGCCCGCAGGATGCGCAACAAACGCGCCGGGTAGAATCGCCGGTGCTGCTAGCAGAGGTGCTGTCTCCCTCTACCGCGTACTATGACCGGGGACACAAATTCAAAAAATACAAAACCCTACCTTCTTTGCAGCACTATCTGCTCGTGGCCCAAAACCGCTGGCTGGTAGAGTGGTACCGGCGCACTGCCAGCAACGAATGGACGCATACCGTGCTCACCGAGCCCGCGGAGGAGATTGTAGTACCGGAGCTGAATTTTCGCCTGACTCTGGCGCAAGTGTACGAAGACACGGAGGTGGCCCCGTTGCGCCCCCATTTTCCCGACCCGGCCGACGATGTGGAGTAGCTATACGTGCTCGGCGCATGTGGCTTACGGGCTGGCCGAAGCCGACAATTGAGAGCAAGGGGGCAGCTATTAGAATAACGGTCTCGGGCTTTGCGTTCGGGCCAGTTTCGGAGCACAATGCTTCAAATTATTGCTAAAGTTTAATAGAAGCACAATGCTTAAAATTTGCACATCGGCCCGCCTGACGCAAAATCCGTGTTAGCAGCTGCCTTTATTGTCTTGTCCATTTAACGTTTCTGTCGTCCACAAATCCCGTGACACCAAGTCTTGTATTAAAAGTAAAATTCCTAATTCCTTTTTCAACATTCAGTCCTGAGTAGTCAGCCTTGTCACTATCAAAGTAATAAGGAAGCTGTTTAGGAAGTCTTAAAATTTAACATTGACCTTCATGCTGAGCTTGTCGAAGCATCTCCACCGCTTCAACCAAACTGCTCAACGAAGCGGTAGAGATGCTTCGACAAGCTCAGCAGGACGCTCTGACGACTTTCTAAACAGCTTCTTTGCTAATCCACCGCTACCGGTACCCTGCGGCCTGTAAGGCAAACAGTTCGGCGTAGCATCCATCCTTCGCCAGCAATTCTTCGTGTGAGCCGATTTCCTGCACGCGGCCGTGCTCGATAACCAGGATGCGGTCGGCCATGCGCACGGTGCTGAAGCGGTGGGAGATGAGCACGGCGGTTTTGCCCTTAGTCAACTCAGCAAAGCGCAGAAATACCTCGTGCTCGGCGCGGGCGTCGAGGGCGGCGGTGGGCTCGTCGAGGATGAGCAGCTGGGCGTCGCGCATGTAGGCGCGGCCCAGCGCGATTTTCTGCCACTCGCCGCCACTTAGGTCCACGCCGCCGTTGAAGCGGCGGCCAATCATCTGGTCGTAGCCCTGCGGCAGCTTGGCAATAACCGTGTCGGCCAGGCTCTGCTGGGCCGCCTGCTCAATGCGCGGCTGGTTCTGGCGCTCGTCGATGCGGCCCACGGCCAGGTTCTGGCCGGCGGGCAGCTGGAAGCGCACAAAATCCTGGAAGATGACGCCGATTTCCTGGCGCAGCTCGGCGGGGTCATACTCGCGCAGGTCGTGGCCGTCGAGCAGAATGCGCCCTTCGCTGGGGTCGTAGAGGCGGGCCAGCAGCTTGACGAGCGTGGTTTTGCCGGCCCCGTTTTCGCCCACGAGCGCCAGCTTTTCGCCGGCCCGCAGCTCGAAGCTAAGGTGGCGCAGGGCCCATTTTTCGGCGTTTTTATACCTAAAGCCGACATCCTCAAACGTAAATCCCTGCCGGATGGGGCGCGGGAAGGCCCGCACTGCCTGCCCCAGCCGGGGCCGCACGATGCGCGGCTCGATTTGAAAAAAGTCGAAGAAGTCCTGTAAGTATAGGGCGCCGTCGGCCACCTGGCTGAAGCGGCTCAGAATGCCTTCGAGCAGGCTGCGCAGCCGGGCAAACGAGCCCGCCAGAAACGTAAGCTGGCCGATGGAAATCGCGCCGCTCACGGTTTGCCTGATAATGTAGAGGTAAGCGCCATAATAGCCGGCTGCCCCGATAGCCGCGAACACCGTGCCCCAGCCGGCGCGGCGCAGGGCCAGGGTTTTGTTTTCGCGGTAAAACTGGTCGGAAAGGGTGGAGAAGCGGTTTATAAGGAAATCGGACAAGCCGAATATCTTCACTTCCTTGGCCGTTTCGTCGCTGGCGCCGGTCTGGCGCAGGTAGTCGAGCTCGCGGCGCTCGGGCGTCCAGGAGTGCGAAAGCGAGTAGCTGCGCTCGTTGAAGTGGCTTTCGCCCAAAAAGGCGGGCACCACGGCCAGCAGCAGCAGGCCCAGCAGCCAGGGCTGAAACGCCACGAGGCCACCGGCCAGCAGCACCAGGGTCACAGCATCCTGGCCCTGGGCCAGCACCTGGCTCATGAGCACCGAGCGCGAGAGCGTCTGGCGGCGGGCGCGCTCCAGCTTGTCGTAAAAATTGCTGTCTTCGAACTGGTCGAGGTCCAGCTCGGCGGCGTGGCGCATGAGGCGCACCGAGCTGGCATTGGCAAACAAGTCACCGAGCAGCGAGTCGAGCAGCGCCACGGCGCGGCCCAGCGCATCGGTGAGCAGCACCAGCCCGAATTCCAGGGCTACCAGGCCAAAGACCGGCGACACTACCCGGCTGGCCGCTGGAAGCTTGGTCAGCTGCACGATATCATCGAGAATAAGCCGGCCGATGTACAGCATGGCCAGCGGCAAGGCGGCTCTACATAGTCTTAACGCTATGTTTCCCAGGGTCAGGCCTGCCGAGGTTTGCCAGATGAGCTGAAGAAAAGCCGGCAGGTGGCGCAGCGCCGATACCCGCTCGCGCACGCTCACGGCCGGCTTCTCGGGGCCGCGCCCGGAGCCGGGGTTTTTAGCAGAAATAGTTTTGAAAAAGGACGTTAGCCAGCTCATAGACCGCTATCCTGACACATTTGGGGCCGCAGTGGGCGAGTGGCCGTTTTGGCAGGGGATAACAGGTAATGAGTAATGGGTAATCAGTAATGAGTAATGCTGGCCAAAGCCAGAACGATAGTAGCCACTACCCATTACCCATTATTCATTACCCAATCGCCCCGACCTTTGCTGCACTTATGCTTGGTTCGTATTCGCGGGGCTTCTGGCTGATGTGCCTGTCGTCGTTTCTGTTTTTTCTGTCTTTCAACCTGCTATTGCCCGAACTGCCCGAGCACCTCAGCCAGCTGGGCGGCGGCGAGTACAAAGGGTTTATCATTGCGCTGTTTACGCTGACGGCCGCTATTTCGCGGCCGTTTTCGGGCAAACTGGCTGATACCGTGGGGCGGATTCCGGTGATGGTATTCGGCTCGCTGGTGTGCTTTCTGTGCGGCTTTGCCTACCCGTGGGCGCTCACGGTGAGCAGCTTTTTGCTGCTGCGGCTGCTGCACGGCTTCAGCACCGGCTTCAAGCCCACGGGCACGGCCGCGTTTGTGGCCGACATTGTGCCCACCGAAAAGCGCGGCGAGGCCATGGGCCTGCTCGGCGTAACGGGCAGCCTGGGCATGGCCGCCGGGCCGGCCTTTGGCTCGTGGGTGGCCGAGACGTTCTCCCTCAACACCATGTTTTACTGCTCCAGCGCGGCGGCGCTGCTCTCCGTATTGGTGCAGGGCACCCTCACCGAAACGCTGCCGAAGGCCCAGCGGCAGCGTTTCAACTTTTCCTTATTAAAGCTGAAGCTCGATGAGATTCTGGAGCCCCGCGTGCTGGCCCCGGCGCTCACCACGCTGCTGTGCTTGTTTCCATATGGCGCGGTGCTCACCGTGATACCCGACCAGAGCCGGCTGCTGGGCTTGCAAGGACCAACAAAGGGTTTGTTCTATATATTCTATACCATTGCGTCGCTTGCCGTGCGCCTGGTGGCGGGCAAGGCCAGCGATACCCACGGGCGGGTACCGGTGCTGCGCTGGTCGGCCGCCATCCTGGCGTTGGGGCTGGCGGTACTGGTGTGGTCGCCGTCGGTACCGGTATTTTTGCTCGGAGCCGTCATATTTGGAGTGGGTACGGGGCTGAACTCGCCCACGCTCTACGCCTGGACGATAGACCTGAGCCACCCCGAGCGGCGCGGCCGGGGCGTGGCGACCATGTACATTGCCCTCGAAGTCGGCATTGGCCTCGGGGCCCTGGCCGCCGGCTGGATTTTCGACAACCAGCCCGGCCGCCTGCCCTGGGTGCATGGCCTGAGCCTGGCGTGCGTGCTCGTCGCTATTGCCTACCTGCTGCTGGGCGTGCAGGCCACGCAAGCCGGCCCGGCCGGCCACCAGGTACTCGCCGATGAAGCTATGGCCGTAGCCGGGCCCGAAGAGATTGTGTGATTTTTGTGAGGGAGAGTTGGTAAATAAGTAGTAAGTACTTACATTTATCCGGTAGAGGCAGGCTATATAATATTCTTGCCAACTAGCTGCATCTCTTCTTTCTATGATAAAAAGACTACTCGCCTCATTTCCACTAGCGGTCAGCGCTTTGGCACTCCTAACTGCTGCCAGCGCGCAGGCGCAAAAGGCGCCCGTGAAAGTGGTAGAAATAAAATTCGGCAAACCCGAGCCGGCCGATTTCGATGCCAAAAGCTTTGTGGCCGATAGCGCCGCGCCCGCCGTGGTGCTCTACGACTACGGGGCTACCCGGTTCCGGCTGAACGGCAGCAGCTTTCAGCTGGAGTCGGACCGGGTTACCCGCATCAAGATTTTGAAGAAGTCGGGCTACAACGTGGCCACGGTAGAGGTGCCCTTGTACCACCGCGACCGCTCCGAAGAAAAGCTAGTGGGCCTGCGCGGGTTTACGTACAACGAGGTCGGCGGCAAGGTGGAAAAGGTGAAGCTCGAAATTGCCAAAGCTTTTACCGAGGAGCGCACCAAAAACATCCGGGTACGCAAGTTTACGCTCCCCAACGTGCGCGAAGGGGCGATTATCGAATATGCTTATACTGTAACGTCGGACTTCCTGTTCAACTTTCAGGACTGGTCTTTTCAGCGCGAGATACCTACCCGCTGGAGCGAGTTTCAGGCGGTAATTCCGGAGTATTTCGACTATAAAATGCTCATGCAGGGCTACGAGCCGCTGGTGCTACAAACGCGGGAAGATTCGCAGATGCAGTATAACCTGCATACCGAGGCGAGCCTTGACCCAGGTGCGGCGGGCGGCCGCGTTGCCTCTGACAATGAGCTGATTGTTGCCAAAGGTACTTCGTACCATTGGGCCATGCAGAACGTGCCCGCCCTGCGCGATGAGCCTTACATGACTACCATGCGCGATTACGTGGCCCGCATCAACTTCGAGCTGGCCGGCGAGCGCATGCCTGGCCAGGGCTATCATAACGTGGCCGGCAACTGGGAGAAAATTAATATGGACCTGCTCAGCAACGACGAGTTTGGTGGGCAGCTCGGGCACGTGGGCTTCCTGGAAGCGGCGCTGAAACCCCTCGCAGCCCAGTACCCCGACCCGGCGGCCCGCGCTGCGGCCGTGCGTGAGCTGGTGCTCAAAAGCGTGAAGTATGATGGCACCAACGGCTACTCGGCCAGTGGCCCGCTCAAGCGCAGCTACGAGCTGCACCGGGGCACCGCCGCCGATGTAAATCTGCTGCTGATTGCCGCGCTGCGTCAGGCGGGGCTGGCCGTCGAGCCCGTCATCCTGAGTACCCGCGGGCATGGTCGGGTTAATCAAAACTTCCCCTTGCTCGAGCAATTCAACTACGTAGTGGGCCTGTTGCCGCTGGCTGATAACCAGGAGCTGCTGCTGGATGCTACTGAGCCGCTGCTGCCCTGCGGCGTGCTCCCCACGCGCTGCCTCAACCAGACCGGCCGGCTGGTGACCAAAGGGGTTGCTGGCCGCTGGGTAAACCTGGCTCCGGCGCAGCGCCATAGTCATTATCAGGATATTAAGCTTACCCTCGACGAGCAGGGCAACCTCACCGGCAAGGTGCATGAAGAGCACGGGGGCTACTCAGGAGCCGCCGCCCGCGAAAAGCTTCAGCAGCTGGGTGAGAAAAAATATGTGAGCGAGCTGGCCAGTCAGCATCCGAGCTGGGAATTTCCAACCTACGCTTTCGGTGAGGTAGGAGAAGTGACTAAGCCGCTGGCGCTCAACTACGAGCTGCGCCAGCCCGCCAGCTCCAGCGGTAAAGCCAGTGAGCTTTATATCAGTCCGCTGGCTTCGTTTGGGGAAGGCCGCAACCCATTCAGCCACGCGGAGCGCACCTACCCGGTTGATTTTGGTGCTTCCAGCCTCGACGTTATTACCCTGACCCTGACCTTACCGCCGGGCTACACGGCCGAGCTGCCCAAGCCCGCTACTATTGCCCTGCCCGCTCAGGGCGGCCGTTACGTGTACATGGCCAGCAGCCCCACACCGGGCACGGTGCAGCTTACCAGCCGGCTCACGCTCGATAAGCCTATTTATGGGGCCGAGGAGTACGCCTCGCTACGCGAGTTCTACCGGCTGGCGCTGGCCAAGCAGGCCGAAGCGCTGGTTATTAAAAAAGGCAGCTAGCATAATAGGCTGCCGCATGGTAGTTCTCAGCCAGTAGTAGAGCGGAGTGACATTCCGCTCTACTACTGATAGTGCTATGCACGGACTATGGGTTAATGTTGATTAGTTTTTATTTTCGATGTAACTATATATTCCTCAGAGCTAGCCAGCCGCCAGTACTTTCTCTCGGGGTAAACAACTACTGCCAAGCCTTCTTTAACATATGGTACTACCTGTTTTCGCCTCGTTGGTTCTGCTCAGCACCCCGGTACCTAAGTACCCGGTAGCGGCTATTGCGCCGGCCCTGCGCGCGAATGCGCACGCCGTAGTCCGGTCCTACGACAAAGTAGTGGTCGTAAAGTCGGCTAGTCAGCTCGTAGAAACGGTGCATAAAGTGGTGACGGTATTAACCGAGGCCGGTAGCGACGACTATGGCCGGCTGGTAGTAGGCTATGATGCGCTCAACCACATTGGCTATCTGCGCGGGGCAGTATATGATGCACAGGGAGTATTACTGCATCAGCTGCGTGCGTCCGAAGTACACGACCAGGGTGAGGGCAGTGCCGATGGCAGCTTCATGACCGATTTGCGCGTGCGCTACGCCGACCTGCGCCAGCCTGCCACGCCTTACACAGTAGAGTTTGAGTACGAAGTGGTTTCGGAAAACACGCTGTTTTATCCCAGCTGGCAGCCTCAGGACGATGAAAACGTGGCGCTGGAAGGAGCCACTTTGCAGGTAACCACGCCTACCGCGCTGCCATTGCGATTTGAGGAGCAGCTGCTGCCCGCCGGTGCCGCTACGGCCCCCGTAGTGACGGGCGCCCAGACTACCTACCACTGGCAGCTGCCTGCGGCCGCCGCAATGGAAGCCGAGCCGCTTTCGCCCCCCCTTGCCGAGCAGCTGCCCGCCGTACGCCTGGCCCCGGCCACCTTCGAGGTGCAGGGCCACGCCGGCTCGCTGGCCTCCTGGCAAAGCCTGGGGTTGTGGACCTATCAGCTGGGCCAGGGCCGCGATGTGCTGCCGCCGGCCCTTACTGCCAAAATGGCTCAGCTGCTAGTTACCCAGCCCGACCCGCGCGAGCGGGCCCGTAAAGTCTACGAGTTTTTGCAGGGCTCTACCCGCTATATCTCCGTGCAGCTGGGGCTGGGCGGCTGGCAGACTGCCCCGGCCAGCAGCGTAGCCTCGGGGGGCTACGGCGATTGTAAAGCGTTGAGTAACTATACCTGCGCCCTGCTAAAAGCGGCGGGCCTGCCTGCCTACGTGGCGCTGGTAGGCGCTGGTAGCGACCACGCCGATGTGCGGGCCAGCTTCCCGAGCAGCCAGTTCAACCACGTGATTTTGTGTATGCCGCTGCCGGCTCGCGGCAGCACGCCCGCCGATACGGTTTGGCTGGAGTGCACCAGCCAGACAAAGGAGTTTGGCTACATGGGCTCTTTTACGGGCAACCGGCACGCGCTCCTGCTCACGCCCGAAGGCGGCCGGCTGGTGGCTACGCCGCGCTACGGTGCCCAGGCGAATCGCCAGCAGCGCCGTACCGACCTCTGGCTTGATGCCAACGGTGATGCGAAGGCAACCGTGCATACTAGGCGGGTTGGGCTGGCGCAGGATATTTATGCGCAGCTGCTGCACGAGGCCGACCCCGATGAGCAAAAGAAGTACGTGTCAGGTAGGTTGAATTTAAGCCATTTTTCCATTACCAGTCTGCGGCTGGCCGCCGCCCCCCTGGCCACGCCCCAGGCCCTGCCCAGCGTGGTAGAAACGCTTGGTCTCGACCTGCCCGGTGCGGGCACCGCTGCCGGCCGCCGCCTGCTGCTGGCTCCCAATCTGCTGGGCCGGCTGGCCGCACTGCCCCCGCAGGTGGGGCCGCGGCAGTCGCCGCTGGCCTTGCCGCTCGCCAGCCTCCACCAGGATACCGTGCGGCTACACCTGCCGACAGGTTTCCGGGCCGAGAATCTGCCCGCGCCTACGCAGCTATCTTCTGCCTACGGCACCTATTCGAGCTCGTGCACGGCTCTGCCCGATGGCACTCTGCAATACGTGCGGCAGTTTGAAACCCGTCGGCCCAGCGGGGCCACGCTGCCGCCGGATAAGTATTCCGACTATCAGGATTTTCGCCGCAAAATCAGCCAGGCCGATAAGGCCCAGGTAGTTCTGGTTAAAACCGATGCCTGATAGCGTATAGCAAATTCGCAATGGGTCTTGTGCCGAGCCGCTTCCACTTAAAAGCGGTAACGTAGCTGGCCCGTTACCTCGGAGCGCACGGTCCCCTTTATTTCTTCCAGCCCCGAGCCGATGGTAGCTTGGTGGCGGTAGCGGGTTTCGGCATATCGCAGCCATAAGCTAACATGCTTGTTGAAGGCAACCTGGCCGAGTAGATAGGCGCGCGTACCCTGCCCGTAAAGCGCCGGTACCGATACGGCATACAGCACATCCTGCTCAAAGGCGTACTGCCGCGTATCGTAGTCATCGGTATCAAACACGGCGTAGCGGGCGGCCAGCGATACCCGGTGCGGCAGCTGCAGCGAGGCATCCTGGCTTAGTACGTAGCCACGCCGCCAGGGCAAGCCCGCATCGGCTTGCAGGTAGCTGGCTTGCAGGCGGGTGCGCAGGCCCAGCCGGGCCGTGGGCTGCACCTCGCAATACAGCAGCAGCGCGTGGCGCAGCTGCTCGCCGGGCAGCGGCACCGGCCGCCCCATGAGGCTGGCCGACAGGTCGAGCGGCTTTAGCCGACCGCGGTACTGGGCGTAAAGCAGGCTGGTTTTGGAAGGGGTGAAGGCTACCCGCAGCAGCGCATCCTGGCCCTGGCTGGGTGCAGCTACCCGGTAGCGCAGCCACGGAAACCGAAACTGGTCGAAATAAGCCGAGATTTCCCAGCGCGCCCAGGGCCGCAGCTTCAACCCCACATACAGGCCCGTTTCGTTGCTGTTGCGGGTGCTTTCGCTCAGGGCGTTGCCATAAAAAGTATGAAAATCGACCCCGTACTGCCGAACCAGCACCGCCGCATCCACCGCCGGACCAAGGCTGGCGAGCACGCCATTTACCGAGCCGAGCCCGCCCCCGGCGCTGCATCCGCTTTCGCCAAACAGCAGCAGGTTGCGCCAGCCATAGCTGTAATGTAGCCCAAATACTATATTCCGCTGGCCGCTGAACTCATAGCGATTGTAGGGCTGCGGGCGCTTTAGCAGCGCGGTACCGTAGTGGGTGCCAACGGCGGTAAAGCCCAGCGCCAGGTTACCATCGGTACTCAAGTAGCCGAGGTGCCCGCCGGCTATGGTTTCACGCTGCCGCTGGCGGTTGGCCAGCTCGGTAGCCGTGCGGTGCAGCCCCGTTAAGAGCAGACTACTGCTGAACTCGTCGAATTGCGCCAGCGAATCGGCGCTCTGCCCGGCCGTAGCGTCAATATTCTTGTGGGAGGCAAATGCCGTCGCTTCCCAGCGCGGAGCCAGCTGGTAAGTAGCCGCGGCGCCCCGAAAAAACGTGTTTTCGAGCAGCGCGGCGTAGGGCCGCACCCCCAGCGAGGGCCGGCGCAGCGAGGTTATCGTTTCGGCACCTTTGCCCGCCGCCAGCCCCGACGACAGCAGAAGCCCCTGGCCAAATTGCAGCTGATAATCGCCCAGCGCCAGCGTTTTGAGTCGGCCCTGGTCGTAGAGCACAAAGTGGGCCGATAGGAAATCGGGCCCGTACTGGCGCTGGGCTGGCTGCCAGGTCAGGCGCTCGCCCGCATCTTTCTTGGCGGCAAAGCCCAGGCTGAAATCATGGGCATGGCTCACGCGGTAGCGCAGCACCAGCGCATCGGGCGAGCCAAGGTAGCGCTGGGTCGGCCGCCCCTGAAAGCTGTCGGCCGGCGAGTAGCCTTTGCGCTGCTGCAGCACGCGCTCGTAGCGCAGCAGCGCAGCATTATTCTCTTCATTTTTAATGCGTTGCCACAATGGTCCGCGGGCCGAGTTGGCGCTGGAGCCCTGCACGGTTACGAAGGGTGCGACGCGCTCAATGCTAGCCAGGTTCCATTCCGGCACGGCCTGCAGCTCATACACGCTCAGCAGCGGGCCGGTAAGCTGGCGGTGTTTTAAGAGTGCCGCCACCTGCTTTTCGCTCAGCAATGGCAGTGCCCGCAGCTCTTCGGGGCTGGCGGTGTTGAGGTTGAGCGGCGACTGGTAGTAGAGCAGCAGCGTGCCGTACAGGTCTTCGTACGGAATCTGGTCCGATTGAATTTCCGCAAAAAGCTCCTGGGCAAGTCGGTCGAAGTCGGGGGACAGGCGCGGAAAATCCTGTGCAGCAGTCCGTTGGGGCAGCAGCCCGGCAAAAAGCAGGCTTGAGAAAGCATAAATCAGAAATCGGAAAACCGACGCTTCGCCCCGCCTCATCGCCTTATGGTTTTTCATTTCCGGGTTCACCCGGCCCCCAGTGCCAGCTCAGGCTGAAATAATGGCTCAGGCCCAGGGCTGCCTGCCAGCCCGCCGCGTAGTCAAACCAGAAGCTGCCGGCCCGGATGCCCACGCCGGCCATGGTTTGCTGGCTGCCGCTGGTGTAGCCCAGGCGCACGGCTACGGCTTCAGCGGGCAGGTATTCGAGGCCGGCCTTCATGCCGGCCGGGCGCTCCACATCTTTTTCGGCTTCGGCCAGTAGCAGCACCTGCTTGCTGGGGCGGTAGGCCAGGCCGGCCCGCAGCACGGTCGGCACGCGCTCGTCCTGGTAGTCGGCCAGCCGGGCCTGCGTCAGGTTATACAGATAAACACCCAGCGTGAGGCGCCGGGGCAGTAGCTCGGCCTGCCCGCCCAGCGAAGCAGCCAGCGTGCGGCGGCTGCCCAGGTCCTGAAAGCTCACTTGCAGCGCGTCGAGCCGCCCTCCCACGCTTACCGTGCCCAGCCGGTAGCCATACGCTATGCCTACTTTGATTTCATTATATAGAATTCCGCCAAAGCGTTGCGCTTCGAAGCCCAGCACGCCGCGCCCGGCGCGGGCGGGTAGGGCAGCGGTGGCCGGCTCAATTTCGCCCAGCGGCAGGGCCAGCGCTACGGCCGTGGCGTTAAGGCTCGGCAGGAGGTAGCGGTTTTCCAGGTATACGCCCACGACAGGCTTGGTAAGGCCAGCCAGACCAGCCGCGTTGTTGGCCGCCGCCCATACCTCGCCGCTAAGCGGGGAGGACGCATTGCCCAGCGCCTGCACACGGGCTCCGTGGCCGGCCGGGCCATTACCCTGGCCGAATAGCACAAAAGGAAGCAAAAAAAAGCTGAGCAGTAATGCGGGTAAAGCGTGTTTCAAAGGGTTAGCTGTAAGATATAAGCATATCCGTTAATTGGGAGTCAAATTTATGAAATATAAATGAATTTTCTTCTGCAGCCCGGTATTTTCCGGCTTGCTAACCGATAGCTGCTGAACTTTGCGCAGCTATCTGGGTTTCTATCGACTATGCTTCGCCGTGTGCTGCTGCTGCTTGTGCGCTTTTACCAGCTGTTTATCTCGCCGCTTACGCCACCGAGCTGCCGCTACACGCCTACCTGCTCGGCCTATGCAGTCGAGGCCATTGGCCGATACGGGGCCTGGCGGGGGGGCGGCTGGCGCTGCGTCGCATTGGCCGCTGCCATCCGTGGGGCGGAGCGGGCTATGACCCGGTGCCCTAGCATGAAGAGGTAATGCGGGCTCAGCCTTGCGGGCGGGTTTTCCGTACAAGCGGGCCATATGCTGTATATCCCACTACTTATTCGCCCGCTGCTGGCGGTTGTGCTGCTGACCTCAGCCTGCTCGGGGGCTACGACCGACCAGCCAGCCAGCGGCCAGCCGCAGCGCATTACTCAGGCTGCCCCGCAGGGTAAAAAAGGCAAAAAAGGCTCGCACAAAAAATACAAGCCCGACCAGCCGCTGCCGGCTGGCCTGCGCCACGTGGGCCGCCTCACCGACGATATTCTGGAAAGCTCGGGCCTGTGCCCGGCGCCGGAGGCCGGTACGTATTACACGTTCGGCGACGACGGGGAGCCGCCCGTTTTGTTTCGGGTCGATGCCCAGGGCCAGCAGCTGGATAAGCTCACTATTGCTGCCCCCAACAACGACTGGGAAAGCCTGAGCCGTGACCCCAGCGGCAACTACTACATCGGCGACTGTGGCAACAACAACTCCGACCGCCAGAACCTGGTTATTCTGCGCTTTCGGCCCAACAGCCCCAGCCAGGTCGGTAAAATCAACTTCAAGTACCCCGACCAGACGGCTTTTCCTCCCAGCAAGCCGGAGCGCAACTTCGACTGCGAAGCTAGCCTCTGGCACGACGGCCAGGTGTATTTATTTACCAAAGACCGGGGCCAGCAAAGCACCTGTAAAGTATATACCGTGCCCGAAACGCCCGGTACCTACACCGCCAAGCTCATCACCAAGCTCGCCATTCCGGGCGAAGTAACCGACGCCACGCTCAGCCCCAACGGCCACCGGCTGGTGCTGCTGGCCCGCCAGGAGCTGTTTATTCTGGATGGCAACTCGTGGGACGAAATCCTGAAAGCTACTCCCCGGCACATCAGCCTGCAAGGGGCCGGCCAAACCGAAGGAGCTGCCTTTAAGGATGCGAATACCCTGCTTATCACCACTGAGCAGGGCGACGTGTATGAGCTGAGCTTATAATATAGTTAATTATTAATATTCACTAAAGAAGGAATCCTTTAAGTTTTCGACTGTTAGGCGAGGAAGCGGGCACAACCGCCTAAAAAAGGCCGCCGCACAAGTGTGCAGCGGCCTTTTTTGCTAACTAGAAATACGGCTGCGCGCTTATAGCTTGGCGGCAGTGGCCTGGGCGGCAGCTTCTTCCGCGGCCAGGTCGCGGGGGGCGTAGCCGTAGGGATTTTTCGGGTCTTTGCCGGCGCGCAGCAGCACCCATAAGCCAATCAGGATAAACGGGATGCTCAGCAGCTGCCCGATGTTGAGGTGGTAGTGCGCGATAATGTCGCCTTCCTGTGCTACCTGGTTTTCCTTCAGGTATTCGACCAGCAGGCGGAACGTGAAGAGCAGCACCACAAACAGCCCAAAGAGCAGGCCACGCGGCGTGCGCTCTTTATACTTGTTCCACAGCCCATAAAGCAGCACCAGCAGCACGATGCAAAACAGCGACTCGTAAATTTGGGTGGGGTGGCGCGGCACGGCCATTTCCATCGTGGGGGTAGGCGTGGTGCCGGCCGGCAGCATCTCGGTGTGTTCCTCGCCATCGGGCTGGCGGCTGCGCTGCACCAGCACGGCCCCGGCGGGCAGCGGCGTTACGGGCGCCTGCAGGTGCTCGGTATCGCGTGGGAATACAAAGGCCCAGGGCGCATCGGTCGGCTTGCCCACAATCTCCGAGTTCATGAGGTTGCCCAGGCGGATGCACGCTCCGCCGATTGCTACCACAATCACGATGCGGTCGAGCACCCAGAGGTAATCAAATTTATTGCGAATACTGAATATAAAGACGGCCAGCAGAATGCCAATGGTGGCGCCGTGCGAAGCCAGCCCGCCGTGCCAGATTTTGAGAATCTCCCACGGATGCTCGCGGTACGAAGGCCAGTCGTAGAAGAAAACGTGGCCCAGTCGTGCGCCTAACACGGTGCCCACCACCATATAAAACGTGATGACATCGACCCAGTACGGCCGGACGCCCTCTTCTTTGTAGATGTGCGTAAGCACAAACGAGCCAATAATGAAGCCAGTGGCAAACAGCACCCCGTACCAGCGCAGCAGCAGCGGGCCTAAGTGGGCAATAATCGGGTCGGCGTTCCAGGTAATGTAGGCGAGCAAGCTAGTCATGCCGGCAAAGGTAGGGTGCGAAGTAGCGTGGACTCTGCGAGTCCGCGCGTGAGCATGTTAGTCAATGCTACCACGCACGGACTCGCAGAGTCCACGCTACAGCCCTGCCAGCTCTTCGCCAAAGCCGCCGCTCAAAATCGGGAAGCGCAGCCAGGAGCGCGGGTCTACGTTGTAGTCGTCGAGGTGAAAGCTGGGCGCGTAGCGCTCGCGCTTCCACTGGTTGCGGCTCCAGAGCTGGTAGAAGCGCTTCACGTAGGTGCGCAATTGCTCGGGCTCGTAGCTGGGCTCTTCGGCCACGAGCTGGGCCAGCACGGCGGCCGGCGACAGCCGGTCGTAGAAGGCCAGCCGCTCGATGCGGTTGAGCAGCACGTAGGGCATCAGGTCGCGCTCGTCGGTTTGCTTGTCGGCCAACGGGCGCAACTCGGCGGTGGGTTGCAGGGCGTTGACGTGGTGCAGGGCCTCGTAGCCGAGCGCGGTTTGGGCCCAGCGCAGCCATTTTTTTACAAAATCCTTATCGACGCCCGCGATGGGGGAGATGCTGCCGGCCGTGTCGCCGTCCATGGTGCAGTAGCCCACGCTGGCCTCCGAGCGGTTGGAGGTCGTGATAAGCAGGCAGTTCTGCACATTGGCCAGCAGCCAGATGCCGGGGGCCCGCACCCGCGCCTGAATATTTTGCAGGGCCAGGTCGTCGGTTTGCCAGGTCAGCTCGCGGCCCAGCGCGTGCTCAATCTTGCCCACGTAGCCGCTTACCTCATCGTCGATGGTCCAGTCGAAAAAGCGGGCCCCGATACTGTCAGCCAGCTCGCGGGCCGAGTTCAGGGTGTCGTCGGAGGAGTTAACCGTGCCCTGATACGCGCAGGTGAGCAAGTGGTTGACGAGCTGCTGGTTGGTCGTGGCTGGTTTTTGGTTTTGCGCGGCGGCTTCGTTGTCCACGTCGGTGGCCTGCTGCGTTGCCTTGCCGCCCGCGCCTGCCTGCGTCACCTCCTTTTTGGCGGCATCGAAAGCACCGCTACGCCGCTTAAACTCTTCCACGCCCAGCTCTTCCACGCCCAGGCGCACCATCTCGGCCACGCCCACGGCGCAAAAGCACGAGTCGGCCCCACCGCTGAGGCTCAGCACAAACCCCTTGCTGCGCGCCTTGCGCAGGTAGTCGAACAGCGCCAGGCTCATGGCCTGGTTGAGCTCGCGGTACTCGTCGGGCTCGGGCAGCGGCACAATGGTGTCGGCCACTGCGAGCGGCTCCGCGAAATCGACCTCTACCCATTCCAAATCCACTTCCTTAAAGCTCAGCAGCTGGTTGCGCCTGAGCAGGTGGCCGTTTTGGGCAATCAATATCTCGCCATCATAGATAGTTCTTCCGGCTTCGTTGCCCAGCAGGTTGGCATACAGATAGGTGCAGCGAAACTTGCGCGAGGCATTGAGCACCAGCTTGTAGCGCACATCGGTCTTGCTCATCGCAAAGTGGCTGGCCGAGGGGTTGATAATCAACTCAACCTTACCCATGAGCCGGCAGGCGGGCCGCACGTCGTCGGGCCGCCAGGCATCCTCGCATATCTCAAAGCCAAAGCGCACGCCTTGGTGCTCAAACGTAAGGTCGCCCAGCGGCCAGCTTTCGCCTTCATGCTCCACCGTTGTGGTTTCGCCAGCCAGCCACGGCACAAAAAAGCGCGTTTCGTAGTGCACGCCATCGTTGGCCAGAAACTGCTTGGCCGCGAAGCCCAGAATCTGGCCGTCGCGCAGCACGGCGGCCGTGTTGTAGGTGCGGTGGTGCAGCCGCACCGGCAAGCCCACCACCACGCAAATACCCTCCGTAAGCGGCCTGATTTTTTGCAAATGCGCCAGCGCCGCCGCCGGCAGCCAGTCGCTCAAAAACAGGTCTTCGCAGTTGTAGCCCGTCAGGCACAGCTCGGGCAGGCACAGTAGCTCTACGCCCTCAGCTTTGGCCTGGGCAATGGCGGCGCTGATATTCTGAATGTTATGAGCCCAGTTGAAGGGAATCTGGTTGAGGGCGGCTCCGGCAATGCGCATAGGTTAGTCCTGAAAGGTTTGACGCTGGATTATCCCTTCCGCATAAGTAACAGGCTTCAAATTCAGTGCTTTTAATTCGAAAACTATTTTTTCTATTTCATGTAGCATAACCTGACTATTCATATAAGTTCCAGTATATCCAGATGTGCCTTCATAATCTGCGTGTGTCAGAGTCAATGTTGCATTTCCCCACCGGAAGTAGCTACTAAGGCTTAGGTTATTTTTGCATCTTAATTGAAGTAGCTCTTTATTTAAACCATCAGCATTGAAATACACCCTTATCAAATAAAAAGGGAATACAAAAAGCCCCGTCTGAAAGTTGGTAGAAATTTCCACTGCAAACCCATCAACTTCACCAATTAAGCCTACAATAGTACCAGGCTTATCCATTGCAGGTAAGCCATCAGTTGCTATCGCCCGCGTCAATCCGCAGAATAAAAGCGGGCTAACATTTTGTTTAAGCCAAATCTTTTGCTGCTGGCGGGGGGCAATAATTTTGTTTTGGAGCCATACTAACGATTGAAAAAAAACTACTAGTACGCCAATAGCAAAAGCAAGTGATGGCCAGTTAATCATACTCCTGAGTCATTCAATTACACCCCCAATGCCGCCAACGCCCGCTCGGCGGCCAGCTGCTCGGCCTGCTTCTTATTGAGGCCCATGCCGGTGGCTATTACCTCGTCGCTCAGCAGCACAGTGGCCGTGAATTCCATCACGCCGCCCGGCCGGGGCTCACCGCTCAGCTCGTAGCGCACGTCTTTGCCATTACGTTGCGCCCATTCGATGAGCTTGCTCTTATAATTGGACGTAGTGGTGGTCAGCTTGTTAACATCGACAAACGGCTTTATTAAGCCTTTGAGCACAAACTTGCGGGCCGACTTGTAGCCCAAATCGAGGTACACCGCCCCGACCAGCGCTTCCAGGGCATTGCCGTTTACCGAGCGCGAGCGGGCTACCCGGCTCTGGGTCGAGTCGAGCTGCACCAGCTTGTCGAGGCCCATTTTGAGGGCAATGGCGTTGAGGCTTTCGCGGTTGACGATGCGCGAGCGGGTTTCGGTCAGGAAGCCTTCCTGCTCGTACGGAAACTTGCGAAATAGGTACTCGGCCACTACGGTGCCCAGCACCGCGTCGCCCAGAAACTCCAGCCGTTCGTTGCTTTGGTGGCGGCCCGCGCCGGGGTCCTGCTTCACCACCGACGAGTGGGTAAACGCCAGCCGGTAGAGCTGCGCATTATCCGGGTCCTGGCCGATAACGGTGGCGACGGCCTGCCGAAACTGCTTATCGCTGCCCAGCAGCCGCCGAAACAGACCAAAGAGAGGTAGAGGCATCGCAGATTAAACGGATTTAACGGATTTCGCAGATACGCCCACCTGCGGTGGGCTGGCTAAGCCCGGGTATGAAAGGAGGAGAACAGTGCTGAATTTCAAGCAGCACTCAGCGCAGTTTATAAGTCTGTGTACAGATTGCCTGGGGCGGGCTGCCGGGGTTGAGCCGGCTGTCCGCTCTTGGTTCGCGCCGCTGGTTCTTTCGACGAGCGGACAGCCGGCTCAATCCCGGCAGCCCGCCTTATACACCGATTTGAAAACTGCTCTAGCGGTGGGCTGACCAAGCCCGCGTACGGGCCGAGCAAGTCAGACAAGCATGCTACTAACACAGCATAAACACGCGCATAAGTTTTGACAGGTCGCAGCCAACCAAGCCAGCTAGCCCACCGCAGGTGGGCGTATCTGCGAAATCCGTTAAATCCGTTTAATCTGCGGTCAGCTTGCGGAAAACCACGCTGGTATTATGGCCGCCGAAGCCAAACGTGTTGCTGAGGGCCACGTTCACCTCGCGCTTCTGCGCCACGTTGGGCGTAAAATTCAGCGCCTGGTTGATTTCCGGGTCGGGCGTGTGCAGGTTAATGGTGGGCGGTATCATGCCGTGCTGGATTGCCAGGATGGAAGCCACTGCCTCAATGCCGCCCGCCCCGCCCAGCAGGTGGCCGGTCATGCTCTTGGTCGAAGAGATGTTGAGCTTGGCCGCGTGCTCGCCGAATACGGTTTCAATGGCCTTGATTTCGGCCCCGTCGCCGAGCGGCGTGCTCGTGCCGTGCGTGTTGATATAGTCAACCTCGCTGGCGTCGATGCCCGCATCGCGCAGGGCGTTGCGCATTACCAGCACCACGCCCGAGCCACTGGGGTCGGGAGCCGTAATGTGGTAGGCATCCGACGACATACCGCCGCCGATAATCTCGCAGTAGATTTTGGCCCCGCGCGCCCGGGCGTGCTCATACTCTTCGAGCACCAGCGCACCCGCGCCTTCACCCAGTACAAAGCCGTCGCGGTCTTTATCATAGGGCCGCGAAGCCGAAGCCGGGTCGTCGTTGCGCTCGCTCATGGCCTTGAGGGCATTGAATCCTCCCACGCCCGACTCGGTAATGGCGGCTTCAGAGCCGCCGGTCACTACGGCATCGGCCAGACCGAGGCGGATATTGTTGAAGGCTGCAATCAGCGCATCGTTCGACGAGGCGCAGGCCGAGGTCGTAACGAAGTTGGGGCCGCGAAAGCCATTCTTAATGGAAATATTGCCCGATGAGGAGTCCGCAATCATGCGCGGAATAAAGAACGGCGAATACCGGGGGGTGCCGTCGCCGCGCTCAAACTGAAAGCATTCCTCCTGCAGCGACTTGAGGCCGCCGATGCCCGAGCCCCAGATTACGCCCACGCGGTCCTTATCGACGCCACCCGTCAGCAGGCCGGCATCGGCAATGGCTTCGTCGGAGGCGATAACGGCAAACTGCGTGAACAAGTCCATCTTCCGACCTTCCTTGCGGTCGAAGTAAGCATCAGGATTGTAGTCTTTTACCTCGCAGGCAAAGCGGGTTTTAAATTTAGAGGCATCGAAGCGGGTAATGGCAGCGGCCCCGCTCACCCCATTCTTGAGCCCCTCCCAGTAAGCGGGAGCGGTGCTGCCCAGGGGTGTGATGGCCCCGATACCGGTTACGACAACGCGGCGAATTGACGACATAGAGCGGACGCCGGTCAGGCGGCGTGATTTTTTAGATGTGCTAATATGCTGAGTGCGTAACGTACTCCTGAATCGATAGGGTAGCAGCCGGCGAGACTAGCAGCCCAGCATCGATAAGAAAAGCTCATTAGGTAGAAACAGCAAAACCGGCCGGCGGCGAGCCGGCCGGTATAGGCAATTTTTGATTGTTGGGCCAGCTGTGCAATTAAGCTAGCTGGCTCTTCAATAACTACTTGGCGTGCTCTTCGAGGTAGCTTACTGCCTGGCCCACGGTCTGGATGTTCTCAGCCTGGTCATCGGGAATGCTCACGTTGAATTCTTTCTCGAATTCCATAATCAGCTCCACGGTGTCGAGCGAGTCGGCACCCAGGTCGTTGGTGAAGCTGGCTTCCGGAGTTACTTCCGAGGCTTCAACGCCCAGCTTGTCGATAATGATGGCTTTTACTTTTTCGGCGATTTCAGACATTGCAGTCGTGGTTAAGGGGGAAACTTGTCTGCAAAGTAACGCTACTTTTCGCAACTACCCCGCGCTACCCCCCGGAGAGTACGTACAATATTTTGGCTTACCCCCTAAAAAGGGCGTCCTATGGCCCCGCGAAAGCTGTAGCTTTGCACTTCGCCGCTGACCGATGAAAATGCTAACCCTGGAGGCTGAGTACGACTGTGACTTCGCGCTGTTTGGCCTGGTTTCCAGCACCCGTGACTACACGCTGGCCTGGAGCCTGAACCGGCAGCTGCGTCTGCGCCTGGTGCGGCAGCCCGATTTCATTCTCAACCTGGTACAGCAGGGCGCTCTGGCATTCAGCTACTATCTCTACGCTACGGAGGTGCTTACCTTGCGGCTGTTGCGCAACCGCGCCGCCCAGCCGTCCACGCTGCAAAAGCCCTTTCTGGCCCCCGATATCCGGGAGTACGACTATCTGCTGCAGGTGCAGGGCGGGGTGGATGAGTGGGCCGGCACTGAGCTGCTCGACCGGCTGACGGCCGTGCCCGCCGTGCAGTACGCCAGCGAGTTTGCGCCTGCTGAATTGAAGTACAAAGAAAATCTGATTTTTTAACTACTTGCCCTCTTCTTCGGAACAAAGCTCTTTGCCAGGGCGGCAGTCACTTACTCTCTACCTTTTTCTACCCGCTGTGGCGCGAACGTACAAAGGCGCTTTGCCGACGCAGCACGACCCGCAAAAAACACATGGAACCTTCCACCGTTTCCTTTAATAAAACCAAGATTGTGGCCACCGTGGGCCCGGCATCCAATACCTACGAGCGCCTGGGTATGCTTATCCGCGAGGGCGTTGATGTGTTTCGGCTCAACTTCTCGCACGGTGCCCACGAAGAGCACCTGTCGGTTATCAATACCGTGCGGCGCCTCAACAAAGACCTGCGTACCAACGTGGGCCTGCTGCAAGACCTGCAAGGGCCGAAAATCCGGCTGGGTGAGGTAGAAGGGGGCGGGGTAGAAATCAAGCGCGGCGATAAGATAAAGCTGGTGTGCGGCGAAAAAGAAATCAGCACGGCCACGCGCCTGAGCACCATTTACCTGGGCCTGGCCCGCGACGTGAAGCCGGGCGATATGATTCTTATCGATGATGGCAAGATTGAGCTGAAAGTGCTCGCCACCGACCGCGACCACGAGGTAGATGTGGAAGTGGTGTACGGCGGCCTGGTAAAGCCCCGCAAGGGTATCAACCTGCCCGACTCGGAGGTTTCGGCCCCGAGCATGACAGAGAAAGATATTGAGGACCTGAAATTTGGCCTTGATAACGACGTAGACTGGATTGCCCTGAGCTTTGCCCGCAAAGCTGATGATATTCGCTTTATCAAAAAGCTGATTGCTGAAGCCGGTAAAACTACCCGCGTAGTTGCCAAAATCGAGACGCCCGACGGCCTGCGCAATATTGATGAGATTATTGCCCTGACCGACGCCGTAATGGTAGCCCGCGGCGACCTCGGCGTGGAGGTGAAGATGGAGGAGGTGCCGATGGCTCAGAAGATGATTATCGAGAAGTGCAACCGGGCCGGCAAGCCCGTTATCGTCGCCACCCAGATGATGGAGAGCATGATAACTGCCCCGCGCCCCACCCGCGCCGAAACCAGCGACGTCGCCAACGCCGTGATGGACGGGGCCGATGCCGTAATGCTCTCGGCCGAAACGGCCGTGGGGGCATACCCCGCCGAGGTTATCCGCTCGATGGTAGCTACTATTCTGAGCGTGGAAACGCGTAGCCCCAAGCTTTTCCATAAGTGGTGGCCCGTCGATTCGGCCGCTTCCACCTTTATGGTCGATAGTATTCTGTCGGCTTCCTGCCACCTGGCGAAGAATACCAGTGCTAAAGCCATTACTGGTATGACGCACCAGGGCTACACCGCCTTCCAACTGGCCAAGTATCGCCCCAAAGCCGATATTTTCATCTTCACCGACAACCGGCCGCTGCTGACTGCGCTGAGCCTGGTGTGGGGCGTGCGCTGCTTCTATTACGACCGCTTTAACAGCACCGACAGCACTATCGCCGACATTCGCTACGTGCTTACTACTACCGGCCACCTGAAGGCCGGCGATGTATTCATCAATACCGGCACCATGCCCATCACCGAGCGGGGCCGCGCCAACATGGTAAAGGTGAGCGTCGCGTAGGCTGTCTGAACCAAGGATTTTGTGAATGCAAAAAAGGCTGCCTGGTTGGGCAGCCTTTTTATTTGCCAGGGCGGGGAAGGTGTCAACTGCTAATCGTCTACAAAATCCGATAAATCCGTGGTTCAGACCTGCTCCTTAACCAGCTTCCAGGTCATCAGCGTGCCAGCGGCCGGTGACTGCAGCTGTATTACATAGACGCCCGTAGGCTGGCAGGCTAGCGGTATAGCCAAGCTCCGCTGGCTGCTGCTAATGGCGTGCGCCACATGGTGCGTCCTAGTGCGTCGGCAAGCACCAGTATGGTGCCTGGTTGGCAAGGGGCCGCCAGCGCAAGGGTAGCCTGCGAGGTATAGCCGGGTTGGGCGACAGGGTAGCAGCCGCTAGTGCCTGGCAAGCCCGCGCCGTCAGCAGTTCTGTAAAATATAGCGGCTGTCCGTAGCCAAACCTGCCCTGGCGGTAGTAGGCCAGTTGGTTTTCGTAATAATCGGTAGAATGGCTAACTCCCACTCCCAGAGTAGGAACCAGCCTTTGGTTGAGCACCAGTCGATACCCGGCAGGTGCGGCTGGGTACTGCCCAACCCGTATATACAGTAGCGCGGGCTTTGTAGTCGGCGCGGGCTAACGCTTGGTAGCCGCGAAGATAGCCGGCAAAATTAATCGGCTCAGCCAACACAAAAAGCCCTGCCGGCAAAGGCAGGGCTTTTTGGTATGAAGCGCGGGACCGAACGGTGGGGCGGCAGAGTTCGGTCCCGCTAAACTCGTCTCGCGCTAAAGCGCGTTGACGAGCTTTGTCAGCTTGCTCTTGTTGTTAGCAGCTTTATTCTTGTGAATGATGTTCTTCTTGGCCAGGCGGTCCAGCATCGACGATACTTTCTTCAGCAGCTCCTGAGCGGCCGTTTTATCGGTGAGGTCGCGCAGCTTTTTGATAGCCGTACGAGTAGACTTGTGCTGGTAGCGGTTTAGTACACGCTTCGCCTCGTTGCTGCGGATGCGCTTAATAGCCGACTTGTGGTTTGCCATGACAAAAAAGGAATTCTATAAAAAACAGCCGGGGCTGCGGTTTTCGCGTTTGGGAGGGCAAAGGTAGAAATTAAAACCGATAAATCCCAGCGTCAGCGTAAGAAAATTAGCGGGCAGCAAACCGATAGCTGGGTGAGCCTCAACTACCATTTGTGCCCACATTTGCCCAAAAATACGCTGCCAACAGCCAAAAACCACCAAACTGGCGTTGCTTTTGCTGCGAAAGAAGCTGTTTCGCCGGCTACCGCCGGCCCGTTTTATGCCGTTGCTTACTACTTCTGACTATCGCCCGGCTATGTTTCTGGCCAATGGGCACCTGCAAACTATTGCGGCCAGCACCCTGCGCCGGGTGCCGGAGGTGCGCTACCAGCGCGAGCGACTGGAACTGCCCGACGGAGATTTTGTGGACCTCGACTGGTCGCTGGCGGGCTCCGTGCCGGCTGGCCGGCTGGGTATCATCTCGCACGGGCTGGAAGGCGATAGCAACCGGCCCTACGTGCGCGGCATGGCCCGCGCCCTCAACCAGGTGGGCTTTGATGCGCTGGCCTGGAACTACCGCGGCTGCGGCGGCGAAACCAACCGCCTGCTGCGGGCCTACCACCTGGGCGATACCGACGACCTGGCCGAGGTTATCCGGCATGCAAGTGAACAAAAGCATTACGCTGAAATATTTCTGACCGGGTTTTCGGCTGGTGGCAACGTTACTCTTAAGTACTTGGGCGAGAACGCCGCGCGGGTGCCGGCTCAGGTGCGTCGGGCGGCCGTATTCTCAGTGCCTACCGACCTGAAGGCCAGCTCGGTGCATATCAGCCGCTGGCAAAACCAGGTGTACCTGCGGCGATTTATGAACTCGCTGCGTGAGAAGATTCGGGCAAAGGATGCCCGGCTACCGGGCCAGCTCGACTTGTCGGAGCTAAATAAGCTGCGCGATTTTCCGCAGTTCGACGAGCGCTTTACAGCCCCGCTGCACGGGTTTGCCTCGGCCGATGACTATTACGAGCAAGCAGCCTCGGGGCGCTATTTGAGTGGCATTCGCGTGCCTACTCTTTTGGTTAACGCGCTGAATGACCCGTTTTTACCCTCCAGCTGCTTCCCGCGGGAGGCGGCCGCTGCCAGCCAGTTTCTCTACCTCGAAACGCCAACCGTGGGCGGACATGTAGGCTTTAACGAAGGCGGCCCGGCCGGCACTTATTATTCGGAGCGCCGGGCAGTAGATTTTTTTACCCGCGCTGAGCCCGGATAGTATAGTATTTATATAATATTTCTGAGCATTAAGCCAGCAACAGGCAGAGGCTACCTTCTCGAAAGCGGCCAGTCCTGGCTGCTGAATAAGCAAACCAAAAACAAGCGTAAGAGCAGCGGCGGGCCTGCCCGGTCCCTAGTACGCGCTGCTCGTTTGCCGCAAATCAGGCTCCGGGTGGGTGCTACGCTCCACCCGGAGCCCGCCGGCTTACCTGGCAGGAGGCGACGTAGCTTCCAGCGCCGAGAATGTTTCCAGAATTTTGTAGGTGTGCGACGCACCCTGGGGCACGAGGTAGGAGGAGCCGGCTTCCAGAGTAGTTACCTGGCCTTCGAGGTGCAGCTCGGCGCGGCCTTTCAGCACGTAGCCTACCGTTTCGTAGGGCTTGCTGCTAAGCGGCTTGGGCGCGCCGGGCTCTTCGTTTTCCCACAGGCGCAGGGCCACGTGCTGGCCGGCGGCCAGGTGCTGGGAGCCATCGGGAGCGGTTGTTGAGGAAGTGGGGTGGTTGGTAGTAGACATGAGGAAAAGCTGGAAAATGAGGAAGATACCCGTTGGTAGCTGCTAACGGCCGTTCCGGCCGGGTGGTTGTGCCGCTGCCAGCTTAAAACCTTCGGCGTGGGCGCCCGGTTAAGAAGCCCAGGCCCGGCCGATATTCTGGCTTGCTGGCTGTTAGTGGACTTTACTCATACTACTCCCGTGTCTGCCGCTGCCCTCGAAACGTTTGCTGAGCAATTGGCACGGGCACACGCGGCCGTGCCCACGGCCCTGCCAGGGCCGGCCTTTTGTGCATTAGCCGAGCAGGTGCTGGCGGTGCTTTTTCCGGAGCGGGCCGCCCGGCCCCTGGCCGGCCCCGATGCCGTTGCGGCTACGCTCTACCACTTGCGGGCCGCGCTGGCCGAGCTGCTGGCGCAGGTGCCCGGCCTGCCGGCTGCCCCCGGCACGCTTGCCAGTGCCTGCTTTGAGGGGCTGCCAGCCCTGCGGGAGGCCCTGTTGCGCGATGCCGAAGCTACCCTCGCCGCCGACCCCGCCGCCCAGAGTATTGCCGAGATTCTGACTACCTACCCTGGCTTTTATGCTACCGCCCTGCACCGGCTGGCGCACGCGCTGCACCAGCGCGGCGTGCCGCGCCTGCCGCGCCTGCTGAGCGAGTATGCGCACCAGCGCACGGGCATCGACATCCATCCGGGGGCGCGCATTGGGGGCGCATTCTGCATCGACCACGGTACGGGCATCGTAATTGGCGAAACAGCCGAGATTGGCGCGCACGTGCAGATTTATCAGGGCGTTACGCTAGGAGCACTCAGCGTAGCCAAGACTCTGCAGGGCCTCAAGCGGCACCCGACCATTGAAGACCATGTGGTGATATATGCGAACGCCACGATATTAGGGGGCAATACCGTTATTGGTCCGCACAGTATTATTGGCGGCAACGTGTGGCTGACCGAGAGTGTGCCCTCGCACTCGCGGGTGTACCACCGGGCGCAGCTCCACATGGCCCGGCAAGACGACCCGGCCGGCGAGCTGATATTTTCGATTTAAGCTTACTATCAGTTACTCGTTGCCAGTTGTCAGGCTGATTACGAGTTGGTTTCATCCAAAACTGTTCGCTAGCTTCTTAAAAAAACCTGACAATTGTCAACAAACAACTGACAACCAACTCAATCAAAAATGAAAGCTAATTCCATCCTCGACGTCATCGGCAACACGCCGCTGGTCAAACTCAACAAGCTATTCGCCGCCGAGCGCCCCGATGTGGAGGTGTGGGTGAAGCTGGAACGCCAGAACCCCGGCGGCTCCATCAAAGACCGCATCGCGCTGAGCATGATTGAGCAGGCCGAAAAAGACGGTATCCTCACCAAAGACAGCCTTATCGTGGAGCCCACCTCCGGCAATACGGGCGTGGGCCTGGCCATGGTTGCTGCCGTGAAAGGCTACAAGCTTACCCTGGTAATGCCCGAAAGCATGAGCATCGAGCGGCGCCGCCTGATGTCGGCCTACGGCGCGCAGCTGGAGCTGACCCCGCGCGAAGGCGGCATGAAGGCCGCCATTGCCAAGGCCCAGGAAATAGTAGCCGGCACGCCCGGCGCCTGGATGCCGATGCAGTTCTCGAACCCGGCCAACATCCGGATTCATGCCGAAACCACGGCCCAGGAAATTTTGCGCGACATGCCCGGCGGTTTCGACTTCCACATCACCGGCGTGGGTACCGGCGGCCACATCACGGGCGTAACCGAGGCGCTTAAGCCGCTGTTCCCCAACATGAAAACCTTTGCGGTTGAGCCCGAGCTGTCGGCCGTTATCAGCGGCGGCGCGCCGGGGCCGCACCCCATTCAGGGCCTGGCAGCGGGCTTTATTCCCGAAAACCTGCACACGGCCATTCTCGACGGTACCATTCAGATAAGCCGCGACGAAGCGTTTGAGATGACGCGCCGGGCCGCGAAGGAGGAGGGCATTCTGTGCGGCATCTCGTCGGGGGCGTCGCTGGCGGCGGTGGCCAAAAAGCTGAGCGAAGTGCCCCAGGGCGGCAAGGTGCTTACCTTCTGCTACGACACCGGCGAGCGGTACTTGTCGGTCGAAGGGTTGTTTGTGTAGTAAATATAGTAAAAAAACTATTTTGTAAAGAGCGTCGGGCCCGGTTTGCCGTGGCCCGGCGCTCTCGTTGTTTTTACCGTATTTCAGCCCATGAATAATGATGTTCCGCAAGTCGGGGCCGGCCGCCTGTGGCGCTGGCTGTTGCCGGCCGCCGTAGTGGCCTGCCTCTACGTCAACTACTTATATAATGCCCACCCGCCGGCCGGGGCGCTCAGCAATGGCGCCATGTCGGCGCGGCATCCTACGCTGCTGACACCGGCGGGCTATGCGTTTAGCATCTGGGGCATCATTTTCTCGGGGCTGGTAGGGTATACGGTCTGGCAGCTGCTACCCCGGCAGCGCGAGGCGCTGCTGCCGCTGGAAATCAATACGCTGCTGACGTGGGCGGTGCTGGCTACTACGGGCTGGACGCTGGTATTCAGCTATGAGCTTATCAGCGCCAGCCTTACCCTGATGCTGCTCATTCTGCTGCTGCTGGCGCAGGCGTATGGCCGCGCCCGGGCATCGGTGCTGGCCGGCCAGGCGCCAGGCTGGCCGGTGTGGTTCCTGAGCTTATATCTGGGCTGGATACTGCTGGCTACGGTGCTCAACGTCATCTTCGCCCTGCGCGACGGGTTTGGGTGGCAGTGGTCGGCCGAGGCGAGCCGGGTGGGTTGCTACGCGCTGCTGGCAGTAGCGGCCGGCCTGGGAGTCGGGCTGGCCTGGCGCCACCGTGATGCGCTGCTGCCGCTGCCCGTTGCCTGGGGCCTGGTAGGCACCTGGCAAGCCCAGCACACCGCTGAGGCGGGCCTGGCTATGGCAGCTTTGGCCGCGGCCGTCGCGCTGCTGGCAGGTGCCGCTGTGGTAGCCCGGCAATCGCGGTCGGCGTAGCGCTGGCCGGGCCGCCCCCACGCCGTTACTTTTGTGGCAGCCCAGCGTGGGCAGCCCTTATCTATTTAGCATCTACTTAGCTTTCTTCTAATGCGCCAGAACTTCGTTGCCGGCAACTGGAAAATGAACCTCACCCTGCCCGAAGCGCAGGCTCTGACTTCCGAAATCGTACAAATGCTGCACGATGAGCCGACCAGCGTGCCGGCCCCCCAGGTGGTGCTCTGCCCGCCGTTTCCGCTGCTACTGGCCGTGGGCCGCCTGCTGGGCGAAAGCGGCAACCCCGCGCTGGGGGCCCAGAACTTTCACGAGAAGGAGAGCGGTGCTTATACCGGAGAGGTGTCGGCCCGGCAGCTGCACTCGGTGGGCTGCCAGTACGTTATCCTGGGTCACTCAGAGCGCCGCCAGCATTTTCGCGAAGATGATGCCCTGCTGGCCCAGAAGCTGAAAACTGCCCT
The DNA here is from genome assembly GCF_008728635.1 of Hymenobacter baengnokdamensis. Lineage (NCBI taxonomy): Bacteria > Pseudomonadati > Bacteroidota > Cytophagia > Cytophagales > Hymenobacteraceae > Hymenobacter > Hymenobacter baengnokdamensis. Next base: position 4,209,335 of record NZ_CP044285.1, on the reverse strand, counting down.
GGCGGCCGGCCTCAAGCCCATTTTTTGCGTGGGCGAAAGCCTCGAAACCCGGGAGGCCAACGAAACTTTCGACTTTATCGGCCAGCAGCTGGCGGCCGGCCTGTTTCATAGCAGCAAAGAGGAGCTGAGCCAGGTAGTAATTGCCTACGAGCCCATCTGGGCCATTGGCACGGGCCGCACGGCCAGCAGCCAGCAGGCCCAGGAGGTGCACGCTTTCATCCGGGGGCAGGTAGCGGCCGCCTACGATGCCCAGGTGGCAGCCGATACCACTATTTTATACGGCGGCTCGTGCAACGCTCAGAACGCCCGCGAGCTCTTCAGTCAGCCCGACGTCGATGGCGGCCTCATCGGCGGCGCCTCGCTCAAGTCGCGCGACTTCGTCGAGATTATCAAATCGTTCTAGCCAGCGGCACTGCGCCGGATAAATTGTATTTTAGGCCGAATCTTTGCCTGGTAGCCGGCCTCGGGCCGGGCCGGTGCTGGCCGCCTCATTTTTCTCTTACTCCCTGCCGCTGTGTTGTCGCTGCTCCTTTCTTTTCTGCTGTGGATACTGCCGGCCGGCCGGGTTGCGCCGCACCCGCTTGGCTCGGTTGACCCCTGTAAAATCTACGGCTCGGTGTACCTCGAAACCGACCCGAACCGCGCCAACAACTGCTTTGCCGTGGTGTACATCGAGCCCGAGCAGGCTTTTGCCGACCTGCTGGTTTTCAACGAGACCAACAAGCTTTTTGCTGACAAAGCCGGCCTGTGGTGCCCATCCGAAAACCGCGAGTTTGCCGATTACACCCTGTTTGTGACGGCCGACCGCAGCCGCGCCGACTTCGCCATTCACTACACCAAAGTACGCTCATTTGCAGGCTGTAAACAGTAAATATAGTAAATTTTTAATAGAACAAAGCCGCTGGCACCTGCCGGCGGCTTTTGCAGGTTGGGCCGGTGGGCCGAAAAGCTAGGTGAAGTCTAACCGCTGATTTTCTGCGAACTTTGCAGCCGGTACTATTTATACCGATTGCTAAAAATGGATTTTATTGAACTGACCGTGCAGGCTCCCCGCGAGCTGGCCGATATGCTGGTAGCCGAGCTGGGCGAAGTAGGCTTCGACACGTTTGAGGATAACGACGCCGGCTTTTGTGCCTACACTACCGAAGAAGCATTTGACCGCGACGCCGTAGCCGAGATTATGAGCCGCTACGAAGGCATTGGTGAGCTGGCTTATTCCGACCGCGTGATTACCCGCCAGAACTGGAATGCCGAATGGGAAAAGAATTTTCAGCCGCTCATCATTGCTGAGCGGGTATCGGTGCGGGCGCCGTTTCATGCCAAGCCCGAGGGGCTGGCCTACGATATTGAGATAATGCCGCGCATGTCGTTTGGCACCGGCCACCACGAAACCACGGCGCTGATGATTGAGAATCAGCTTGATATAGACCACCAGGGCAAGCGCGTGCTGGATATGGGCTGCGGCACCGGCATACTGGCCATTATGGCCGAGAAGCTGGGCGCGCGCCAGGTGCTGGCCGTAGATGTAGAGCCCTGGACCGTGGAAAACGCCCGCGACAATGCCGCCGAAAACCAGTGCCATACCATCGAGTGCCGCCTGGGCGGCGTCGAAACCCTGGCCGATGAAGCGCCTTTCGACCTCATTCTGGCCAATATCAACCGCAACGTATTGCTGGAGGATATGCACGAGTATGCGCGCTTACTGCCGGTTGGGAAACCAATTTTGTTCAGCGGGTTTTACGAGGAAGATTTACCTAAAATAACGGCCGAGGCTACCCGCCAGGGGCTGCGCTACGAGCGGCACCGCACGCTACGTAGCTGGGTATCGGCTATTTTCACCAAATTGTAAGCTGCTCCGGTACTTGCCGGGGACGACCTGCCGGCCGCCCGCGGCCTTTGCCCGACCTTATGAAGCGACTGCTCGCCGCCTTTTTCTGCCTCGCTTTCCCGCTGCTGCCCGCCCGGGCGCAGACTGCCAAGCCGGCCGCACCGCCCGCGGCCAAGACCGTTGCACCGCCGGCTGCGCCGCCCACCGATGGCCGCGTAGCCGGCGAAGTGCGCCCCGGCCAAGTGGCAGTGCAGCGGTACACGGGCCACCTTTCCGCCGACCCGGCCCAGTTTATCATCGATGTGCGCACGATGATGCTGGCTACCAACAATGCGGGAGCGCGGGCGCTGGGTGACCAGCTGCGCCAGCTTTGGGGCAGCAACACGCTTACGGCCAGCCAGCAGTCGGCCATCGCGGCCCTGTCGCAGAAGATACTCGATAAAAAGATGCGGCCTATCCCGCACCTGACGGCCTTTTACAGCGCTATCATCGGCGGCAAAGCCAAAGCCGGCCTCAACGATACGCAGCTCGACCAGTACCTGGATGCGGTAAGCCAGTCGGTAGAGAAAGACCCCGTTCCCGAAGCGGAAAAATACCTGATGATGACGGCCCGCGTGCTGAACGGCGGCTACCTGTATCGCTCGGGTTTTAACGCCCTGCGCGCCGTGGGCGGCCAGCTGTCGTTTGCCTACAAAGCGCCCGCCGCCGTTGACCCCAACGCCTCGTTTGGCAGCGCTCCGGCCCCGAAGCCTGCTGAGCTGCCCGCTGCCAAGCCGGCTGCCGTAGCCAAGCCTAAGGCGAAGCCCAAGCCCGCAGTAAAGAAAAAGCGGGCCAGCGATGGCTGGGACACTGCCGATATGTGGAATACCTCCGGCAGCAGCAAGGCCAGCAAGAATGACGGCTGGAGCAGCGCCAACGACGGCTGGGGGGCACCCATTGTCAGTTCTAAAAAGAAAGCAGCCAACGATGGCTGGGGCGCACCTGCTGACGACGGCTGGGGCACGCCCAGAAAAAAAGCGCCCGCCAAGGCGACGGCCAAGACTGCTGCCAAACCCGCTGCCAAGCCCGTAGCCAAAACCAGCACGCCTGCCCCCAGCGCGGCCGACTTCGAGCAGGCCAGCCAGCCGTTTGTGCCATCGGCCAGTGCGGCCTACGATGCGTATTACCCACCCGCCATCAGTGGGCCGGTACTGGAGCTGAAAGACGCTGACCTGGTAATGCGCACCTCCAGCGACTCTATCGTGATACACAAGGTGAGCGGCACGGCAGCCACGCTGGGCAGCCACTTTGTAGGCACCGGCGGGCAGGTAGCCTGGACGATAAAAGGCAACCCCGTAACGGCCGACCTGGCTGGCTTCGACTTCGACCTGAGCAAGCCCGAGTTTACGGCGCAGCCCGTTACGCTTACCTACGCCGCCCGGCTCGAAGCCCCAGTAAAAGGTGCCCTCAGCTACAAGAGCGTGCGCCGTAAGCCCGGCGCTACCGAGAGCAGCTACCCGCGCTTTATCTCGCTCACCAACGACGTTCGGGTAAAGGATATCGGGCCCGGCATTACCTACCAGGGCGGGCTGTCGCTGGCGGGCAGTAGCATGCTGTCGGCCTCGCTCGACGGCTCGGTTTCGCACTTGCTGGTGCGTCAGGACAATAAGCTGCGCTTCCGCTCCGACTCGCGCAACTTTGTGCTCGGCGACTCGGTCATCACGGCCGGTCAGGCCGCAGTTTCCCTTTACCAAAGCACCGGCGACTCCATCACCCATCCGGGAGTGGAGCTGAAATATCTGAAAAACAAGGAGCAGCTGAAGCTGCTCTACGGGCAGGGCCTCTACCGTAATGCGCCGTATTCCGACTCGTACCACCAGGTTGATATCCGGGCGCAGATGCTGACCTGGAACCTGCGCGAGCCGAAGATGGACTTTAGCATCGTGACTTCTCCCACCCAGGTTTCGGCCGATTTTGAGAGCAAGGACTTCTTTTCCAATACCCGCTACCAGCAGCTTAAGAGCATCAACCACCTGCACCCCCTGCAAATGCTGCTGGGCTACAGCATCGCCCACGGCCACGGCGACGTGCTTAATGTGCACGATGTAGCCGTGGCCACCAATACCTCCGAAGCCAACCTGCGCTCAGCCATCGGCGGCCTCGCCCGCGATGGCTACGTAGATGTGCGGCCCCAGACCGGCGAAGTAGTACTGCTGCGCAAAGCCCGGCACTACGTGGGGGCCGCCCGCGAAAAGAAGGATTATGACCATATCGATATAAAGTCATTGAGTGGCTCGGGGCGAAGCGCTACCCTCAACATGACGTCCAACCAGCTGGTGCTGCGGGGAGTAAAGCAGTTCAGCTTCTCCGACGACTCAGCGGCCGTGTTCGTGCAGCCCGATAGCGGCACGGTACGCATGGAGCGCAACCGCAACATGAAATTTGGCGGCCGGGTAAAAACCTCGGTTTATGGCTTTAAAGGACGCGATTATCAGTTCGACTACGACGGCTATTACATCGATATGCCCCGTATCGACTCGCTGACTATCCGCAACAAGCGCAAAAAGGCAACCGGCAAAAACACCGCAGCTGAAGAAGCGCCACCCGGCGACTTCGTACTCACTAATAAAGGCAACTACCAGAGTGGCCGGCTATACCTCAACGACCCCAAAAACCGCTCGGGGCGTAAGAAGCTGCCAAAGTACCCGTCGTTCAGCTCCACCTCGGGGGCCTACGTCTACTTCAATAAGCCCGACGTGCTGGGCGGGGCCTACGATACGACTACTTACTTTGACGTGCCTCCCTTCAGCTTCGACTCGATGGGCACCGGCAAATCGCGGGGCAACTTCGTGGGCGTGTTTCACAGCCGGGCGCTGCCGCCCATCAAAACGGCGCTCACGCCGCAGGAAGATGGCTCCATGGGCTTTGTGCATACCGTGCCGGCCGCCGGCTACCCTATGTACGGGGGTAAGGGCCACCTGGCGGGCGGGGCCAAAGTGAGGCTGAATACTCAAGGGCTGCAATCGAATGGCACGGTTACCTACCTGGGTGCCACCATGCAGAGCGACCGCTTCGTGATGTACGGCGACTCGCTGACCGGTGAGGGCAAAGCCGGCTCGATTGCGGCCGGCCCCAATACCCCCAAAGTGGTGCTTCCACCGGGCTACCTTATTAATTGGGGTGCCCGTACTGACAGCCTGCACCTGCAAACGCCACCGGGCGGGGCCGCCGCCAAGGTCTACGCCGACCATACCTTTAAAGGCTCCTTGCTGCTCACTCCCAAGACGGTGGGCGGGTCGGGCCGCCTGGATGGCCCGCAGAGCTACGTGCGCTCCGAAAACCTGGTGTTTAAAAACGATTCCTATTCAGGACAAAAAGCGCTGCTGAGTGTAAAGTCGGCCCAGGCGGGCAAAGCGGCCCTGGCCGCCAGCGATGTGAGCTTTACCTATGACCTTAAAAAGGGCTTCGCCGACTTTAAGCGGGAGGAGGGCAGCAAGGCATCTATCGACCTGCCCTACACGGGCTTCCGCACTTCGCTCAGCGGGGGGCACTGGGACTTTAAGAAAAAGCAGGTGTTGCTGCGGGCCGCCGGGGCTGACTCGGTGCGGTCGTATTTTACCTCAACAGTGCCCGAGCAAAATGGCCTGAAGTTCAGGGCTAGTGCGGCCAGCTATGACCTCACCAAGTATCAGCTTCAAACCAAGGGCGTGCCGTACATAGCCACGGCCGATGCCTGGGTAATTCCAGACTCGGGGCGGGTGGCCATTGCGGGGGGCGGCAAAATGCAGGTGCTGCACAATGCCAAGGTGCTCCTCGATTCGCTGGGCAGGTTTCATAAGCTGGTGGGCGGTAACATTCGGGTCGACTCGCGCGATGGCTTCAGCGGCGATGCCAAGTATATGTCGCGCACCGCCACCGGCGACTCCGTTGCGCTGAAGTTTGTGGATTTTAAGTCCGACTCGGCCTCATTGCTGACCTCGACCACCAGCCGTAAGCGGTTTGGCATACGTCGCAAAGCCACTGCTACTGAGGCTGCTACTGCCCCAACGCTGGCTACCACCGCCACGGCCAATGTAGAAACCAACCAGAAGTTTCAGGTGGCTCCGCGCGTGGGCTTCCGGGGTGGCATCAGCCTGAACTCGCGCAAGCGCGGCCTCCTGTTCGATGGCCAGGTGCAGCTGCAGTTTGGCAAGCTGCGCGACGCGGCTACGGCCGACTGGTTTGCCGTGAAAGACAGTATCGACCCCAAAAACCTGGACCTCAGCCTGCGCGACCTCAAATCGGAAGATGGCACTGCCCTCACCACCGGCCTCTTTGTGTCGGACACCGATAATCGTATCTATCCGCTCTATGCCGGTCCGCTGGGCAGCTCCAGCGATATCGCGCTCATTGAAGTGGCCGGGCGGCTGCACTACGACAATAAGCTAGGTACATATACCATCACCGACCATGACCTGAGCGACCCCAACCAGTACCAGGGCACGGTACTCAGCTTCCGCGACTCAACCAATCAAATGACGTTTCGGGGGCCGATGAATTTTATCGCCAACAACAAAAACTATAGCATTGCGGCCAGCGGCGTAGGGCAGGCCAACCCCGATAGTGCCCACTACCGGGTACGAGCCCTACTGGGTATCGATGCGGCCATGCCCCCCAAAGCCGTGGAACTGATGGCCAGCACCCTGGCGAAAGTAACTAAAAACGCGCCCGAGGCGCTCGATGGCTCTACCGATGAGCTATACAACATTGCGCAGTTTGCCGGCAACAAAGGCGCAGAGGCGTTTAGCAATCGCCGCCCCGGTGTGGTGCCGCCCGCGCTGGCAGCCATTTCGCCTAAGCTGCTCCATACGCTCACGCTGAGCAAGGTAAATCTGCGCTGGGACCCCAAGCAGCACGCCTGGCACTCGGTGGGCAAAATTGGCTTGGCTGGCGTAGGTAAGCAAGGACTTAACGCATTAGTAGATGGCTACATAGAGATAAAGCGTGAAAACTCGACCGACCTGGTAGAGGTATATCTCGAAGCCGAGCCCCAAACCTGGTACTATCTGCGCTACGCCAATAATGTGCTGCTCGTAAAGTCATCCAGCGAGGCATTTGATGGCGAAATATCCGCCAAGCAGAAAGGCAGTATCGAAACGGCCCCCGACTACGGTGCCTTCCTGGGCGACTTTGAGGATGTGGACCGCTTCCGCTCGCACTTCGAGCGCGACTACCTGGGTAAGTCGGGCCGCCTGGCTCCGCGTCCGGCCGCCGCCACCCCAACGGGCGATTTCGACGGCTTCGGGGCCGAAACCGGCAAAAAGTCTAAGAAAAAGCCCAAGGCTGACCCCAACAGCGAGGCCGACGCGGCCGCGCCGGTAGAGGAGCCGGTGAAGAAGAAAAAGAAAGCCAAGGACAACGACCCCTTCGGCGATGGGGTTATCTCGCCGGCTGCTGAGCCCGTCAAAAAGGAGAAGGTAAAGGAAAAGGCCGCCGACCCGGCCCCCGCGGCCGACCCCACTGCCTCACCAGAGCCCGCCCCCGAGCCAACCAAAAAAGCGAAAAAGGAAAAGGCCGCTGCGCCCGACCCGAGCGCCGACCCCGGCACGGAGCCTGCCCCCGAGCCGGATAAGAAGTCGAAAAAGAAAAAGAAGAAAGCGGAAGATGACCCCTTCGGCGACTCGTAGCCAACTGCCCCGGAGCCGAGCTTCGGGGCAGCTTACTTTTGCGGCATGCTCTACATTATTCTGGCGCTGCTAGCGGCCTACCTGCTTGGTTCCATCCCGACGGCCCTGTGGGTGGGGCGGGCGTTTTTTAACCTTGCCGATATCCGCGAGCACGGCTCCGGCAATGCCGGAGCCACCAATACCTTTCGGGTACTAGGCAAGAAAGCAGGCACGTTTGTGCTGCTGGTTGACGCGTTTAAGGGCTTTGCGGCCGCGTACTTCCTGCCCAATCTTCTGCTGGGCCAGGAGCTTATTGCGCCCGAGAACCTATTTTACTACCGACTGGCCTGCGGCGTGCTAGCAGTAGTAGGCCACATCTATCCAGTGCTGGCAGGCTTTCGGGGGGGCAAGGGCGTGGCCACTATCCTGGGGATGATGCTGGCTATTGCACCCGCCACGGTAGGGGTGGCGCTCCTCGTGTTTCTGGCGGTGCTGGGCGCTACGCGCTACGTATCGCTGAGCAGCATGACGGCCGGCGTGGCTTTCGCCTTGTTGCAGTTGCTGCCTGCCTTCCGGCCCGCCAATCCGCTGCAAGTGTGGTTCGGCTTTTTGCTAGCGGCTATGCTCATCTATACCCATCGAGCCAATATCGGCCGCCTGCGGGCTGGTACCGAAAGCCGGGTGCCGCTGTGGGGCAAAAAGTAGCAACGAAAGTGCCTACTCGTGAAGCTGAAGTGATAGTTTTGCCGTACCCGCACTAAACGAGCAGTATAGTTAAAATGACGCCCTTTCCCCAGCTCCATTCACCGCGCCTGTTGCTGCGGGCTTTTGCCCCGGCCGATGTGCCGCGTCTCGTAGCGCTGGCTGGTAATTACGAAGTAGCGAAAAATACCCTCAATATCCCGCATCCTTACCTGGCGGAAGACGGCCGCCGCTGGGTACAACTCACCCAGGAAAACTACGCGCAGCAAACCGGCTACGCCTTTGCCATCGAGCTGCGGGCTACCGGCGAGCTTATTGGCGGCATCGGCCTCACCGTCGAGCGGCGTTTCGACCGCGCTGAGGCGGGCTACTGGCTGGGCCAGCCCTATTGGGGCCAGGGGCTGGCCAGCGAGGCGCTGGCAGTGCTACTGCGCTTTAGCTTCGAAGAGTTGCAGCTAAATAAACTATACGCTACCCATATTAGCGGCAACCCCGCTTCGGGCCGGGTAATGCTGAAAAATGGAATGGTGAAGGAAGGCGAATTGGTGCAGCATACCAAGCGCGATGGTCAGTACCACGACCTCTGGCAGTACCGCATGACGAAGGCGGAGTATGCCAGGCAAACCCGCCCCCTGGCCGCGCTCATGAAGCTATAAAACTGCTGATGTTGAGAAAAAACGGGTCTTTTTTTGGCATTTAGCTAAAAAAAGCAGTCGGTTTGTTTGCATTTCCGAAAAAAACGGTAGCTTGCGCCCCCTAAACCTTCTGGTAATTCATGGAGACGCAAGCGTTGAAGTACCCCGCCATTCGCAACTACGTCGCGGGCCAGCCCATCGACACGCCGGCCGCCGCTTTGCTCGATGTATTCAGCCCGTTGAGCGGAGCCGTTATCTCGGCTATGCCGTTGAGCACGGCCGCCGACCTCGATGCGGCAGTCAAGGCCGCGCAGGCTGCCTTTCCGGCCTGGTCGGCCATGCCGATAAAGGAGCGGGTGCAGATATTTTATCGCTATAAAACGCTGCTGGAGCGCGACATGACGGCTCTGGCCGACCTCGTGCGCGAGGAAAACGGCAAGACCTTCGACGAGGCCCGCGCCGAAGTCGAAAAGGCGGTGGAGCTAACCGAGTTTGCCTGCTCGCTGCCGCAACTCGTGCAGGGCGAGTTTCTGGAAGTGAGCAAGGGCGTGGAAGCCCGCGCCGAGCGCAAGCCGCTGGGCGTGGTGGCCAGCATCGCCCCCTTCAACTTTCCCAACATGGTGCCGCACTGGACCATCCCGAACGCCTTGGTGCTCGGCAACTGCCTGGTGCTCAAACCCTCCGAGAAAGTGCCGCTGAGCGCCGTGAAAATCGCCGAGCTATTGAAAGAAGCCGGTCTGCCCGACGGCGTGCTGAACGTGGTGAACGGCGATAAAACCATCGTGGAAGCAATATGCGACCACCCCGATATTCAGGCGGTGTCGTTTGTGGGTTCCACCCCCATTGCCAAGGTCGTCTACATCCGCGCCACCTCCAACCTGAAGCGCTGCGTGGCGCTGGGCGGCGCCAAAAATCACCTGCTGGTATTGCCCGATGCCCACCCCGAAATGACGGCTTCCAACGTGGCGGCCAGTATGTCGGGCTGCGCGGGGCAGCGCTGCATGGCCGGCTCTACCATGGTGGGTGTGGGCAACGTGGACCACATTGTAAATAAACTAGTAGAAGAAGCCCGCAAGATTGTACCCGGCCAGAACCTCGGCTCGGTCATCAGCCGCGAGGCCAAGGAGCGCATTGAGCGCTACATCACGGAGGCCGAAGCGGCCGGCGCCAAGGTGCTGCTCGACGGCCGCGGTGCCGTGGTGCCCGGCCACGAAGACGGCTACTACGTGGGACCCACCGTCATCGATTACGTGACACCCGACATGGCCATTGCCCAGGAGGAAGTGTTCGGCCCGGTGCTGGCCATCCTGCGCACCAAGACGCTGGATGAGGCCCTGGCTATCGAAAATGCCAACCCCTACGGCAACGCCGCTGCCGTTTTCACCCAAAGCGGCAGCCTCGCCCGCTATGTAATGGACCACGCCAGCGCCGGCATGATTGGCGTGAACATCGGCGTGCCCGTGCCCCGCGAACCCTTCTCCTTCGGCGGCTGGAACGAGTCGAAATTCGGCGCCTGCGACATCACCGGCAAAAGCTCGATTGAGTTCTGGACGCAGCTGAAGAAGACGACCACCAAGTGGAATCCCGAGTCGCGGGTAAACTGGATGAGCTAAACAGCGGCCAGCTTTAAGTGCTTTTCTACGCCATACCTAAGTTAGTATCATGCACCCCACTCTCGACCTCGACCAGCAGCAAATTCTGCACGACAACCTCGACCACACGCTGTTTTCGTGGTCGAAGCAGGCGGGCCTCAGCCCCATCAGCGCCGAGCGGGCGGCGGGCGTGTACCTGTGGGACCGCGACGGCAAGCGCTACCTCGACTTCTCGTCGCAACTCATGAACGTGAACATCGGCCACGGCGACCAGCGCGTAACCGAGGCCGTGGCTGCCCAGATGCGCGAGCTGAGCTACGTGTATCCGGGCATGATAACCAAGGCGCGGGGCGACCTGGGCCGCAAGCTGGCCGAGATAACGCCGGCCAACCTCACCAAGGCTTTTTTTACGCTGGGCGGGGCCGAGGCCATCGAAAACGCGATTAAGCTGGCGCGCATCTACACCGGCCGGCACAAGATTGTGTCGCTCTACCAGTCGTTTCACGGCGCGAGCTACGGGGCCATGAGCGTGGGCGGCGACCCGCGCAAGTTTGCCGTCGATAGCCAGGCCATGCCGGGCACGGTACACGTCGAAAACCCGTATTTCTACCGCTGCCCCTGGTTCAGCACTACGCCCGAGCAGTGTGCCCAGCGCGCCGCCGACGCCCTGGAGCGCATTATTGGCTACGAAAACCCCGGCAGCGTGGCCGCCATTTTCCTGGAAGGGGAGTCGGGCACCTCAGGCTGCATCAAGTACCCGCCCGGCTACTGGACGCGGGTACGCGAAATATGCGATAAATACAATATTCTGCTCGTGGCTGATGAAGTGATGTCGGGCTTCGGCCGCACCGGCAAGTGGTTCGGCTCCGACCACCACGGCGTGAAGGTCGATATCATGTGCATGGCCAAGGGCATCACCGCCGGCTACGTGCCGCTGGGCGCGGTGATGGTCGATGAAGCCATTGCCAGGTCGTTTGATAACAAGCCCTTGCCGCTGGGACTCACGTACTCGGCGCACCCCGTATCGTGCGCCGCCGCCGTGGCCGTGCTCGACATTTACGAGGAAGACCACCTGCTCGAAAATACCGTGGAGATGGGCCACTACCTCGACGAGCGCGTGGCCGAGCTGATAAAGCAGCACCCCAGCATCGGCGACTGGCGCAACACCGGCCTCTTCGGCTGCCTCGAGCTGGTGAAAAACCGCCAGACCAAGGAGCCAATGGCTCCCTGGAATGCCACCCCCGACCAGATGACCATCATGAACGAGGTGGCCGCCAAAATCAAGGAGCTGGGCATGTACACCTTCGTGCGCTGGAATTATATTTTCATCGCCCCCCCGCTGTGCATCAATAAAGCGGAGTTGGATGAGGGGCTGGCTATCATTTCGGAAGCGCTGAAAATTGCGGATAAGTACGTGTACTAAGTAGCTGCTGGCGCGGGGCTCTGCCCCGTGCTAGTTAGTAGCAGGCCCCTGACCTGCGGCACTCGTGCCGTCCGAACGGGCTTACACATCATTCAACGATTCGGGCCAGAGGCCCTATTCATAGTTAGCACGGGGCAGGGCCCCGCGCCATCCGTTTTGCACCATGTCGATTCTGCTAAAAAACGGCCGTGTTATCACGGCCGACTCGGACAGTATTTGCGATATTCTGGTCGAAGGCGAAGCCATCGCGGCCATTGGCCGGGGCTTGCCCGCGCCTGAGGGTGTGGAGGTTATCGACTGCACCGGCAAAATGGTGATGCCCGGTGGCATCGACCCGCACGTGCACCTGGAGATGCCCTTCATGGGCACTTTCAGCAGCGATACCTACGAGACCGGCACCCGCGCCGCGCTGCACGGCGGCACCACTACGGTCATCGACTTCATTCTGCAAAAGCAGGGCCGCTCGTTGCGCGCGGCGCTGGAAGAGTGGCAGGGTAGGGCTACCGGTAATGCCGTGGGTGACTATTCCTTTCACCTGGCCGTGACGGATTTTAATCCGAATACCCAGCTGGAAATCAAAGAGATGATTACCGAAGGCATTACGTCCTTCAAAACCTTCATGGCCTACAAGGGCGCGCTCATGATTGACGACGCGCAGATGGTGGGCCTGATGCAGGAAGTCAAGAAACACGGCGGCCTCGTGACGGCCCACGCCACCAACGGCGACATGATTGACACGCTCATTGCCCAGCACCGGGCGTCGGGCAAGCTCTCGCCGCTCTACCACTACCTCTCGCAGCCCGAAGTGACGGAGGCCGAAGCCTCGGGCCGTTTCGCCGACATTGCCAACTACACGGGTGTGAATGCCTACATCGTGCACCTCACCTGCCAGGGCGCGCTCAACCAGGTGCGCCGCGCCACCGAGCGCAACCAGCGCGTGCTGGTCGAAACCTGCATCCAGTATTTGCTGCTCGATGCCTCGCTCTATGAGAATGAAGCCGAAGGCGCCAAGTGGGTGATGTCGCCGCCGCTGCGCCAGAAGAAGGACCAGGCTACACTGTGGGCCGGCCTCAATCAGGGCCTGGTAAACGTGGTGGGCACCGACCACTGCCCCTTTATGTGGGAGCAAAAGCTGCTGGGCAAGAACGACTTCTCGAAAATACCGAACGGCCACCCCGCCGTGGAGCACCGCATGGAGCTCCTGTTTTCGGAAGGCGTAAATAAGGGTAAAATCACGCCGCAAAAATTCGTGGAAGTGACCTCGACCAACGCGGCCAAAATCTTCGGCATGTTTCCGCGCAAAGGCACTATCAGTATCGGGGCCGATGCCGACCTGGTGATTTTCGACCCCGCTAAGAAACACACGATTTCGGCCGCCATGCACCACATGAACTGCGATTATTCGGCCTACGAAGGCTGGGAGCTGACTGGCAAAGTCGATGCGGTTTTGCTGCGCGGCAAAGTAGCCATCGACCGCGGCGAGACCAAAGTAGGGCGCGGCTACGGGCAGTTTATCCGGCGCGGCAAAACGGCTTTTTGAACGCAAGGTTTCGCGAGGTGAAAAGGAGGTCTCGCGATTTTACCCAAGTATCAACTTTGCGAAACTTCTTTTAACCTCGCGAAACCTTGCGCGAAATAAAACATCCACCAAACCAGTATGGCACGCATTATTAAATCCGGCCTCATCCAGATGAGCCTGCCAATGACCGAGGGCGAAGGCTCCATCGCAGAAATAAAAGAGGCGATGGTGCAGAAGCATATCCCGCTGATTGAGGAAGCCGGCCGCCAGGGCGTGCAGATTCTGTGCTTGCAGGAAATATTCAATACGCCCTATTTCTGCCCCGGCCAGGATAACAAGTGGTACGCCTCGGCCGAAGCGGTGCCCGGCCCGACTACCGAGCGCATGGCCGAATACGCCAGAAAATACAACATGGTGATGATTGTGCCGGTGTACGAGCGCGAGTCGGCCGGCTTTCTCTACAACACGGCCGCCGTAATTGACGCCGATGGGACGTACCTGGGAAAATATCGTAAAAACCATATACCCCACACATCGGGCTTCTGGGAGAAATTCTTCTTCAAGCCGGGCAACCTGGGCTACCCGGTGTTTCAGACCAAGTACGCCAAGGTGGGTGTGTACATCTGCTACGACCGGCACTTCCCCGACGGGGCGCGGGTGCTGGGCCTCAACGGCGCTGAAATCGTGTATAATCCCTCGGCCACGGTAGCGGGCCTTTCGCAATACCTCTGGAAGCTGGAGCAGCCCGCCCACGCGGCTGCCAACGGCTACTTCATGGGCTGCATCAACCGGGTAGGGGAGGAGAAGCCCTGGAACCTGGGCCGCTTCTACGGCACCAGCTACTTCGTAGACCCGCGCGGCCAGATTATCGCCCAGGCCGACGAGTACAAAGACGAACTGCTCATCGCCGAGTTCGACCTCGACATGATTGACGAGGTGCGCGCCACCTGGCAGTTTTTCCGCGACCGCCGCCCTGAAACCTACGAGAAGCTGGTGGAGCTGTAGGGAAGTTATGAGTTAAAAGTCAGGAGTTGAGAGTTGATTTAGTCGCTCAGGCTCAAGGCTTTGCGACGAAATCAACTCTCAACTCCTGACTTTTAACTCATAACTGAACCCCGTGGCCGAATTTTCTACCCCGACTACCGCCCAGGAATTTGCCGAAAACTTCGCGCAGCTCAAGCCGACTATGAGCCGCAACGAGGCGCTGTATGAAAGCTCGCGCTGCCTGTTTTGCTTCGATGCGCCGTGCATTCAGGCGTGCCCGTCGGGTATTGACATTCCGCAGTTTATCCGGCAGATAAACTCGGGCAACGTTACGGGCTCGGCCCGTACGATTTACGAGGCCAACTACTTCGGTAATGCCTGCGGCAAGGTGTGCCCCACGGAAGTGCTGTGCGAAGGCGCCTGCGTGTACAACTTGCAGGACGTGAAGCCGATAGAAATCGGCCGCCTCCAAAGCTACGCCACTACCCAGGCCATTACGGAGAATAAAAAGCTCTTCGGCCCCGGCCCGGCCAACGGCAAGCGAGTGGCCGTCATCGGGGCCGGCCCGGCGGGCATCTCGGCCGCCTGCGAGCTGCGGGCGCTGGGTTACGAAGTAGTGGTTTTTGAAGCCAAAGCCCAGCCTTCGGGCCTGACGGTTTACGGCGTGGCGCCTTATAAAATCACCAACGAGGAAGCGCTGGCCGAAATGGCGTACCTGCAAGGGCAGTTCGGCTACGAGGTGCGCTACCACGCGCCCATCACCGGCCGCGCCGACCTGGCCGCACTCGAAGCCGGGTACGACGCTATTTTCCTGGGTATCGGCCTGGGCAAAACCAGCGCGCTGGGCCTGCCCGGCGAGGAAAAAATCAACTGCGTGGGCGCGGTCGAATTTATTGAAGAGCTACGCCAGCGCCAGGAGGCTATGCAGGTGGGCCGCACGATTATCGTGCTCGGCGGCGGCAACACCGCCATGGATGCCGCCTCCGAAGCCGCCCGGCTGGGGGCCGAAACCGTGCTGCTGGCTTACCGCCGCGGCAAGGAAGAGATGGGCGCCTATGACTTTGAATACGAACTGGCTAAAAGCGTAGGGGTGAAGGGGTTGTTTAACGTAGCGCCGCTCGAAATAGTGGGCGATAACTATGTGGTAGGGGTGCGGTTCATTCGCACGGTAGTCGAAGAGGGCCGCGTGCGCGAAGTACCCGGCTCCGAGTTTGTGCAAGCCTGCGACATGGTGATTAAAGCCACCGGCCAGGCCAAGCAGACCCATTTTCTGCACCACATTCCGGGCCTGGAGCTGGACGGCCGGGGCCGCATCGTGGCCGACGCGGCGGGCCAGACCACCAACCCTCAGTATTTCACCTCCGGCGATGCCCGCAACGGCGGCGCCGAAGTAGTAAACGCTGCCGCCGAAGCCAAGGTAGCGGCGCGGGGTATCCACGCGTTTCTGAGTAAGTAGCGCGGTAGCGTGGACTCTGCGAGTCCGCGCGTAGGGGCCAAGCGCCCGCTAGGCAAGTCACCAACACTTTACTCGCGGACTCGCAGAGTCCGCGCTACCTTATGCCCGACCTTTCCATCAACTTCGCTGGCATTAAGTCGCCCAACCCGTTCTGGCTGGCCTCGGCGCCGCCCACCAACTCCGGCTACCAAGTGATGAAAGCCTTCGACGCGGGCTGGGGCGGCGCGGTGTGGAAAACGCTCGGCGTGCCCGTTATCAACGTGTCGAGCCGCTACGGCGGCGTCAGCTACCGCGACAAGCGGCTGGTGGGCTTCAACAACATCGAGCTGATATCGGACCGCCCGCTGGCCGACAACCTGCGCGAGATTTCGGAAGTCAAAAAGCGCTTTCCCGACCACGCCGTCATTGCCTCGCTCATGGTGCAGAGCCGGCAGGAGTGGCACGATATCGTGCGCCAGAGCCAGGATGCCGGCGCCGACGGCTTCGAGCTGAACTTCGGCTGCCCGCACGGCATGTGCGAGCGCGGCATGGGCTCGGCGGTAGGGCAGGAGCCCAAAGTTCTGCAAATGATAGTGGAATGGGTGATGGAAGTGGCCCGGAAGCCGGTCATCGTGAAGCTCACGCCCAATATCTCCGATATTACCGAGCCGGCCCAGGCGGCGCGGCGCGGTGGGGCCGATGCCATCTCCTTGATAAACACCATTCAAAGTATTGTGGGCGTGGACCTCGACCGCTTCGCACCCTACCCGATTGTGGATGGCCAGGGCACCAACGGCGGCTACTGCGGCCCGGCCGTGAAGCCCATTGCCCTGAACATGGTGAAGAACTGCGCCCAGCACCCCGACGTGCGCCTGCCCATCTCGGGCATCGGCGGCATCGAGAGCTGGCGCGACGCCGTGGAGCATATCCTGCTGGGCGCCAGCTCGGTGCAGGTGTGCACGGCGGCCATGCACTTTGGCTTTGGCATCATCCGCGAGCTGGTGAGCGGGCTGGAGCAGTACATGGTAGAGAAAAATTTTAACACCATCTACGACTTCGTGGGCAAGGCCCTGCCCAACGTGCGGCACTGGGAAGACCTCAACATGAAATACCAGGTGAAGGCCCACATTCACGAAGAAAAGTGCATCGGCTGCCAGCTCTGCTACACGGCCTGCGAAGACGGCGCGCACCAGGCCATCCGGCTGCAAGCCGGCACGCGCACACCGGCTATTATCGAAGAAAACTGCGTGGGCTGTAATCTCTGCTCGCTCGTGTGCCCCGTCGACGACTGCATTACGATGGACCGCCACGACGACGGCACGCAGCACCTGACCTGGAAAGAGCGCACCGCCGCCAATACCATTCCTACCGAATTCAACGACGAGAAAGCCGGCGGCCGTCACCATTGGGTGCCCGAGCCAGCCGCCGCACTCGGCAAGGAGCGCCACAAAACGCTGCCTGGCAAGGCACGGGCACTGGGCATACTATAAGGTTGCGATTAGTGACTGCCGCGAAAGCAAGCAGTAACGGACCAGACGGCACTTCTTTTCTTAGGTGGGTGCAACTGCTTATTGCCAGCGGCCTACTTTTGTGCTCCCCTTTATTCATTCCCGTCTATGCCCGCCCCTGCTTACCTAACCCAGCATCAAAATCGCTTTCTCGAAGAGCTAATGGACTGGCTGCGCATCCCGTCCGTCTCGGCCGACCCCAAGTTTCACGGCGATGTGCTTAAAGCCGCCGACTTCTTGAAAGCCAGGCTCGAAGAAGCCGGCGCACAAAACGTCGAGCTGTGCCCCACGGCCGGCAATCCTATCGTCTACGCCGAGTATTTTTCGGGCCCCGACAAGCCTACCGTGCTGGTATATGGCCACTACGATGTGCAGCCGGCCGACCCCTACGAGCTGTGGACTTCGCCGCCGTTTGAGCCGGTGATTAAGGACGAAAAAATTTACGCGCGCGGGGCCTGCGACGACAAAGGCCAGGTGTATATGCACGTGAAAGCCCTGGAAATGATGCTGCGCGACGGCGGAGTAGGGGCGCCCTGCAACATCAAATTCATGTTTGAAGGCGAAGAGGAAGTTGGCTCCAACAACCTGAGCATCTTCGTGAAAGCCAATAAGGAGAAGCTGCAGGCCGACGTCATTCTCATCTCCGATACCGGCATCCTGGCCAACGACGGGCCCAGCATCGAGGTGGGCCTGCGCGGCCTGAGCTACCACGAGGTAGAAGTAACCGGCCCCAACCGCGACCTGCACTCGGGCCTTTATGGCGGCGCGGTGATGAACCCCATCAACGCGCTCTGCGATATGATTAGCAGCCTGCACGATAAAAACCGGCACATCACTATTCCCGGCTTCTACGACAACGTGGACGAGCTGAGCGCCGAAGAGCGCGCCGAAATGGCCCAGGCCCCCTTCTCCGAAGACGAGTTTAAGCAGAGCATCGGGCTGCCCGCCGCCGTGGGCGAGGCTGGCTACAGTACGCCCGAGCGCACCAGCATCCGGCCCACGCTCGACGTGAACGGCATCTGGGGCGGCTACACCGGCGAGGGCGCCAAAACGGTAATCGCCAGCAAGGCCTACGCCAAAATTTCGATGCGCCTGGTGCCGCACCAAACCAGCGACGAGATTACCGCATTGTTTCAGAAGCACTTCGAAAGCATTGCCCCGGCCGGCATTACCGTGAAAGTGACGCCTCACCACGGCGGCGAGCCCGTTGTTACGCCTACCAACTCGGCCGCTTACCGCGCCGCCGCCAAGGCGCTCGAAACTACGTTTGGCAAAAAGCCGGTGCCCACGCGCGGCGGCGGCTCCATTCCCATCGTGGCCATGTTTAAGAGCGAGCTCGGCCTCGATTCGGTGCTGCTGGGCTTTGGGCTCGACTCGGACGCCATCCACTCTCCCAACGAGCATTTTGGCGTCTTCAATTTCCTGAAAGGCATCGAAACCATTCCCGAGTTTTACCGCGAGTACGCGGCGCTGCCGAAATAGGCGGCTACCATTCCACGCCCACAAAAAAGGTGCGTCGCCCGGCCGGGCAACGCACCTTTTTTGTGGGCGCCAAGGCAGTTATTTCCCGAATGAATAAGCCACATTCAGCCAGAATGTATTCGATTTCAGGCTGTTATTACCGATAATGGTGCCGGTATTGTTTTTGAAGACGTTGGTAGCACCACCGTCATAGCGGAGGCCAATGGAAAGGCCGGTGCCCAACTGATAACCCAGGCCCAGTACATAATCGAGCACTACGGGGTTAACGTCGCTTTTTACATCGTTGCCGGCTTCGTTTTTAGCGGTCAGCGCGAAGTTTACTTCCGGTCCGGCCTCAAAAAACAGCCCTTTGGCGTGCACACGGGCCAGCAGCGGCACGTTGATGTAAGAGATGTCGCGGCTTAGGTCAGTATTATTGGAGTCGAAGTACTGCAGCGTGTACAGGGCTTCGGGGTGAAAGGAGAACGACTCGCTAAAATAAACATCGGCGTTCAGGCCGGCCTGGTAAGCCGAGTGGTTTACCGAGGAGTAGGGGCCGCTGTCGCGCAGATTGGTACGGCCGTAGCCCAGAGTGATACCCACCGTATTAGCAGGCGTTTGAGCATAGGCCGCGCTGGCCGTAGCCACGAGCAGAGCCAATGTGAAGAATGATTTTTTCATTATATAGTAAAAAATAGGTAGCTGCCGGACAGCGTAGTAACGTTCAGCCCGGCTGGCGTTATACTCCGTTCATTATCACGAGGTTTCTTCATTATTAATTCATGTTTAATCAGCAAAGGCCCGGCCTCCTGGGTAGGAAGCCGGGCCTTTATAAAGGAATAGCAGGTTCAGACGCTGTTAATTGAAGGAGTACGTTGCGTACAGTTGAAACGCGCTGTTGCGTGCCCGCGGCTGCACCGTAACGTTGCCAGTGGTAGTCGAAACCGGAAAGTTTGTGAAGGCACCATTGTAGCGCAGGCCAATGCCCAAGCCGTGCTTGAGCTGGTAGCCGAGGCCAGCCAGGTAGCCAAAATCAACCTGCTTATAAGCGTCTTTCACATCGACCGACGTACTGCCCGACTCATTCTTGGCCGCTAGCAGGAAGCCAACCTGGGGGCCTGCTTCAAAAAAGAAGCCATCGGTATTGACATGGAAGGCCAGCGGCACGTCAAGGTAATTCAAACGGGTGCGCATATCAACAACGTCGCGTACACTCGCTCCCTTTTGTGAGTATAGCAGCTCGGGCTGGAAGGCAAACAGCTTGGAAAAGCCAATATTAGCGAATACACCTGCCTGAAAGCCAAGACGATAGTCATACCCACTGTTCCCGCCGGGGGTTTGGGTGTCTTTGCCCACAAAGCTGGTGAGCGCTGCGCCGGCCTTGATACCCAGCGATACGTTGCCGCCACGCCCGCGATACTGCGCCTGAGCAGCGGTGCTCAGGCCCAATACCAGCGCTAGCAGCGTGATAATGGATTTTTTCATTCGGAAAGTAAAGAGGAATGGTTCCGGGGCAAAGCTACGGCCGCTTTTACCCCGGCCACTTAAAAAGCCGGCTCTCCCAGGAGAGCCGGCTTTTTAGGTGGTGGTTGAACGTATTATTTGCCCCCAAACATATAGCCCAGATAGAGCTGAAACGCACTATTTTTAAGATTCGTCTGTTTGGTAGTGTTTGCAATAGTTATATCCTTAACTACATTGGTAAATCCACCATTATAGCGTAGCCCTACCATTGGGCCGCTGGCAACCTGAAAGCCCACGCCGGCAGCATAGCCAAAATCCGCCCCTTTAAATGAGTTTTTTACATCGGTTGAGCTGCTACTGGTCTTGTTGGTGGCGGAAGCCAGGAAGCCTACCTGGGGGCCAAGCTCGAAAAATAAGCCAGTTGCGCCGGTTGCCACCTTTGCTAATATCGGAACATCTATGTAATTTAGATTAACGCGATTGTTGCTGTTGGTATCGTCCTGGCCACCTTTCATGGAATACAGCAGCTCCGGCTGAATAGAAATCATCTCATTCAACCCAAAGTTGGCGACCAGGCCAGCATGAAAGCCCAGTTTGGTAGCTGTGGTACCGGCATCGCTGCCCGTCCAGCTGCTGAGTGAGGCCCCGGCCTTTATACCAAATCTGGCAGTCTGCGCTTGAGCGGCAACTGAAATTCCGGCCAGTAGGCCAAGGGAGAGAAAAGCTTTTTTCATCAGGCGGGAGGTGAAGAGGAAATTAAGATAGGCTGCAAAGGTAGCCCCGGCTTTTAAAGCAGCACAAAAAAAGCCGGTTCCCCTTAAGGAGCCGGCTTTTTTGCGCTGTAAGCAGTGCTGTACTGGCTAAAGCCTAGCTTTTGCCACCAAACAGGTAGTGTACCTGGAATTGGAATACTGAATTGCGGAAATTGTTGGTGGTGGTCACGCCCGGAAGCGGGTTGATACCATCCTTATAGACATTGGAGAAGTCACCGGTGTAGCGGATGCCAAGGCCAAGGCCGCTGGTAATCTGGTAGCCGACACCGCCAACGTAGCCAATGGCCACTTTGTTGAGGTGGTTTGTATCCGTGTTAATATCTACTTCCTGTGAGCTGCCCGCACCAGCATCTTTAGGGCGGGTAAAATCGCGGGTAGCTACTAGAAAGCTGGCTTGTGGGCCTACTTCAAAGAACAGGCCTTTGCCGTTTTCGCCCGTCGTGAATTTAGCCAGGACAGGTACGTCAATGTATTGAACAGTAGAGCGGAACTGGGTATTGTTGGTTGTGGCTGCGGTACTATAGTTCTGTACCAACGCCCCCTTTTGAGAATAAAGGGCTTCCACCTGAAGTGATATCAGGTCCGAAAACCCATAGTTAATGAGCGCACCGGCCGTGAATCCTGGCTTGAAGGTGACGTCACCTGCCTCGGAGCCAGAATAGGAGCTGAGGCTGAAGCCGCCTTTAACGCCATACTTGAGAACGCCGCTCTGCGCATTGGCGGTGCCAGCAAAGCCGGCTAGAAGTGCGAGGGAAAGAAGTACTTTTTTCATGTCTGAAAAATTGATTAATAGACCCTGGCCGGCTAAGAATAGAATAAATAGGAGTGAGATGGCCGGGAATGCGCCTTATACTTGGCTGGGCGGGGCAAGGGTTACATGTTGAGGAAATTTTGATTTTTTTTGGTGGAGGTCGGAGCGCACCCTGGGTCGGCGTAGCTTTGGCGCTGGTTAGTTTGCTTTCCTATGCGCCGGTTTCGTCGGGCTTTGCAGCTCATTAAATATTATGTAGTTAGTGGGGTATTGCTGTTCAGCAGTCTTACAGCGGCCCTGCCCGGCCTGGCGCAGAAGCTTCCGGTACCTGATTCGGTAAAGCAGCCTTTGCCCGAGAAATTTATTTTCGGCGCCTACGCGCAGGGGGCGATAATTATCAACCATACGCGGCCCGTTAGCCACCTGGTGGCCTCCCACCCAACCGGCTTTGAACTGAACGTGCAGCGCCAGACTACCGGGGCAGCACCCTGGCATAGCTGGTACAAGTACCCCAAAGTGGGGCTGGCGCTGGTGTACTACGACTACCATAACCCGATACTGGGGCAGAGCTACGCGGCCTCGGTTTACCTGAGCAAGGCTATCCGGCGCACGGCTCGCCACGACCTGAGCTTTCGGCTGGGGACCGGGCTGGCGTACTTTCCGCAGCACTACGACCTCTATACCAACCGCAAGAATACCTTCGTCAGCTCGGCCCTCAACGCCACGCTGCAAATGCGGCTGGAGTACGATGTAGCCCTGAGCCAGCACCTGGGGCTGCTTATGGGTCTGGGCCTCAATCATTACTCCAATGGGGGCTCGGCCAAGCCCAACTTTGGCATTAACCTGCCCACGCTGCTGCTGGGCCTCAATTACTACCAGCAGCGCTCCGTGCCTGTGCCCACCGCCATGGCACCCGACCCCGCCGACGTTGGGCACAATTTTTTTAATGTCAGCGCCAGTTTGGGCTATAAGCAGCGCACCGGGGGCGACCCCAAGCACTACCCTGTAAGCTCGGTAACGCTGGCCGTGGGCCGGCGCGTCAATCGTAAAAGCAATTTGCTGGTAGGTATTGAAGGATTCGACGACCGGTCGCTGGCCGCCGTGCTGCGCGATACGGCCCGCAGCCAGGACCACCTGCCCGACGTTAAAAAAGCCAGCGCTTTCGTGGGCCACGAGCTGTTGTTCGGGCGGCTGGCGATGGTGACGCACCTGGGCTTTTACGTGTACAATCCCTACAAATCAAACCCCTTCTACTACGAGCGCATCGGTCTTAAGTATCAGTTAACTAATTTGTTGTTTATTGATATCGACCTTAAAGCGCACCGCGCTACGGCCGATGTCATTGAGCTGAAACTAGGCGTGAAGCTCTAAGCCCGGCTGCCCTGGGCCTTGGAATTTTCGCAGGGCTCCTCGTGCTGATACTGTCGCTCCCGGCGTTATAAGCTCCGGTTTTGCCCACGGTCAGCGCCCTGCCGAAATAGTAGAGATTCGGACTGAGCCGGCACCGGCGACAACTGGCCGGGCTCGCATAATATATGTAAAATTCTATATTATGCGAGCCCGGCCAGCTGTCGGTTGATACGGCTTACCAGGGCGGGGCCTTCGTAAATAAAGCCGGTATAGAGCTGCACCAGCGTGGCGCCGGCGGCCAGCTTTTCGAGCGCATCGGCGGCCGAGTGAATGCCGCCCGCGCCGATAATGGGCAATGTGCCCTGGCTGCGGCGGTGCAGGTAGGCAATTACTTCGGTAGCGCGCTGGCGCAGGGGCCGGCCGCTGAGGCCGCCCGCCCCAAGAGTATCTACCTGCCTTGCGGGGGTAGACAGGCCGGTGCGGGAGATAGTGGTATTCGTTGCAACCAGGCCACTCAGCCTGGTCTCGCGAGCGATTTCCAGGATGTCGTCGAGCTGGGCATCGCTGAGGTCGGGCGCTATTTTGAGCAGCAGCGGGCGCGGCACAGCCCGGCGCAGGTTTTGCTCCTGCACCTGCTGCAACAGGCTAATAAGCGGCTTTTTATCCTGCAGCTCGCGCAAGCCCGGCGTGTTGGGCGAGCTCACGTTGACCACGAAGTAATCGACCACCTCAGCCAGCGCCTCAAACGCGGCTACGTAGTCGTCGCCCGCCCGCTCGTTGGGCGTGTCTTTATTCTTGCCAATGTTGCCCCCGATGATAAGCCGGTGGTTGGTGCGCAGCCGCAAGCGGGCTGCCACGGCAGCGGCCCCATCGTTGTTGAAGCCCATGCGGTTGATGAGCGCTTCGTCCTGGGGCAGCCGAAAAAGGCGCGGCTGCGGGTTGCCGGGCTGGGGCCGGGGCGTCACGGTGCCAATCTCTACAAAGCCAAAGCCCAGCGTCGCCAGCTCATCGGTCAGTACGGCATTCTTATCAAAGCCCGCCGCCAGCCCCACCGGGTTGGGAAAGCTCAGGCCGAACACCCTGCGCTCCAGAGAAGGGTGGTGGTAGTGGTAGAGGCTCCGCAGCAAGGCGGCTGTGCCAGGCAGGCGCGCCGCCCGCTTCAGGTTATCAAAAACGAGGTGATGCGCCCGCTCGGCATCGAGTTTAAAAAGCAGCGGCTTAACAAGAGATTTATACACGGGCATCGGGGCCAAACTGTTGGTCAAGGTCGGCAGGCAGGCTTACTAGCAGTGGAAGTATAGCCGGAACATTATACTGCGCAGTATAGGCAAAAGTCGGTTGGGGTCACATAACCTGTTTTTGCTGAGACATAAATCCTTAGCAAACTTTTGCGAAAACACCTGGTGGATGCGGAAGCTGAGCCATGCCACAAAGTACGCAGATAGCCGTCTTCCCCGCTACCCGGCCCAGCCTTCGCGGTCCAGGCTCCGGTATTGAATAGCCTCGGCCAGGTGCTGAATCTGAATCTCCTCAGTGCCGGCCAAATCGGCGATGGTGCGGGCTACTTTCAGGATGCGGTCGTAGGCGCGGGCACTCAGGCCGAGGCGCTCCATCGCAGTTTTGAGTAGCGTGCGCCCGGCCTGGCTTATCTGGCAAATGTCCTTTACCATCTGCGAAGGCATCATGGCATTGGAATGAATATCAGCTTGTTCGGCGAAGCGCTTGGTTTGTACGGCCCGCGCCTGCTCCACGCGCTGCTGAATGTCGTGGCTGGTTTCGGCCTTGCGCGTCTCGGTCATCTGGTCAAACGTGACGGGCGTCACCTCCACGTGCAGGTCAATGCGGTCGAGCAGCGGCCCCGATACCTTGTTGAGGTATTTCTGCACTACGCCGGGCCCGCACACGCATTCCTTCTCGGGGTGGTTGTAATAGCCACACGGGCAAGGGTTCATACTGGCAATGAGCATAAAATTGGCCGGAAAGTCGATACTGACCTTGGCCCGCGAAATCGTGACCCGGCGCTCTTCCAGCGGCTGGCGCATCACCTCCAGCACGGTGCGCTTAAACTCGGGCAGTTCGTCCAGAAATAGTACGCCGTTGTGCGAAAGCGAGATTTCGCCCGGCTGCGGGTTGCTGCCGCCGCCCACCAGCGCCACGTCCGAAATAGTGTGATGCGGAGCCCGGAACGGCCGCTGATTGAGCAGGCCCTGCCCGGTACCCAGCTTGCCGGCCACCGAATGAATCTTGGTGGTTTCGAGCGCTTCCTGCATATTCAGCGGCGGCAATATAGTGGGTAAGCGCTTGGCCAGCATGGTTTTGCCCGCGCCGGGTGGGCCTATCATAATCACGTTGTGGCCGCCGGCTGCCGCGATTTCCAGCGCCCGCTTGATGTTTTCCTGGCCCTGCACATCGGCAAAGTCGGCGGCGTATTGGTTGGCGCTGTGCTGGAAAATATCGCGGGTGTCAATCCGCACGGGCTCAATTACCTGGCGGCCTTCGAAGAAGTCGATGGCTTGCTGCATCGTCTCAACCGGAATCACATCGAGGTTATTGACGATGGCCGCTTCCTGCGCATTTTCTTTAGGCAGAATAATGCCTTTAAAGCCTTCCTTGCGGGCCTGAATGGCAATCGGCAGCACACCCTTGATGGGGCGCAGGGCGCCATCGAGCGACAGCTCGCCCATGATGATATAGTCGCCCAGGCTTTCGGTATTTAGCTGCTGCGAGGCGTGCAGAATACCCAGCGCGATGGGCAGGTCGTAGGCCGCCCCTTCCTTGCGGATATCGGCCGGGGCCATGTTCACCACTACTTTGGTGCGGGGCATGCGGTAGCCCCGCAGCTTCAGCGCCGACTCAATGCGCTGCTGGCTCTCCTTAATGGCATTATCGGGCAGGCCCACTACGTAGAATAACGTGCCGGCCGTGACAACTACTTCAATGGTAATGGTATAGGCATTGACACCCTGCACGGCCGAGCCGTAGGTTTTGGTTAGCATAGGTTGCAGTATAACAATTCTTGCCCGCAAAAGAACGGCATACCGAGCAAAGTGAACGCAGGATGAACCTGCTGCTTTGGCCTATAGTCAGGCTACCAGCTTCTCAATCAGCAGTATCATAATGTGAATAGCCTTGATATGCACTTCCTGAATACGGTCGGCGAAGCCAAAGTGCGGCACCCGGATTTCGACATCGCTGAGGCCGGCGAGCTGGCCGCCGTCTTTGCCGGTAAGCGAAACTATCGGCATGCCGGCAGCGCGGGCGGCCTCGGCGGCATTTATAATATTGGGCGAGTTGCCGCTGGTGCTGATGGCCAGCAGCACGTCGCCGGGCCGGCCCAGCGCCTGCACAAAGCGGCTAAACACGAAATCGAACCCGAAATCGTTGGCTACGCAGCTCATGTGCGAGGCTTCGGTGAGGGCGATGGCGGCCAGGGCGGGGCGGTCCTGGCGATAGCGGCCGGTCAGCTCTTCGGCAAAGTGCTGGGCATCGCAGAGGCTACCGCCGTTGCCGCAGGTGAGCACTTTACCGCCATTGCGGAGGCTGGCGGCAATTAGCTCGGCCGCCTCGGCGATGCGGGCCAGGTTGGCATCATCAGCCAGGAAGCGGTCGAGAACGCTGCGGGCTTCGGTTAGCTCGGCGCGGATGAGGTCGGGGAGGTGCAAGCGGGGAAACTAAGCTAGTAGGTGGGAGGAGTGGTGGGCGGCGCGTCGTAGGCCGTAGGGTAAGGAGCGGCCGGGCCGCTGGTGGGCGGCGCAAGCGGCTTCTTTACGTCGTAGAGCTGCGCTTTCAGCTCATTAATTTTATGGTCTTGCTGGGTCACGCTCCGGCGCAGCAGACTACTATCGATATTTTCAAAAATGAGCAGCAGCGTCACGACCACTACGCTGGCCCAGGCAAAGCCCAGCAGCAGGTTGATTTCCATCGTCTGGCTGTAGATGCTGAAAATATTAACCGTCGAGGTGCGCACGAAGGGGAAGAACAGAATCAGGAGTGCCAGCAGCAAATAAACCAGGGCCAGCACGGTGACGATGCGTTTGAGAAAAAGCATGGCGAAAGAGAGAAAGAAGGTGAGTGCCGAAAGATAGCGCCCCAAGCGGGTGCCGGGCGCGGGCCATTATACGAGCGCCGCGTTGGTTTGCAGCTGGCTCAGGCGCTGGTAGAGGCCGCCGGGGCGCAGCAGCAGCTCGTCGTGGGTGCCGCGCTCCACAATGCGGCCATGCTGGAGCACGATAATCTCATCGGCGTGGCGCACGGTGCTGAGGCGATGGGCAATCACGAGCGAGGTACGCGAGGCCATGAGGCGCGTGAGGGCTTCCTGCACCAGCTTCTCGCTCTCGGTGTCGAGGGCCGACGTGGCTTCATCGAGAATAAGAATGGGTGGGTTGCGCAGAATGGCCCGCGCAATGCTCAGGCGCTGGCGCTGCCCACCCGAAAGTCGCCCGCCCCGGTCGCCGATAGTAGTCTGGTAGCCATCGGGCGAAGCCATAATAAAATCGTGGGCATTGGCCGTTTTAGCAGCCGCAATTATCTCTTCCTCAGAAGCTTCGGTGTTAAATTTGATATTATTATAAATGGTGTCGTTAAACAGAATGCTTTCCTGCGTCACGATGCCCATCTGGGCGCGCACCGAGTACAGCGTGCAGTCGCGCACGTCGTGGCCATCGATGAGCACCTGCCCGGCGCTGGGGTCGTAAAAGCGCGGCAGCAGGTCGGCCAGCGTGCTTTTGCCACCGCCGCTGGGGCCGACGAGCGCGATGGTCTGGCCTTTTTTCACGGTCAGATTCAGGTCGTAGAGCACCGGCACGTCGCCGTAGTGAAAGCTCACGTTGCGCAACTCCACCTGCTCGTGAAAGGGGGGCAGTGCGATGGCATTGGGCCGGTCGCGGATGCTGGGCTCGGTATCAATAATGCTCAGCACCCGGCCGCCCGCCACCAGCCCGCGCTGAATGTTGCTGAATGCCCCCGACAGCGACTTGGCCGGCGTCAGAATCTGGGAGAATAATATAATATAGGTAATAAACGATGCTGCCGACAGCTCGGCCTGGCCGCTCAGCACCAGCGAGCCGCCGTAGTAAAGCAGGCCCGCCACGACGGTTACGCCCGCAAACTCGGAAAACGGCGAAGCCAGGTCGCGGGTGTTGTCGATGGCCTGCGTGGTGCGGGCATATAAGTCGTTCTGAAACTGGAACTTGCCGAACACATACGCGCGGGCATTGAAGGCTTTTACCACGCGCATGCCGCCCAGGGTTTCCTCAATCACCGAGAGCATGGCGCCCAGGGTGGTCTGGCTGATGGTGGCGTGGCGGCGCAGGCGCTTCGATACGCTGGCAATAATGCCCCCCGAAACAGGCAGCAGCACCAGCGAAAACAAGGTGAGCCGGGCCGACATCGAAAACAGCAGCACGAAAATGCCCACGATGTTGAGCGGCTCCTTAAACACCGCCGTGAGCGTGTTCACTACCGATATTTCCACCTCCTGCACGTCGTTGGTGAGGTGCGAGATAAGGTCACCTTTGCGCTCATTCGAGAAATAGCCCAGCTCCAGCTCGGTGATGCGGCCAAACAAGGCGCCGCGCACGTTGCGCACCACCCGCGCCCGCACCCGCGCCAGCAGCCGCCCGCCGAGGTAGCGAAATACGTTGCTCAGAAACACCGATACGATAATTAGGCCGCATACAAACGCCAGCGTGCCCTGCTTGCCGTGCAGCAGCAGCATCTGGTTGAAGTAGAAATTAAACAGCGCCTTGATGTAGTCGAGCGAGAACGCAAAGGCCGGTAGTACGGCCGGCGCAGCGGCCGTGTGCGTATCGGTAGTGCCAAACAGCACGTTTAGCAGCGGAATAACCAGCGTGAAGTTGGCAATGCCGAAGAAAATACCCAGCGTGGCATACAGCGCATACAGCGGCACGAAGTCGGCGTAGGGCCGCGAGAAGCTCAGCAGGCGGAGGTAGGTTTTCACAGAAAAATGGTAGGTAAAAGCTGCCTCGGTTAACTAGCAGACAATATATATTGTTAATATATATTGTCTGCTAGTTAAAATTCATTCAGGCGCTGGGCGATATTCCAGCGCAGCGCCACCGATGGATAGACCTCGGTGCCATTGCCGATGGCGCCACCGTTGGGGTAAGTAATTGGCTGATTGATGGATTGATGCCGCACAATGAGCGTGGCATCGATAAACAGGTTGAGGCGCGGCTGGTAGGTGGCCGTGAGGTCGGTGTGCAGCAGGTGGCTGGTGTTGCCGTCGCCCACCCGGTAGCCGTATTCGATGAGCTTGCCGGCCGCATCTAGCGGCCGGTTGTTGTAGGGTTGTAGAGGGTTGGAGCCGTAATCGCTGTGCGGCACGGGCTGACCCACCGGGCTGTAGGTGAAGTCAAGGCCTTGCTTGGTGTAAAAGGCTTTGGCCACCAAATTGAGCCGGGGCAGGGGCTGGTAGCTGAGCACGGCTAGTATTTCGGCCAGGTTGGCGCCCATGGGGTGAGCCAGCGGCTGCTGATACTGCTCGTAGGCCGTGTACACGCTCTCGTGCTGGTAGGTGTAGGGCCGGATATAGTTGAACTCCACCTGCAGGTCGAGGTTGCGGATGCCACCCAGGTCGAGCAGCTTGCCGCCCAGCTGCACGGCCTGCTTGTTGCTCCACCAGCCGTCGCCGGCGCGTATTTCGCTCAGCTTAAACTCATCGAGCACCAGCTGGCCGTAGAGCTGGGCTCGGTGCTTGATATTCCACTTAAAGTCGAGGCCCAGCAGCGCGTTGTCGGTTGAGCCGACCTGCTGCTCGATGGCCCGGTAAAATATAACCGGGTTCAGGTATTGCAGCTCCAGCCCGCGCCCCGCCCCGCCCGATACCTCCGACTCAAACAACCCAATGTTAAAGTTATTGGTCACGTCGAGGCTCAGGTGGTGCAGGGCCAGGTATTTCTTAGGATAGAGCGAGTCGGCCCCGCTGAGGCTGCGGCGGGCAGTCAGCTCCGCAAAAATATTCTGGTAGTTGAATTTCCAGATGCGTGTATTGAGCTTCAGGAAAAAATAGGGCGAGCTGTAATCGCTCAGAATGAGCGAGCGGTAGCCATTACCGATAAAATTGCGGTCGTGGGCCAGCTGCACGCTGATGTGCGGGGTAGCCGCGTAGGTGATGCCGCCCCGCGCCGTAAAGAAGTCATAAGCGTTGCCGCTCGTCTTGTAGTCTTTCCAATACCCCTCGTGGGGCACGATATTGTCGCGCCGAATCTGGGCCTGCACCCAGCCTGGCACGGCCTCCTGGTTGTCGGTCAGAAAGCCGTAGAAACCCAGCCGCTGGTCAATCAGCCCTTCAAAGGATGCGCCGCGCGTGTTCACGTAGCGCAGGCCGCTGAGGCTGTTTTCGCCGCCATCTTTACCGGCTTGCAGCAGCAGCACGGGATTGATGCGTAAGGCAAAATCCTTAGTCTGAACGTGGTAGAGGTCGGTTTGGTCGCGGTAGAAATACGTCAGAAAAGGCCGTTGGCTGTGGTTCAGGCTGTCGCCCGCAGCCGAAAACATCCAGTTGTCCTGAGTCAGGTACTGCGCATTAAATCGGTCGGCGGCCGAGAGTTCGGCCCCGTCGTTCATCATGCGCTCGCCCAGGTGCCCCGCCGCCCAGCGGGTATAGGGCCGCACGCTGGTGTGCGGGTCTTGCAGCGAGTCGGGCCCGTACTTAATAGCATAGCGGTCGAGCAGCCGGTAGGTATTCGGGTCGAGCGGCACGTAGAGCGCGCCCTGATAGGGCGTTTCTTCGCGGGTGCCCGCGGCGCGGCCCGCCCGCACCCGGCGGGCCGGAGCCGGGCGCGCCACCGGGGCCGGCCGCGCCTCGGGTACCGGGCGCTCAGCCTTCGGCACGTGTGTGACGGGCTTTTCGCCTTCTGGGCTTTCGGGTACAGGCTGATTGAAAATGTACCAGTTGGCCGAGCCTGGCTGGGGCGTGGTGGCCGGCTGAGTGGTCTGGGCCGCGAGCGGGCCAGCCAAAACAAGTAAAAGCGGAAACAGGTAGGAATTCATCAACCAGAAAACTACCCGAAAGGGGGCAGGCTGCACAAATTTACGTCGGCCGCGGCCGCCCCGGCTTTTGGCCCCGACCTTTGGCCGCGGCTTATACCCGGCCGCCCCGCTTACCGTGCTGCGTCTGCTCCAGTATTCTGACCTCGACCTTGCCCGCTGGGATGCCTGCGTGGCGGCCAGCGTCGGCGCGCCGGCCTATGTCCAGGCGTGGTGGCTGCGTGCCACGGCCGGCCGCTGGGCCGCCGTGGTAGAGCTGGGGCCGGCCGGCGACTACCGCTCGCTGCTGCCGCTGCCCACCAAGTGGCGGCCGTGGGGCCGGGTAGGGTACCAGCCGCTATTTACGCAGCAGCTGGGCCTGGTGCTGACGCCCGCCAGCCAGTACCGTGAGCTGGCCGATTATCTGCCTTTTATTCGGAAAACCTGTGTTGCCTTCTACCAGCAGCTGGCCCCTGGCTCGGGGCTGCCCGCCCTGCCACCGGGCTTTGCCGCCGCCGAGCGCCTCACGTATCACCTGAGCCTCGGCGCCAGCTACCCGGAGCTGCTGCAAGGCTACACGGCAGAGTATCGCCGCCGGCTGCGCAAAAATCAGCAGCTGCCCCAGCCGCTGGTCGTGACAGAAAGCTATAATATATATGAAATAATATATTTGTTCCTGTCGTATCGCGGCCCCGCCGACACGAGCCTGCACCAGCGGCACTATGCGCGCCTGCGCCGCTTGGTGCAGGCCGCGCAGGCGCGTGGGGTAGCCGAAGTGCGACAGGTGCGCGCCCCCGATACCAATGAGCTGCTTGCCGGGGCAGTGTTTATTCGGCACGCGGCGGGGGTTATTTACCTGTTTGCGGCGGTATCGCCGGCCGGGCGGGCCGCCAAGGCGCCGATGCTGCTGCTCGACGATGCGCTGCGCCGCCACGCCGGCCGGGCCGGGCAGGTCTTCGATTTTGAAGGCGGTACTTTGCCGGGCATCGCGCGTTTCTTTGCCAACTTCGGGGCGCGGCCCGTATCATATCCTACCCTGACTTTTACCCAAAAAACCTGGTTTCCAACATGGATGCGCTTCTGACCTCTTCCGATGCCGTGGCTCCGGCCGCTGCCACGGTCCCCGAACGCCTGCGGGTAGTATGCGCCGAGCCCAGCATTGCCAATCATTTTTTGGCCGAGCTGCGCGACGTAGATATTCAAAAAGACAGCTTGCGCTTTCGGCGCAACCTCCAGCGGCTGGGCGAAATTATCGCTACCCGCATCAGCGCCCAGCTCAGCTACACGCCGCAGGCCATAAAAACGCCGCTCGGCGAAGCGGCCAGCCAGCTGCTGCGCGATTTTCCCGTGCTGGCGACTGTGCTGCGGGCCGGCCTGCCCTTTCACCAGGGCTTCCTGAATTACTTTGACCAGTCGCCAAGCGCGTTTGCGGCGGCCTACCGCATCGAGGGCACGGCCCAGGTGCAGGTGCAGCTCGACTACCTCACCGCGCCCAGCCTCGACGAGCGCGTGCTCATCCTGGCCGACCCCATGCTGGCCACCGGCAAAAGCCTGGTGCAAACCTACCGGGCCATGCTGCGCTTCGGCACGCCGCGCCAGGTGCACATCGCGGCCGTTATTGCCTCGCCCGAAGGCGTCGCCTACGTCATGCGCGAAATACCCGAGGCTACGCTCTGGGTAGCCGCTGTCGATGAGAAGCTCAACGGGCAGGCCTACATTATTCCCGGCCTCGGCGATGCCGGCGACCTGGCCTTCGGCAGCAAGATTTAGCCCTGCTAAAAGCGGCCCGGAAGTTGCATTTTCGTTAGCAGCGAATGGGTCGGCTTTTAACGACATGGTAACCAGCTTGGACGAAACAAGGTATGTTTGCAAGTCTGCTCGCCGCATTTTTACTGTATTAGCCGTCGATTTTCATTATTCTGCGCCGGTGTTACACTTTGCTATGAAACTTGCCACCGTTTTCCTGCTTAGCACGATAAAGTTTCTGGGCGGCCCGCTGGCGGGCAG
Organism: Hymenobacter baengnokdamensis; assembly: GCF_008728635.1. NCBI lineage: Bacteria > Pseudomonadati > Bacteroidota > Cytophagia > Cytophagales > Hymenobacteraceae > Hymenobacter > Hymenobacter baengnokdamensis. The sequence continues at coordinate 4,176,290 of NZ_CP044285.1, read as the reverse complement.
TAAGATGGGCCTGGGATTTTGGCCCACGCTGGGCCTCACGGTGGCCGGCATGATGACGAGCGTATTTATTATTTCGGGGGTGGGCCGCACCTGGGTGCTGCACCGGCAGCAGCAGCGCCGCCTGCGCCGGGTGCCCGTATTTTCCAGGCGCTCGCGCAATATTATAAAAGTATTTAAGCGCTTCGGCATGGGCGGTATCGCCTTTCTCACGCCTGTTTTGCTTTCGCCCATCGGCGGCACCGTCATTGCCACGCTGCTGGGCGTGCCGCGTCAGCGCATCCTGCTGCACATGCTCTGGAGCGCCGTGCTTTGGGGTGGCGTGCTCACGCTGGCCAGCGCCCGCATCGGGCACATGCTGCACCATTAGGGGTAAGAGTTATAGCTCTTACCTCCATTAGCTGCTGCGCCGCCGGGGCCGGGCGTTGATAGCCTTCATAGCCGGTGCCGAAGCGCCCTTCTTGCCGGGGTTCTTCTTGTTGCCTTTCTGGCTTTTCTTGTGGTGCTTGCCTTCCTCGAAGGGCTTGCCGGTGCGCTTGTCGATGGTCACGCCGGGCTTTATCCACTCCTTCTTTTCGTGAAATGACCCTTTGAACTCGGGGTCCTGGCGGCGGCGCTGCTCGTCGAGCACGCGGGCGTGCTGCTGGCCTTCGACAAAAGGCGTATTCGTAATCTCCACTTCCTCCGGAATGGGCAGCAGCGGAATCTCCTGCCGAATCATCTCCTCAATGCGCTCGATGTGCTGGCGCTCGGCCGGGTTGGCGAAGGTGATGGCCGCGCCCGTGTGCCGCGCCCGCCCCGTGCGCCCAATGCGGTGCACGTAGTCGTCATAAATCAGCGGCACGTCGAAATTGATGACGTGGCTTACCTGCGGCACGTCGATGCCGCGCGCCGCCACATCGGTAGCCACCAGGTAGCGAATACTACCCGCCTTAAAAGCATCCATGCTGTTGAGGCGGGCGTTCTGGCCCTTGTTGCCGTGAATCACGCGTACCTCGCCCACGGGCGCTTTGCGCTGCAAAAAGCGGGCTACCTCGTCGGCGTTTTCCTTGGTGCGGGCAAACAGCATCACCCGCGTCATCTCGGCCGCGTCGCGGTGCAGCAGGTATTCGAGCAGGTTTATCTTGGTAGCCAGGTTGGGCACTTCGTACAGGCTCTGGGTAATGGTCTGGGCCGTTTGGGCGGGCGGCGTCACTTCTACCCGCACCGGAAACTCCAGAAATTCCTCGCTCAGCACCGTCACCCGCTCGGGCATGGTGGCCGAAAACAGCACATTCTGCCGCTTGCGCGGAATAATCTCCAGGATGCGCCGAATCTGGGGCATAAAGCCCATGTCCATCATCTTATCGGCCTCATCGAGCACCAGCGTAGTCAGGTTCTTAAGCACGAGGTCGCCCTTCAGGTAAATCTCCATCAGGCGGCCAGGGGTGGCAATCAGGATATCAAGGCCCGCCTTTATCGTCTCAATCTGCGTTTTGGGCCCCAGCCCGCCGTAGATGGCAAATATTCGCAAATCTGTATATGTTGCCAGCGCCTTCAGGTGCTTTTCCAGTTGAATGGCCAGCTCGCGGGTAGGGGCGAGTATCAGGGCGCGGGGGTGCTCGCCCTGCGCATATTTCACTTTCATGAGCAGCGGCAGGCCAAAGGCGGCCGTTTTGCCAGTGCCGGTCTGGGCGATACCCAGCACGTCGTGCCCGGCCAGCAGCAGCGGAATAGTCTGGAGCTGCACCGGCGTAGGCTCGGTAAAGCCAGCCTCGGCTACGGCATTGAGTAATTGCTTATTGAGCTTAAAATCGGCGAACGCGGCGGGGGTATCCATTTGGCAAAGGTCGGGCTATTTTGCTGCGCGGGAGGCTAACCAACATTTGGTAAGGCGAGCTGGCCCGGCTGTTGCTCCCTCACCCCGACCGAATGACGGGCGCGGGTATCATTCGGGCGCGATTGCTTCGTTCTGGGGCGCTACGCGCACCAGAAGTGATGTTTTTTGGCTGAAAACCTTGCAAAAAACATTCCCAGCCGTATCTTTGCCCCACAAACCACCACACGGTAGATATAGCTCAGCTGGTTAGAGCGTCGGATTGTGATTCCGAAGGTCGTGGGTTCGAGCCCCATTATTTACCCTCGCAAAAGTCCCTGGATGCGAATCCGGGGACTTTTTTTGTTATTTGCATAGTTGCTTAGCCAAGCACCCATTTTCTACTCCTCTAATTACTCGCAATGAGTCTGCTCGTTATCGGCTCCGTGGCCTTCGACGCCCTGGAAACTCCCTTTGGCAAAACCGACAAAATCATCGGTGGCGCAGCTACTTACATCAGCCTCTCGGCTTCGTACTCGACCAAGCCGGTAAACCTGGTGGCGGTAGTGGGCGGCGACTTCCCGCAGGCTGATATTCTGACGCTGGAAGAGCACGGGGTGAATACCGAGGGCCTGCAAATCAAGGCCGATGAGAAGTCGTTTTTCTGGTCGGGTAAGTATAACAAAGACCTTAATTCGCGCGAAACGATTACTACTGAGCTGAACGTGCTCGGCTCGTTTGACCCGATTATTCCCGATGCTTACCAGGATTGCAAGTACCTGATGCTCGGCAACCTGGCCCCGCAGGTGCAGCGCCTGGTGGTGCAGCGCCTCGTAAACCGCCCCAAGCTCATTGTGCTCGACACCATGAACTTCTGGATGGATGTGGCCCCTGATGAGCTGCTGGCTACCATCGAGATGGTCGACGTGCTCAGCATCAACGACGAGGAAGCGCGGCAGCTCTCGGGCGAGTACTCGCTGGTGAAGGCGGCCCGTAAAATCCTGGCCTTTGGTCCTAAGTTTTTGATTATCAAGAAAGGCGAGCACGGGGCGCTGCTTTTCCACAAGAATAAGGTGTTCTACGCGCCGGCCCTGCCGCTGGAAGAGGTATTTGACCCCACCGGTGCCGGCGATACCTTTGCGGGCGGCTTTATCGGCCACATCGCGGCCACCGACGACTGCTCGTTTGAGAACGTGAAGCGTGCCGTTATTCACGGCTCGGCCATGGCCTCGTTCTGCGTGGAGAAGTTTGGTACCGAGCGGCTGCTGAACCTTACGCAGGAGGAAATCGAAGCCCGCGAGGCGCAGTTCGAGGAGTTGGTGAAAGTGCAGCCCGCCAGCGTAGTAGCCTAACAGCCACAGCCTAAGAAAAATATCCGGAACGTCATGCTTCGACTAGCTTAGCATGACGTTCTTTTTTTATTCGGAAATAATTTAACTGGTTTTTAGCTTATGCCAGCCTGGCTGCGCCAAAACCGAGGCGAAATTCTTTTCTTCGTAGCCTTTGCGGTAGTAATGACGACCGGCCTGCGCCAGCCGGTATTGAGCACGCTTCAGCGTGGGCTGCTGGCTACGGGGCTGTGGCGGGCCGCGCCGCCTACGCGCCCGGCAGCAGTGCCGGTGCAGTTTGCCAGCGAGCGCCGCGACTACCCGCACCCGCTGCCGCTCTACACGCTCGATGGCCGCCCTACCAACCTGCGCCGGTTTGCGGGCAAGGTCGTGCTCGTTAGTCTGTGGGCCAGCTGGTGCCCGCCCTGCCTGGCCGAAATGCCCGGCCTGCAAGCTCTCTACCAGAAAACGGACACGGCCAAAGTGGCCTTCGTGCTGATTTCGCTCGATGCCAACCCCAACAAGGCGCGGGCCTTGCTCAAGCGCAAAGGCTACAGCCTGCCTGTGTATTTCCCGGCCGCGCCGCTACCGGCGCCGTTCGACTCGCCCTCGATTCCGTCGACCATCGTCCTCACGCCCAGCGGCCAGCTGGCCGACCGCCACGACGGCATGGCCGACTACGACACCCCGGAGTTCAGGGCAGCGCTGGAGAAGCTGGCCGACTGAGCCGGACAAAGGAATATTCGGGCATTTGTGGCGCTAAAGCGGCATAACAGCAACCCCAGCGCGGGCATTGTGGTACAAGGAAGCGTAGTGTAGTCTCACCTTGTTCCAATTAGCCATGTCACTTGCGAAGAAAGAAACCGACCTCACGAACGCGAAAACGTCCGTCAACCCCGCCGCCAATACCAAGCGCAAAAGCACGCAGGTGCAGAGCCCGAACACCACCGATGTGTCGGCCCACGGCAACACCACCGATGGCAATAGCGCCGGCCACGGCGTAAATAATATCCGTAGCAACCCGCAGGGCAACCGCCCCATGTCGGTAAACAGCGGCAAAGTAGGCAAGGGCGGCGACGCCAAACATTAATCGCAGATTTAACGGATTTAACGGATTGCGCGGATACGCCGCTCCGCGGCTGACTAGCAATCACACCAAAAAAAGCCGCCTTTTCAGGCGGCTTTTTTTGGTATTTAAAATATAAAATATAATAAAAAATTATATTAAATATTTGAAGCATCAGCCAGTAGCCAGCCCACGCAGTGGGCGCATCCGCGCAATCCGTTAAATCTGCGGTTTAAAGTCCCAGCCCAACCATTTGCTAAAGCCGGCCTTCTGCGCTTCATCAGCTTCGGCCAGCTTTTCCACTGCGTAGCGGGGGCCGAACGAAAGGCCTGGCTGCGCGGCCAGCTCCACCAGCAATAAGCGGTTCTGACGGAATACCGCCACTTCGTAGTGCGGTGCGTCGGTGCTGAGCAGGCTTTGCAGATTCATATCGACGCGGCGGCCGTTGATGGCTACTAGCTCATCATCGACAGTAAGGGCGGCAGCGGCCGGCGAGCCGGGCCAGATGTACGTTACTTCGGTGCGCTCATTTTTTACCACTGTGCGGAAGCCAAATTTCCCTTCGGCGGCTGAGGTGCTTTCGTAAGCCACCAGTTGGCAGCCTACGGTGTGCAGAGCCTTGTCAAGTGGCTCTTGCAGGGGCGCAGTGCCATTGATAAACTTGTCGAAATACACCTGCATCTTGCGGCCGGCTACTTCGGTTACCACGCGCACGTAGTCCTCGTCGGTGTAGCCCTTGCCGGTTTGGCCGAATTCTTCATAGAGGCGGCGCATTACGTCGTCGAGGCTGCGGGCGTGGCCGTGCAGCTGCCGCAGGGTCAGGTCGAGCAGCAGCGCCGCCAGCGCGCCCTTATGGTATACCGACACTTTGCGGTCGGGCACGCCCGGCTTGTAGCCGTCGAGCCAGAGGTCCATGCTGGCATCGGCCAGGCTCAGGTTGTGGCCGCCCGCATCGGCGTAGTGCTTGTGCAGCACGGTGTTCAGCTCCTCAAAATATTGCTCCGGCGTACGCACGTGGCTGCGCGCCAGCAGGTATTCGCCATAGTAGGTCGTAATGCCTTCGGCTATATAGCAGGTGCGGAAATAATTCTCGCGGCTGTAATCGTAGGGCTGCATCTCGGCGGGCCGGATGGCCTTGATGTTCCAGGTATGAAACAACTCGTGGCAGCTCACGCCCAGCAGCTCCTTATATAGGGTTTCCTGCATAAGCTGCTCGGCCGGCCCCAGCACAATCACGGTCGAGTTGTGGTGCTCCACGCCGTGGTAGTGCTTGTAGGGCAAAAACTGGTTCAGGAAGTGGTATTCGGTAACCGGGAAGCCGCCGAACAGCGTCAGCTGCTCTTCCGAAAAGGCCTTAAAGTCGGCCAGCAGCCGGGGCCAGTTGACTACCGCCTCGTCGCCCTGCGCCCATACGTGGAAAGGCAGGCCGCCCGCCTCGTATTGCTCGTGCTGAATGGTAGGGCTGGCAATGAGCGGCGCATCGGCCAGCTGGTCGAAGCTGGCGGCTTGCAGGGTATTGGGCAGCGTTTGGGGCAGGCCGCAAGCCAGGCGCCAGTTGGCCGGCAGGTCAAGGGTAAGCTGGCAGGGTAGCTCCTGCTGGCCCTCGGCGTAAAGCAGTGCCTGCACCGGGTTGAGGTACAGCTGGGTAGCATCGAGCCACGAGCCGCCGGCGTCCATCTGGTGGGCATAAAAATTGTAGCGCGCCCGCACGCTGCGGCCGGCTGCGCCGCTCACTTCCCAGCGGTCCTTCGTTACCTTGCGGTAGGGCAGGAGCTCGTCGGTTTCGGCATCGCTAAACTCCATGTGCTGAATCTTTTGCCCGAAGTTCTGGATTTCGTAGCGGCCTGGCCGCCACGCCGGCAGCTGCAAGGCAAGCGGGCCGGTGGCCTCGGCCGGCACCTCTACCATGAGCTGAACCTGGAGGTAAAACGTGAGCGGATTCTCGAAGGAAACGTGGTAGTAAGTCATGGCCAGCGTTGAAACAGGAGGTAAAGCTAGAAGAGGGAAGGCGGAGTGATACGCCATTTGGCGCCAGGCAAGTTGTCCGCCCCTACATGAAAGGCTACCCTGTTGGAGCCAGCCCTTGCTATTGTAAACCTAAATTCGTACCTTTGCCGGCCCAACTCGCAATTTGACTTGTCATGAAACGTACCTATCAGCCCTCGCAGCGCAAGCGCCGCAACAAGCACGGTTTCCGCAACCGTATGGAAACCGCTAACGGCCGCAACGTGCTGGCCCGCCGTCGTGCCAAAGGCCGCAAGCGCCTCACCGTATCCGACGAAGGCCGTCACAAGCGCTAGGCTGTTAAGCTATTAGCCTAAAGCTGATGGCTGTTGGCTACTCAGTTTATGGAACAATCTCAATCGCTCGGCTCCCCTTCTGCACCAGAGAGGGAGCCGGGGGCTGAGGCAAGCGCCACGGCGCCGAAAAGGGTTTACACCTTTCCGAAAGAGGAACACCTGTGCCGCAAAAAGCTAATCGAGCAGCTTTTTAGCAAGCAGGGTTCCTCTTTTGGCGTTTATCCGCTCCGCCTCACCTGGTTTCCGGCCCCGGCATTTACCACGGCCCCGCCGCAGGTGCTGGTGAGTGTGCCCAAGCGCACGTTTAAGCGCGCCGTCGACCGCAACCGCCTGAAGCGCCTGCTGCGGGAGGTGTATCGCCTTAATAAGCACCGCCTCACGGAAGCTGAAGGCGGCCACCCGGTAGCGCTGCTGGGTATTCTGTACACCGGCAAGGAAAAAAGTGAGCTGCCGCTGCTAGAAAAAAAATTAATTTCCGGGCTTAAACGTTTGCTGGCAGAATCTTCGGTGCAACCCGCGCCGTAGGTTCGCTATCTTCACGCTAGTAAAAGAAGAAAAAAGCGCCATCCTCTTGTCGAGGCAGTATGCTGGCACGGCCTTTCCGGCGGTTTAGCGCCGCGAGCCCTTGCGGCCCGCAGCTAGCAGCCAGGGCAGAGATTTATTCTTGATTAGCTATTCTTTAGCCCGATGACTACCCGCAAAAAAGTTCTCACAATGCTGGCGCTCAGTACGCTGGGTCTCGCAGGCTTTCGGGCTGCTTCCGATAACGAGCGGTATTTCGAGATAGCCAAAAATCTGGATATTTTCGCGACGCTTTTCAAGGAAGTAAATACGTATTACGTGGACGAGATTACGCCCGGCAAGCTCGTGAAAACGGGCATCGACGGGATGCTCAAGTCGCTCGACCCGTACACGAACTACATTCCGGAGGACGACATTGAGGATTTTCGCACCCTCACCACCGGCCAGTACGGTGGCATTGGGGCGGTAGTGGTGAAGCGCAACGGTAAAACCGTGGTCCAGAGCGCCTACGAAGGCTACCCGGCCCAGAAAGCGGGCCTGCTGCCCGGCGATGAGATTCTGACTATCAACAACATCAACGTTGATAAGAAAACCAACGCCGATATCAGCAAGCTGCTTAAAGGTCAGGCCAATTCGCTGGTGAAGCTCATTGTAACCCGCTACGGCCAGGACAAGCCGGTGACGGTTGATATTACCCGCGATAAGATTCAGGTTGACAATGTGCCCTACTACGGCATGCTGACCAACGATATCGGCTATTTTCAGCTGGCGGGCTTTACTGTGGATGCGGGCCGCGAGGTGCGCAATGCCGTGGTGAAGCTGAAGGAAAAGGGCGCGAAGAAGATTGTATTTGATATCCGGGATAACCCCGGCGGCCTGCTGAATGAGGCGGTTAATATCTCTAACCTATTCGTTGATAAAGGGTTAGATGTAGTAAGTACCAAGGGGAAAGTAACGGAATGGAATAAAACGTATAAGGCGCTCGACGTGCCCCTCGATACGCAGATTCCGATTGCCATTATCACGAGCAACCGCTCGGCCTCGGCCTCGGAAATCGTGTCGGGGGTATTGCAGGACTACGACCGCGCCGTGCTGGTAGGCGAGCGCACTTTCGGGAAAGGACTGGTGCAGGCCACCCGGCCGCTGAGCTATAATTCGCAGCTGAAGGTAACAACTGCTAAGTACTATATACCGAGTGGCAGATGTATTCAGGAAATCGACTACTCGCACCGGGCCGACGACGGGGCGCTGAGCAAGTTTCCCGACTCGCTGCGCACCGCGTTTAAGACGGCGGCCGGCCGCACCGTGTACGACGGCGGCGGCGTGGCGCCCGATATTGATATTCAGGACCGGCAGATTGCGGATATTACGCGGGTGCTTATCCAGAAAAGCTACCTTTTTGACTTTGCAACCCGCTACCACGCCGAGCACGCGACTATTCCGCCGGCCCGCGATTTCAAGCTGTCAGATACCGACTACCAGAAGTTTGTGACGTATCTGCAAGGCAAGAATATGGCCTATAGCACCGATGCCGAGCGCTCGCTGACCGACCTTACCAAGAAGGTGAAGGAAGAAAAGCACTACGACGACGTGAAGCCGGAGCTGGACGCTATTAAGCGTAAAGTAGCCGCCAACAAAACCAACGACCTGCAGCGCTTCAAGCCCGAAATCCGGGAGCTTTTGGAAGAGGAAATTGCCTCGCGCTACTACTACGAGAAAGGCCGTACCGAAGCCGGCTTCGACGACGACCCTAACATTCAGGCGGCCATTGCGGTACTCAACGACCCCAACCGCTACGCCGCGCTGCTGAAGCCGGGCGGGCGGGCGGCCAGTGCTACCAAGTCGGCAGGCATGAAGTAAAAACGGCACGAGTGACGACTGCGTCTAAACTTGCGCCAGTAGTGGCCAGGTTGGCTAAACGACCAGAAAAAGCCTCCGCCTGTTCAGGCGGAGGCTTTTTCTGGTCGTTTGTTATATCAGGGGGCTATTGCACGAGTAGCCGTAGGGCCTGACTGCCGGTGCGCACGATGTACACCCCACTCGCCAGGCCGGCGGGGAGTGCAAGCGTGGCAGCACCAGTGGCATCAGCGGTAGTAGTGCTAACTACGCGGCCCAGGGCATCGAGTACTTGTATGGTAGTGCCCGCAGTAGCCCCGGTAAGGGTCGTTGTGGCTTTGGTAGGGTTGGGGAATAGTGCCAGGCCTGCGGAGGCAGGCGTCAGAGTAACGGTTTCAACGGGCGAGTACGTGCGGGAGCCATCGCGGTCAACACTCCGCAGGCGGTAGTAGAGCTGGGAAGCTCCGGCGGCAGTAGCCTGCGCATCGAGTGCTGAATAATGGCCCGGACCATTGCCGTTGCCCGTAGCAGGTACGGTCTGTAAAGCAGTAAACGTTTTGCCATCGGGGGCGCGCTCAACGACAAAGTGGTCAAGGTTAGACTCGGTGGCAGTCTGCCAGGCCAGCTGCACGGTGTGGCCCACGAACTGGGCAGTAAACTGCGTAAGGGTAACGGGCAGCGGCGTGGGTAAGGGAAACGCAGTGGCCACGGTCAGGCCATCAAGGGTAAGTAGCGGGGAGCTGGAACCCTGGCGCAGAGCGATAGTGCCGATATCGGTAGGCGACGTGCTGGCTGTCTCCACCACGCTGGCATCGGGGGCAGTGCTGATGCCGGTAGTAGCGGGGTTGATAAAGAGGTCCGACTCGTTGCCGGTTTCATCAAAGCTGTACTTGAGCAGCAGCAGGTAAGTGGTATTGAAGGCGTACTCGGTGGGCGCGTACACGGGCGTGCCGCTGCCGGCCACCCCAAACTCCAGCGTGCCCGTGGCCGACTTACGGGCGAAGACCCGGCCCCGGAAAGTGCTGCTTAGGATAGTGGGCCCCAGGTGCAGAAAGTAATCGCCGGTGGTAGATGCACTGCTCACCGATACCAGAAACGATGCATATACCGGAGTGCGCGCATACATGGTTGTAAACTGCCGGTCGTCGTCTTCCCCACTCCCCGTAAAGGCGGTAGAGTTGCCAGTGCCGGCGCTGTAGCCAGCGTAGGAGAGGCTATTGCTGGTAACGGTAAAGGGCTTGGTGCCAGCGCCGCTGTGCGCCGCCCAGCTGTCGGCGGTGAGCAGCGTGCCCGCAGGGTAGCTAAAGTCTTCCTGAAACAGCCGCGTGGGCGGCAGCGCTGGCGTAGTGAGCGCGAAAGTGCCGGGGTTGCTGGTCAGGTAGTTTTCGGCGTAGGGCGTATTGTTATCGTTGTATTCGTAGACTGCAAACGTATAGGGTGTGTTGGGGTGCAGCCCAAAAACGGTCACCGTATCGCTGGCCGCAGCAAGTATTACATAGTTATCGGCATCGGAGCCGAGCACAGAGCCTTTGCCAAACGTAGCGCTGGCCGTATAAGTAGTTGCATCGCTGGGGTCCTGGTTGACTGCCCCGTTGAGGTGGGCCAGCAGCAGGTGCTTAGCTCCGTTGCCTCCGCTAAAAGTCAGCAATATCCGGCTCGGATAAACCGCGCTGGCCGTGATGGTAGAGGACGTAGTCGGCTCATCGGCCAGCGGAACTGCCACGGTGGTGAAGCTAAGCTGCTCGCCATATAGAGTGCCTTGGGCATTAGTAGCGTAGGCGCGCACATAGTAGAGCACGCCGGGCTGCAGGCCGGTCAGGGAGCTGGTAAAGGTGGCCAGGCCGGCGCCGTCGGTGGTGTGCAGGCCGGCCACGGTTGGCTCGGTATCGGTGCCGTAGGCCACGCCGTAAGCCGTAATAGGGCTGCCGCCGTCGTCGGAGGTAGTGCCGCCGGCAGTAGCCGAGGTAGTCATGATAGCCGAGGGAGCGGTGGTATTCACGGTGGCCGGGTAAGTAGGCGCAATGCCGGTGCCGGTCACAGCCACGTCCTGCTCGCTAAAGCCGGGGCTGCTCACGGCAATATTGCCGGCGTAGGCCTGGGCCAGCTGAGGCGCAAAGCGCACGTCAATCTGGGTGCTGCCCAGGGTGCCGCTGGCGGGCGACAGCACAATAGCGCAGCAGGCAAAAGCCGTAGCGCCGGTCCGGATTTCGAAGCCCGGCGCGGGCGTGATGGTTACAGCGCCGGTGAGGCCGTTGCCACTCACAGAAAACGATTTCACTGCCGACGTGCTGCCGATTGCCACCGAGCCAAAGTCGGGCAGGGAAGCCACTGACGCAGTCAGCGCCGACGGCGCCTGGCCTACGGTAATGGTAACCGGCGAGCTGGTGCCGACCACGCTGCCGCACGAGGTGGTGGCCTGAGCCACCACGTAATAGGTACCCATGCCGGGAAAGTCGCCTCCATTGGGCTGGTAAGTAGCCGTGGTGGCGCTGGCAATGGCCGTAGAAAAAGGTCCGCCAGCCGTAATGCCATAAAACCAGGCATAAGCCGAAGGCACGGCCGCGCTGGCCGTGAGGGTATTGCCGCTGCCAGTGGGCGTAAGCGTCTGGGCCGTAGCCGGCGCAACGCTAACGGGATTGCTGGCCGGAGCCAGGGTGATAGTCAGGTTGCTACCGTTATCGGAGCCCAGGGTGCTGGGACCGTCGTTGACGACCCGGATGCGGTAGCCGGTGCCGCTGGGCGTGCCCGCCGGAATGGTGGCCGATATAGGCGAGGTGCCCGTGCCGGTACCAATAATATTGCTGGTGGCATCGGCCGGAAAGGTGCCGGCTGCGTTGGAAAGCTGCGCCTTGAAAGTGCCGGTGAAGGTGCTCGTGCCAGTAGTGCTGGCCGTATAGGCTACGTTAAAAGCGGCGCTCCCGGTGCTGCTGCTAACGCAATAGGGGCTGCTATAGTTGGAGCTGGTAGTCGTGATGGAGGTGGTGCCGGTAGGCGCGGTGGCCGAAAGGCTAGGCGTCAGTACCAGATTATCAAGCCCAAGCCCCTGACCGTTTGTGCTACCGCCTATGCCCACATACGACCACCTAAGGTAGGTAATAGCCCCAGCCGCCAGGTTGAGGCCGGTTAGAACGGTGTTTTTAGAAACTGTAGTAGTCGGATTAACAACGGCGTTTGCTCCATCGGCGGTGTATGACTGCGTCAGAGAGGTTTGCTGTACCCAGGTGCTCCCATCAGTACTTGTCCAGAACTGCCATTCGTAGGCTCGGGTGCCCGCACGATATTTCTCGATATCATAGGCTATGCTCAGGTCGGTAATGGTTTGCCCGGTATTGTTCTGGATGGCCAGCAGCAGATGCCGTGGGGCCACATAGGTGCCCGTACTAAGAAAGCCAAGTGCCCGGTCGGTAGCGGTCGCCGTTACTCCATTCGCGAAATTATAAGTGCCGCCGGATGACGTACTACTGAGGGCTCCCGTGCCACTCGTGCCAGCGGCGAGTGTTGTGGCGCTCGTGTTAGTACCGCTGGAATAGGTAATACCGCTGGAAACGTTGGAAACTACGAACCCAGCGGGTAACGCAGCTGTGGCGCTTGAGCCCAATGCATTGAAATCAGTAGTAACAGCACTGCCGGATGTTAGTACTAGCTGGGCCTGCGCCACAACGGGCAAGGCCAGCAGTAGCGCCAGCTGACGCAGCAAAGGGCGTACGCGGGTAAGGAGTAAACGCATAAGGGTAGGAGGCGGCAGGCCGCCGATAAGACACTGAAAAAACGTTGACTGAAGGGCCGGGTGGCCCGGCTACTTATTGCGTAGGGCCGTTATCGACCTTCGCCTCTACCACCGCCTGTACCGACGTGGGCAGGGCTGATAGCAAATCCAGTGTCAGGCCGGTAGCTGTTACGGCGCTCTCAATGGCATCAACGCTGGTGCGGTACACTCCCCAGTCGAGGCTCAGACTATTATCGTTGGGCATGTCGACCGCGATGATGCGCGTGTTGGCGTTGACTCGCAGCACATCATTGTCGCCGACTGGCAATAGCACGATAACTTTCCAGGTATGCGAGGGTACGGTGACCTTTCCGCTGGGTACTACCGTCATGTAGCCTGCGCTGCCCGTGCCGCCCACCCCGTAGCTGCCATCAATGATATACACCTCGTAGTTCGGCAAGAACGAGCGAGTGTAGTTCTCCAGGTCGGCCCAGGTATGCTGGTTGTTGTTGGGGGCCTGGGGCATCATGTTGCTCATCAGAAAGGTGAGCGAGTTGGCCCGCACCGAGTTGGTGTGGTCGGCCGAAGGGCAATTGTGGCCCCGGTCGAAGCCCGAGCCAGCATAGTCGGTAGCCAGCACATGGTACCAGTCGGCGGGCAGGGTCGAGTCGGGACGAAAGTCGTTCTGCCGGTCGCTGCTGCCCCGGTCCGAGATGTCCAGGTGCCAGCTCACCCAGTTGGGTTTGCCCTGAGAGTGGTTGTAAGACACCGCGTACTGGTTTTTGCGCAGCAGGTAGTTGTCCGGGTAGTTGGTCTCATCGGTTACGGCCAGGGTAGGGTTGCCCATCGCCAGGTTATCGTTGTCGGGATACTGCGAGCTGGGAGCCGCGCCGTAGGGCGCAACCGTAAAATCGTCGAAGTTGAGACGGGCGGCCCCCCCCGAAACTTTGCGAATTTCAAACCGAACACTGCCCGGCAGGCTCACCGAGAAAGCGGCGGTTTGCAAAGTGCTACTGGTAGTGAGCACGGTATGGCTCACTTTTGTCCAGTTGTTGCAGCTGCACGACTGCGATTGTGCCCACAGCTCCCAGCCGCTGCCGGCGTCGGCACCGTAGGCAGCGTACTGCACGGTTACGAGCGAGGCGCCCCCTGGCAGGTAAAAATCCATGGTCAGGCGGCCCGTCTGCTCAATGCGCACGGCCTGGGAGCCATTTTTATGGTCGTTGGCATCGGTGCCCAGCAGTGCATCGGTAAAGTCCCAGTTGCCTGTCGCCAGCGCAACGGTAGCCGCCGGGTAATCGGTTTTAGTGCCGGTTTCGAACGATTCCTGGGTCGACTGAGCGGCCAGGCGGCCGGGATGCAGCGCCCCCGAAAGCAGCAGGAGCAACAGGTAATAACGGCGGAGTAGAAAATCCTTCATGAAACGTCGAAGAAGTAAAAAAACCTAGCGAATTTTATTACCACAAACTAGGGCAGTTCTACAAATTACATTGAAGCTTCATGAAGTTTTAATGTGCAGATAAACAATAGGTTAATTGCTATTTTCAGGCTTTCATGCACAGCCGACGCACGACAGCTAACCTGCTTTTGGAGAAAAAAATCTGATTGTCAAATGTTTATAGCAAATTTTTTTTATAATAGATTGAACATTAGCAGTTTGAGATTTACCAGATTAAGATTTTATTAATTAGCTCTGATTACGCTGGACGAAAGCATCAAAAACAAGAAAGCAGCCCTCAGCAGGCTGCTTTCTGAAAAAAATTAGTAAAATTATATATATTTATTATTTAATATTACATTATTTACAAAACCTATTAGTTTTGAATTAGTACAGGCGTTTAATAATAAGCTCCCGTTGCCAGGTACCTCTGCACGTAGTCACGAATACCTTCTTCCAGTGTGGCAAAAGGCCGGTCGTAGCCGATGCTGCGCAGCTTGCGCATGTCGGCTTCGGTAAAGTACTGGTACGTGTCGCGGATATCTTCGGGTGTATCGCGGAAGCGAATATCAGCGGGCACCCCCATTGCCGAAAAAGTATTGAGGGCCAGGTCCATAAACGTGCGCGCCTGGCCGGTGCCGAGGTTGTAGAGACCCGAGTGGGTGCGGTGGTGCAGCAGGAAGTAGCATACTTCCACCACGTCCTTCACGTACACAAAGTCGCGCATCTGGCCGCCGTCCACGTACGCGGGGTTATGTGAGCGGAAAAGCTGCATGCTGCCGTTTTCCCTTATCTGGCGGAAGGCGTGCAGGATAACCGAGGCCATGCGGCCCTTGTGGTACTCGTTGGGGCCGTACACGTTGAAGAACTTCAGCCCCGCCCAGAAGTAAGGTTTCTGCTCCTGGGCCAGGGCCCACTTATCGAAGTCGTTTTTGGAGTCGCCGTAGGGGTTGAGCGGGCGCAGCAGCTGGGGCAGGGCATCGTCCTGGTCGGAGTAGCCGAGGCGGCCGTCGCCGTAGGTGGCCCCGCTGCTGGCATACACCAGCGGCAGGTTGTAGCGCACGCAGGCCTCCCACATCTGCTTGCTGTAGTTGAGATTAAGCAGGTCGAAGATGGCGGGGTCCTGCTCGGTGGTGTCGGTGCGGGCACCAAGGTGAAAGACAAACTCCACCTGCTCGTGGTGGGCGTCGAGCCACGGGAAAAACGCTTCGCGGTCGACGTATTCGCGCAGCTTTTTGCCCCGGATATTGGGGAGCTTTTTTTCGACGGCGAAGTTATCGACCACCACGATATCATTGAAATTGGCGGCGTTGAGGCGGGAGACAAGGCAGCTGGCGATGAAGCCGGCGGCTCCGGTTACGACTATCATAAGGGTTGTGGCTGATGGCTGACGGCGGTTGGCTATCAGCTGCAATGCAAACGAAATCTGGCCTTAAAGGTAGGGCCTTGCAACCGCTGGCTACCTTTGCCGCCATGCGCGTTTCGCTTCTTCTTAGTGGACTACTGGTCGGGCTGCTGGCCTGCCAGCCCGAAAATAAGCCCCTGAGTGCGGCCGCTGGCACCATAGCCGTGCATGATGACCTGGGCCGGCCCCTGACGCTGCCCGTGCGCCCGCGCCGCGTGCTGGCCCTGGTGCCCAGCCTTACGGAAATGCTGTATGCCGTGGCCGATACGACCACCATCATCGCCCGCACGCAGGCCGATGACTACCCGGCCGCGGTGCGCCACAAGCCGCTGGTGAGCTCTTATCCGCTCGACCTGGAGCGGCTGGTAGCCCTGCGCCCCGACGTAGTGTTTACGCTGGAAGGCATGACGCCGCCCGATGCCGCCGCTCGCCTGCAGCAGCTGGGCATTGCGGTTTACTATCAGAAATACCGCACCGTAGCCGACGTGCTGCGCGGACTCAACGACCTGGGCCGGCTGCTGGGCCGCCCCGCCCAGGCCCGCCGCCTCACCGATTCGCTGCAGGCGCAGCTCAGCCAGCTGGCCACCGCCCCCGCGCCGGCCCACCGCCCCACGGTGCTGGCGCTGGTTTCGGGCGACCCGATTTACGTATATGGGCAAAATACGCTATTTACGGATATGGTGCGGCTGGCCGGCGGGCAAAATGCGGTGCGCGACACCTTTGCCCAGCCGTTTCCGGCCCTTACGCGGGAGTATATCCTGCGGCTGAACCCCGAGGTAATGCTGGGCGGCAGCCTGGGCAAAATGGACAGCACCTTTTTCAAAAACTACCCCGAGCTGCGCCAAATCCGGGCCTGCCAGACCCGGCGCGTGTACGCTACTACTCCCAACCTGCTCCAACGCCCCAGCCCCCGCATAGTAGAAGCGGTGCGCGAGCTACAAACCCTCCTAAGCCGCTAGCCATGCCGCGCGCTCACCCTGGTCGCTGGCTGCTGGCGGGTAGCCTGCTTACGCTGCTGCTGCTGCTGCTGGGGCTGCGCGTCGGCTCTTATGCCACCAGCTACGCTTTTATCATCAAGGCCCTGCGCCAGTACGACCCCACCGACCCGGCCCAGCTGGTGCTGGTGCAGCTGCGGCTGCCGCGGCTGTTACTGGCCTGGCTGGCGGGGGCCAGCCTGGCGCTCAGCGGGTACCTGCTGCAAACCCTGGTCACCAACCCGCTGGCCGACCCCTACCTGCTGGGTACGGCCTCCGGGGCCTCGCTGGGGGCCATTGTGACCTACCTGTTTTTTCCGGCGCTCACGCTGGGCGGGCTGTATCTGCCGCCGCTGGCCGCGCTGGCGGGCGGCCTGCTGGCCACCCTACTGGTAGTGGCCATTGGCTCGCGGCGCGGGCGGGTGCTGCCCGCGCCACTGCTGCTGGGCGGCGTGGCCGTGGGCGCGCTGGCCGCTGCGGTGGGCTCGCTCATCACGTTTCTGAAAGCCGACCAGGGCAACCTGCAGGCCGTGGTTTTTTGGGCGTTTGGGTCGTTTGAGCGGGCGGGCTGGCCAGTGCTGGGCTACCCGGCGGCCGTGCTGGCGGGCAGCCTGGGCTTGCTTGTTTTTTTGCAAAAAGACCTCAACCTGCTTTTGCTGGGAGAGGAGCGCGCCCAGGCGCTGGGTCTGCCGGTGGCGCGCCTGCGCTGGATAGTGCTAACGCTCGTAGCGGCCCTCACGGGCGGCGTAGTAGCGCTGTGCGGCCCGGTGGGCTTCGTGGGGCTGGTGGTGCCGCACCTCACGCGCGGCCTGCTGGGTACCACGGGGCGGCTCAATCTGGCATTTTGCGCGGTGCTGGGCGGGGGCTTCCTGCTGGCCTGCGACCTGCTGGCCCGGCTGCTTTACCCACCCGCCGGCCTGCCCGTAGGCCTAGTAACGGCCCTGCTGGGGGTGCCGTTTTTTGTATCTTTGTTGCGAAAAAAGAGTTTTTAGTTGTCAGTGGTTGGTTGTCAGGCGGCAGGCTGCGCAAAACAATACGGGCAACTGACAGCCACCTACTGACCCCAAGACTATGGTATACGTTAGCCGCCGCGAGCACTTTAATGCCGCCCACAAGCTCTACAACCCCGCCTGGAGCCCGGAGCGCAATGCGGAGGTATTTGGCCCCTGCGCCAACGAAAACTGGCACGGCCACAACTACGAGATGATTGTGACCGTGAAAGGCCAGCCCGACCCCGACACTGGTTTTGTGGTAGACCTTAAGGCCCTCAGTGACCTTATCCGCCAGCATATTACCGAGCAGGTAGACCACAAAAACCTCAACCTCGACGTGCCTTTTCTGCACGGCCAGCTTGCCAGCACCGAAAACCTGGCCGTCGCCTTCTGGCAGATTCTGGCGCGCGAGCTGCCCGCCATTACGCCGGCGCAGCTGCACTGCATCAAAATCTACGAAACGCCCCGCAATTCGGTGGAATACTTCGGCTAATGCCGAAATGACGCGTAAGAGAAGTACGAATTGAGCCCACCAATGGCGCCGGAGCGTATGCAGCAGTTCGTGGTTCTCTCTTCTTAGCTCATAACTTACCTGATGAAATACTACCTTATTGCGGGCGAGCGCTCCGGCGATACCCATGCTGCCCACTTGCTGCATGAGCTAAAGGGCCAGGACCCGGCAGCCGATTTTCGGTACTGGGGCGGCGACCTCATGCAGGCCGAAGGCGGGCAGCTGGTGCGCCACTACCGCGACCTGGCCGTGATGGGCTTTGTGGAAGCCGCGACAAGCCTGCTCAAATTCAGGAAGTATCTTAAAGATTGTCAGCGCGATATCCTGGCCTACCAGCCCGATGTGCTTATTCTGGTAGACTACGGCGGCTTTAACCTACGCATGGCGCAATTTGCCAAAGGACAAGGAATAAATGTTTTTTACTATATATCGCCTAAAATATGGGCCTGGAATCAGAGCCGGGGCGAAAAGATAAAAGCCTACGTTGACCGCATGTTTGTCATCCTGCCTTTCGAGGAGGAGTTTTATCAGCGCTTCGAGTATAAGGTAGACTATATCGGCAACCCGACGGCCGACCAGGTAGCCGCCTTTCGGCCCGACCCCGGCTTCATGGCGCAGCATGGCCTCGACCCCGGGCGCAGGATTATTGCCGTGCTGCCCGGCTCGCGCAAGCAGGAAATAGAGGAGATGCTGCACGAGATGCTGGCCGTGCTGCCCGCCTTTCAGGAATATCAGTTTGTAGTTGCCGGCGTAAGTAACCTCGACCGTGCTTATTACCAGCACTTTGAGCGCAATGGTATTAAGCTGGTATTCGACCAGGCCTTCGACTTGTTGAGCCGCGCCAGCGCCGCCCTTGTTACCAGCGGCACGGCCACCCTCGAAACGGCGCTGTTTGGCGTGCCGCAGGTAGTGTGCTATCGCACCAGTAGCCTCACGTACCTGGTCAGCAAGGCGCTTATCAAGGTGCCTTACATCTCGCTGGTTAATCTTATTGTGGGCCGCGCAGTGGTGGCGGAGTTTATCCAAGGCAATTTTACGGCCCGTAACCTGCTCGATGAGCTGAAGCGCCTGCTGACGGATGAGGCGTACATTGCCCAGCAACGAAGTGGCTATGCCGAGCTGCGCCAGAAGCTGGGCCAGCACAGCGCGGCCACGCAAGCCGCAGCGCTGATGGTGAAGTATTTGCAGGAAAAATAAACAACTCGTAAGAAGTCCGGCGCGGTATTTCGGGGCCGGCAGCTGAACAATCGGGCCGGTTGCATGGTCAAGCAGTTGCTTGTCCCATCTGTTTAACCATGTTACGTAGTCAGCCGCCTTCAGCCACCAGCGCCGAGCGCACTACCGTGCAGCGCGTGGTCGGTGCTGTTGTTTCGGCCGCTACTGACCTGCTGGCGGTAGAGGCGCCGCTCGAAATAAGCCTGGCTTACGGCCCACTGGCGCAGCGCCGGCAGCATACGCTGGCCGTGACTATGCGCACCCCCGGCCACGATGCGGAGCTGGTGGCCGGCTTCCTGCTGAGTGAGGGTATGGTGCAGCAGGCCGCCGACCTGACGGGCATCGCGCATCAGGCTGACCCGCGCCGCCCCAAAGAGCGCGGCAACGTCATACGGGCCGAGCTGGCACCGGGCGTGGTAGTGGAGCTAAACCGCCTGGAGCGGCACTTTTATACTACTTCCAGCTGCGGCGTGTGCGGCAAAACGAGCATCGAAGCCGTGCGGGCCGAAAGCTGCCCGGTGCCGGCCCCGGCCGCTAGTCCCCGCGTGCCGGCGGCCATTATTCATGCGCTGCCCGAGCGCCAGCGGGCGGCCCAGCGGGTATTTGAGCAAACCGGCGGCCTGCACGCTACCGCGCTTTTTTCGGCGGCCGGCGAGCTGCTGCTGGTACGCGAGGACGTGGGCCGCCACAATGCCTTTGATAAAGTGGTAGGAGCTGCGCTGCTGGCTGGGCAAGTTCCTTTGCACCAAAGTATAGTATTGGTAAGTGGGCGCGCCAGCTTCGAGCTGGTGCAGAAAGCCGCCGTGGCGGGCGTGGCCATTCTGGCGGCGGTGGGGGCGCCCAGCAGCCTGGCCGTGGAGGCCGCCGAAGAGTTTGGCTTGACGTTGCTGGGCTTTGTGCGCAACGAGCGGTTTAATATTTATACCCACGCCCAGCGAATTGTGAGTTAACCAGGTGCTTAACCCATTTAGCTGGGCTTCGTTTAGCGTGAGCCGAGCCACCTTGATTGGCAACGCAAACCGGCTTAAGTATAGTGAAAAAACACTATTTGACGCGGAAGGCAGGTGCTGACCAGACCATAGTATCCATTAAAATGAGCGTACCGGGTAATGAAGCTAAGACTTGAAGAAAATTCGCTACGCCTGCGTCTGTCCGATGCCGAGGTGCAGCAGTTTGCCCAGGCCGGGCGCGTGGCGTATACCATCGTATTTGGGGCCGGCCCTGGCCAGACGCTGGTATACGCCCTGGAAGCACTGCCTGCCTCGGCCGAGGCCAACGCAGTGGGGGTGCGCTATGAAGCTGGAAACCTGGTGGTAGAAGTGCCCGCCGCTGAAGCACTGGCTTGGACAAGCACCGAAAAAAATGGTTTTTCGGCCCAGGTAAGGGTAGCTGAAAACCGTGAGCTACGTATCATGGTTGAAAAAGACCTTGATTGCCGCCACTAACTTGTAAGTATGGGCTAAGAGGTAGAAGTCATCAGGGGTGAGTATTGAGCGAAAACGCTGCTTGGCGGGCTAGCCGGTTAACTCGCCTTCTCGGAATGGCTTATACTGCATTAGTCCTGTTGCCTCATACCTTCTACCGTCTACTTCACACCTCCCCAATGGAAGATTCGCCCACTAACGACCCTGGCAAAGCCGGCAAAGCACATCAGCAGGGTGCTGAGGACAATGCCCCCAAAAGCGGGGAGCGCCCCGAGCAAGGCGTAGCTCCTACCAACGACCACTACCGGCCCGACCCGCAGGGTGAGCGCGACCAGGAGCACATTCCGGCGCCGCCCACGGCCGAGGCCAAGTACCTGTTTCCGGTGCTGGCCCAGCCACCCGAGGCGCTCACCGGCCTCAAGCTGGAGCCCCGCATGAAAATTGCGGCCGGCCTGACGGCAGTTATTAAGTCGATGGAATTTAACTGGGGCGAAGCGGGACTGACGCGGGGCACCCACGGGCTGCTGAAAATGAACCAGAAAGACGGCTTCGACTGCTCGAGCTGCGCCTGGCCCGACCCCGATGACCATCGCTCAATTGCGGAGTTCTGCGAAAATGGCGCCAAAGCCACGGCTTCGGATGCCGATGACCGGGCTGCCGGCCCTGAAGTGTTTGCCAAAAACAGCCTGGCCGACCTCTCGCGCCTGAGCGACCGTGACCTCAATAACCTGGGCCGCCTGACGCATCCGCTGGTGAAGCGACCCGGCGACACGCATTACTCGCCCATTGAGTGGCCCGATGCTTTTAAGCTGGTAGCCAAAGAGCTGAATGCGCTGGCTTCGCCCCACGAAGCGGTATTCTATACTTCGGGCAAGGTGCCCAATGAGCCGGCTTTCCTGTTTCAGCTCTTTGCCAAGCAGTTTGGCACCAATAACCTGCCCGACTGCTCAAATATGTGCCACGAGAGCAGCGGCGCGGCCCTGAGCCCCACGCTGGGCCTGGGCAAGGGCTCGGTTACGCTCAATGATATTCATGACGCGGAGGTAATTCTCATTATTGGCCAGAACCCGGGCACCAACCACCCGCGCATGCTCTCGGCGCTGCAAAAGGCCAAGCGCAACGGGGCCAAGATTATCAGCGTTAACCCGCTGATTGAGGCAGGGTTGAACCACTTCCGGAACCCGCAGGATTTTATGAACCCGCTGCGGGCGCTGGGAGCGCTGCTCGGCGATGGCACCCCCATCACCGATGTGTTTCTGCAAGTGCGGGTGGATGGCGACATGGCCCTGCTGCGCGGCATCATGAAGCACTTGTTTGAGGCCGAAGACCTGAACCCCGGGCAGGTGGTAGACCGGCCGTTTATTGCCGAGTACACCACGGGCTTCGAGTCGTTTGAGCAAAATATCCGCAACACGAGCTGGGAAGACATTGAGGAGCTGAGCGGTATCAGCCGCGCCCGCTTGCTCGAAGCTGCCAATCTTATTGCCCATAAGCAAAAAATAGTTACCTGCTGGGCAATGGGCGTAACGCAGCAGCGGCAGGGCGTGCAAACCATCCAGGAAATCGTGAACCTGCACCTGATGAAGGGCGCTATTGGCAAGCCCGGCGCGGGCACCTGCCCGGTGCGGGGCCACTCCAACGTGCAGGGCGACCGCACCATGGGCGTGTGGGAGCAGCCGACCAAAGAGTTTCAGGATGCGCTGGCGAAGGAATTTAACTTCACGCCGCCCTACGAGCATGGCTTCGATACGGTGGAGAGCATCAAGAAGATGCACAAGGGTGAAACCAAAGTTTATTTTAGCCTGGGCGGTAACCTGCTGGCCGCTGGCCCCGATACGGAGCTGATTGCCGACGGCATGCGCAAGCAGAAGCTGACGGTATTTGTGGGTACCAAGCTCAACCGCGGGCACCTCGTAACCGGCGAAACCAGCCTGCTGCTGCCCTGCTTCACGCACGCCGATATCGATATGCAGAAGTCGGGCCACCAGATGACGAGCTGCGAAAACTCAATGGGCGTAGTAAGCCAGAACAAGGGCGTGCTGGTGCCGTTGCCGGGCCAGATGATGAGCGAAGTAGCCATTCTGGCCGGCGTAGCCATTGCGACCCTGGGCCCCGACCGCACCAATGTAGCCGATTGGGTAGCCATGACGGAGAACTACGACGTTATCCGCGACCACATTTCACGGGTTATTCCGGGCTTTGAGAAGTTTAATGAAAACCTGCGCAAGCCGGGGGGCTTTTACCTGCCCAACGGCCCGCGTGAGCGCAAGTTCACAACCAAGAACGGCATGGCTAACTTCACCACCACCCAGCTGGAGAAGTATAGCCTGGAGCCCGACCAGCTCATTCTGATGACGATACGGAGTCATGACCAGTTTAATACTACAATTTATGAATATAACGACCGCTACCGGGGCATCCACGGCGAGCGCCGCGTGCTGTTCATGAATGAAAGCGATATGGCGGCCCGGGGCATCAAGGCCAAAGACTTGCTTGACATCACCAGCCATTTTGAGGGTGAGCAGCGCACAGTCGAAAAATTTATTGCCGTGCCCTACGAAATCCCGAAAGGCAACGTGGCCGCTTATTTCCCGGAGGCCAACCCGCTGGTGCCCATTAGTAGCGTGGCTAAAGTCAGCAATACACCTACTTCTAAGTATGTAGTTGTAACGGTAGTTCCCGCTAAGGTGGGCCAGGCCCCGCAGGCCCAGAAGCAGCGCCAGCAGGCGGTGCCGGCCTAGCCGCTTGTAATCGTAAAAAGCCTCTGGAAAGATACCAGAGGCTTTTTCTTATTCTCGCTCGTTGGTGGCAAATGCTGAAACGTCAGCGCCGGCTGGCTCGCCGGGCTTTCTTCGTCAGGCGAAAGAAATTCTCTACTTTGCAAAAGGCTAAGACGTTATACCTGTTTTTCTTCTCTTTTCTTTCACCCTTTACTTCCCACCATGGCTGATAGTTCCTCTGCCTCGCTGCTTGACCGTAGCCGTACCATTGCGCCGCCTGGCTATAATCGCTGGCTGGTGCCGCCCGCCGCGCTGGCTATTCACCTCGCTATTGGGCAGGCCTACGCATTTAGCGTGTTTAACAAGCCGCTGGGCTCGCTCTTCAGCGGCGACCCCGCCAACCCGGCCCCGACCGACTGGACACCTACCCAGATTGGCATCACCTTCTCCATTGCCATTGTGCTGCTGGGCTTGTCGGCCGCACTGTTTGGCAAGTGGCTGGAGCGCGTAGGGCCGCGCAAAGCCATGTTGGCTGCCGCACTGTGCTTCGGAGGTGGCTTTCTGATTGGCTCGCTCGGTATCAGTATGCACAATATCTGGCTGCTGTATTTCGGCTACGGCTTCATCGGCGGCATTGGATTAGGCATTGGCTATATATCGCCGGTCAGCACGCTCATCAAGTGGTTTCCCGACCGCAAGGGCGTGGCCACTGGCATGGCCATCATGGGCTTTGGGGGCGGTGCCATGATTGCCTCGCCGCTGTCGGTAGCCCTGATGAACCACTTCAAAGGGTCGGCTCCTCAGGGCGTAGCCCCGACGTTTATCGTGTTGGGTATCATCTACTTCTTGTTTATGCAGTTTGGGGTGTGGACCATCCGGGTGCCCGCCGACAACTGGGCTCCCGCCGGCTACGTGCCCAATGCAGAGCACAGTGCCCTGATTACGGCCGGCAACGTATCGGCCGACAATGCCATTAAAACGCCGCAGTTCTGGTTGCTGTGGGTGGTGTTGGTTACCAACGTAACGGCCGGCATTGGGGTGCTCGAAACGGCTTCGCCGCTCATTCAGGACACGTTCTCCGACAAGGCAATGGGGGCGGGCAATGGCGTAACGGCCGCTGCCGCCGCCGGCTTCGTGGGTCTGCTCAGCTTGTTCAACCTGCTGGGGCGCTTCTTTTGGTCGTCGGCTTCGGATAAGCTGGGCCGCAAAACTACGTACGCTATTTACTTTGGCCTGGGCATTCTGCTTTACGCCAGTATCCCGACGCTGGGCCATAACTTGCAGCTAACTCTTTATGTAGTAGCTGCCTGCGTAATTGTGAGCATGTACGGCGGTGGCTTTGCCACGGCCCCGGCTTTTCTGTCTGACTTATTTGGCAAATACCAAGTAGGTGCCATTCACGGCCGCCTGCTCACTGCCTGGAGCACCGCCGGCGTGCTGGGGCCGCTGATTGTGCACCAGTTGCATGACCACGCCAAGGCAAAAGGCCTAACCGGGGCCGCCGCCTACCAAAATGTATTTTATACCATGGCTGGCTTGCTCGCAGTAGGCTTGCTGGCCGACCTGGCCGTGACGGCCGTAAACGAGAAATACCAGGAAAAAGGCCCGGTAACCATTGAAGCGGGCGGCCACTAGGTGCCCATTCCTCACCCTTTAACTTTCTAGTATATGAACCCGAAACCCAATGCTGCCCCCCCGGTCGTAACGGAAGAGTCCGCAGGCGGCTCGGTCATCCTGGCCTGGCTCTTCGTTGGCGTGCCGCTGGTGTGGGGCGTCTCACAAACGTTTATCAAAGCCCTGACCCTGTTTAAGTAAGGTAAGCTATATTGCTGAAAAAGCCGCTCAATTCCCCGAGAGTTGAGCGGCTTTTAGCGTTTTTTAGCCTCGAAATCGCCACAGTGGCCAGGCGGTGCCTGCCGCAAAATGAGTTTGGTCGGTGGCGGCCAGTTCCAGCAGGCCGTCGGCCGCCAGCAGGCCGGCCAGGTCGCCCGAGCCAGCGGTGGGAGCGGGGTGAGCCAGCAAGCGGCCATCGGGCGCATTTTCGAGGCGCACGGCCAGGAAATACGTAAGAGCCGGCTTGAAGTCAACCGGAGCCGTTAGCTGCGCGAAGGCCGGCTGCTCGGTTGCCCGGCCCTGGCACTGGCGTAGCCAGCCGCGCACGTAGCGGTAGTAGCCCGCAAACGTAGCCACCGGATTGCCGGGCAGCGCAAATACGGTGGCTCCGCCCGGCTGCTGCCCAAACCAGAGCGGCTGGCCCGGCCGTTGGGCTACCCGATGAAATACCTCCTGCACGCCCAGCTCGCGCAGCGCCTGGGGCAAAAAATCAGCTTTGCCCTTCGATACGCCACCACTCAGCAGCACGGCGTCGAACCCGGCCAGCAACGGCGGCAGCCCGGCCTTGAGGGTTTTCAAATCGTCGTCAAAATGAAAAGCCTCGCTGGTGCAGCCTTCCGCCCCCAGCGCCGCTTGCAGCATAGGGGCATTAGAGCGCCGAATCTGGTGGGGGAGGGGCGTTTGGCCGAGGGCCACCAGCTCATCGCCGGTGCTCACTACCGCCAGGCGGGGGCGGCGCGTTACGGTCAGCCTACCTGCGCCCACGGTGGCCGCTACTGCCAACTCGGCCGGGCTTAGTACTGTGCCGGGGGCCAGCAGAAGCGTGCCGGCTACCTGGTCGCTGCCCTGCCGATGCACGTTGTGGCCCTGGCTGGGCAGTGCCGCCCGCAGCGTGGCCTGGCGGGCAGGCTCATCGCTAAAGTCCAGGTCTTCGTAGCGGATAACGGTATCGGTGCCGGGCGGCAGCGCGGCGCCGGTCATAATTTCTACGGCCGCCCGCGGGTTGAGAAGCGGCTCCGGCACGGCCCCGGCCAGCTGGATACGCTCGATGGGAAATACCCGCTGGCCCGCCGCCAGGGCCGCGTGGCTTACCGCAATTCCATCCATTGTCACGCGGTGGTAGGGCGGAAAGTCACGGTCGGCCGTGATATCCTGCCGCAGCACGCGGCCAATAGCCTCAGCTAGCGGCACAGTTTCGGTAGGCAGCAGGCTAGCGGTCGCCAGCACCTGGCGATAAGCGTTTTCGACGGAGAGCACGAAGCAGGGAAGGATAAAGAAGAAGAAGGTAAGATAAATTCAAGCTATTTTCCGGCTGAATTGTTGTGAAAGCTATGACTGAAAAACTTGTTCCCCGTACCAAGCACGCCGACCTGGCTCGCCCGGCCATCGGCGAATTTGCCCGTCACGAGCTGGCCTTGCTGGGGGCACCCTGTGGCGATATCCAGCGGCTGGCGGCTGGCATAACGGCCGCGCTGACCCCGGCGCACCGCATCGGCTACGTCGATGCCGACCACACCAGCGGCGACGCTGACCCTGCCCAAAGCCTGAGCCCGCTGCTGCAAGCCGGCGCTTATGTGGAGGTTACGGATAAGATTCATTTCCGCCGTGGCGATGAGCGGCGCGCGCTCGACCGCTTCTCGCAGCCCGAGCTGCTGGCCGGGGCCGACCTGGTGCTGGTAAACGGCAATCATTTTACCGCCCGTCAGCAGCTTGTTCTCATCGACCCCCGTAAGTCGCTGGCTCACAAACTCGACAAGCTCACCGACGTGCAGGCGTTTGTATTGGCCGAAGGCGTAGCGGAAATTCCTGATTACCTGCGGGCGCACCTGCCGCATTATGCGTGGCTGCCGCGGTTTGCCTGGACCGATACGGCGGGCCTGGCTGCCTGGGTAGCGCAGTGGCGGGCCGCTCGCCAGGCCCCGCTGCGCGGCCTGGTGCTGGCCGGTGGCCTCAGCCAGCGCATGCAAACCGATAAAGGCCGCCTGCGCTACGGCCCCACCGGCCTTGAGCAGCGCGAAGTGGCCGCGGGCTTATTGGCCGCAGTCTGCCACGACGTTTTGGTGTCGTGCCGGGCCGAGCAGGTGGCCGAGCTGCCCCAGGGCTTACAGGCGCTGCCCGACCGGTTTCTGGGGTTGGGGCCCCTGGGCGGCATTCTGTCGGCGCTGCAATTCGACCCCAACGCCGCCTGGCTGGTGCTGGCCTGCGACCTGCCTTTCCTGACGGCCGCTACCCTGCGCCAGCTAGTGGCTGGCCGAGAGCCCGGCCGCCTGGCCACGGCATTCCAAAGCCCCGGCAGCGAGTTTCCCGAGCCGCTCCTCACCATTTTTGAGCCGCGTGCCTACCCCGAGCTGCTGCGGTTTTTGAGCCTGGGCTACTCATGCCCGCGCAAAATGCTCATCAACAGCGATGTGGCAGTGTTGCCTACGCCCGGCGCCGAAGTATTGCAAAATGTGAATACGCCGGCCGAGCGCGAGGCGGCCCAGCGGGCCCTGGCTGGCTAAATCAATAGCTATTCGGCTAAACCAAAGCGCCGTGAGTGGCTAACTTGCGGCGCTTTATTTTGGCTGCTGATGGAGAAATTTACCAACAAAGAGCTGCTGCTGGCCATCGGGGTGGTGATGACGCTGGTGTTCATTATGCGTCGGCTGCTGGATACGCCCCGCCGCCTGCCCCGCTGGCACAGACTGCTAGGCAAGCTCTGGGCGCCGGCTATGGCGGCCTTTGTGCTAAGCGCGGCGCTGCACTACCGCAACCAGTATCTGGGCGATATTTACCTGTTCTTCGCGGTAGGTGCGCTAGTGCTGCTGCTGGTACAGCTGCGCAGCTACCGCCCGGCCCGCACGCTGCTGCTGGGCCTGGCACCCTCGGTGCTGCACCGCCTTATTGCCACGGGCCTGGCCATCGGCAGCTGGCAGCTGCTGTCGCCGTACAGCCTGGGGTTCAAGCTGTGGGGCGAGTTAGATGCGTTTTGGTTTTTTGCGATGGTTTTCCTGGCCAACAGCCAGAAGAAAGGGCTGCTGAAGCAGGAGCAGGAGCGGGCCGAAGAAGAAAAAGCCCGGCAGTTTATCGCTGCCAAAAACCTGGAGCTGGAACGGCTGGTGGCCGAGCGGACGGCCCTGCTCACCCGGCAGGCCGAGGAGCTGCAAACGGCGCTTACCGACCTGCGTGCTACGCAGGCGCAGCTAATCCAGCGCGAAAAGATGGCCAGCCTGGGAGAGCTCACCGCGGGGATAGCGCACGAGATTCAAAACCCGCTCAATTTCGTCAACAACTTCGCCGATGTATCGGCCGAGCTTATTACCGAGCTCGAAGAAGAGCGCAGCCGGCCTACCCGCGACCCGGCTCTCGAAGCCGAGCTGCTGGCCGACCTGAAGCAGAATCTCCAGCGCATTACCCAGCACGGTGGCCGGGCGGCGGGCATCGTGCGGGGGATGCTGGAGCACAGCCGCGCCAGCAGCGGCGAGCGCCAGCCCACCGACCTTAATATGCTGGCCGATGAATATTTGCGCTTGGCCTACCACGGCCTGCGGGCCAAAGACAAGTCCTTCAATGCCACCTTACAGCCCGAGCTGGCTGCCGGCCTCCCCCTGGTTGAGCTGGTTGCCGGTGATGTGGGCCGGGTGCTGCTCAACCTGTTTACCAATGCGTTCTACGCGGTGCAGCAGCGCCAGCAACTCGGCGAGCCGGGCTACAAGCCTACCGTGGGGGTGCGCACCCGGCTCGTAGCCAACGAGGTTGAAGTGCAGGTGCATGACAACGGCACGGGCATTCCGGAGGCGGTGAAAGCCAGGATATTTCAGCCTTTTTTCACCACCAAGCCCGCCGGCGAGGGCACGGGCCTGGGCTTGTCGCTGAGCCACGACATCATTGTGCAGGGCCACGGCGGCACCCTCACCGTGGAGAGCGAGGAAGGCCAGGGTACTACGTTTACGGTGCGGCTGCCTACGACGTGAGGCCTGCCGCTGTTCCTATCTTTACAAGGCATGAAAATACTGGTAGTTGACGACGAAACCGACGTGCGGGTGCTATTTGAGCAGCGCTTCCGACGCGAAATCCGCAGTGGCGAGTTTGCGTTCTCTTTTGCCTACTCGGGCGAGGAGGCGCTGGGCTTCCTGCGCGACCACCCGTCGGAGGTGGTGCTCATTCTCTCCGATATCAACATGCCCGGCATGAGCGGGCTGGAGCTGCTGCGCCACGTCAAGCAAGACCCGCTGCCGCCCCCGCCGCCCCTGGTGATGATGCTCACTGCCTACGGCGATACCGAAACGCACGACCAGGCCATGCGCCTCGGTGCCAATGATTTCCTGACCAAGCCCGTCGATTTTGCCGCGCTGAAGGAAAAGCTTCACGCTATCCAAAGCATATGAAAACTAAGATATTGGTGGTCGATGACGAAGCGGATTTAGAGCTACTCATCAAGCAAAAGTTTCGGCGCAAAATCCGGGAAAACGCCTACGAGTTTCTCTTTGCCGGCAATGGGCAGGAGGCCCTCGACCGCCTGCACGACCACCCCGATACCGACATCGTACTCTCCGATATCAACATGCCCGTGATGGATGGCCTGACCCTGCTCGGCCGTCTGCCCGAAGCCAGCCCCATGACCAAAACCGTGATGGTGTCGGCCTACGGCGACATGGAAAATATCCGGGCCGCCATGAACCACGGGGCGTTCGACTTTGTGTGCAAGCCCGTGGATTTCAATGACCTGGAGCTGACAATCGAAAAAACTGCCGTGCACGTGCAGCAGCTGCGCGATACGCTCAAAGCCATTCAGGAAAATAATATCCTGCGGATGTACGTCGATGAGACGGTTATCAAGTTCATGGCCCGGCCCGGCTTCGAGAACAAGCTGCTGGCCAGCGAAGTAGTAGAGGCCACCGTTATGTTTGTGGACATCTGCGGCTTCACTTCGCTCTCCGAAACCCAGCCGGCCGCCACGGTCGTGTCGCTGCTCAACACCTACTTTGACCAGATTGTGAAGGAAGTAATCGCGCACGGGGGCTACATTGACAAGTTTATGGGCGATGCTGTAATGGCCGTTTTTCGGGGTGAGTATCACCTCGACCGCGCCATCGACGCGGCCCTGCTGGTACGTACGCAGCTACAGGCCACCCATAACCCGCTGCCCGACGGTACCGACCACCAGCCGGCCGTAAGCATAGGCATCAACACCGGCGAGATGGTGTCGGGCAATATTGGCTCGGCGTCGCTCAAGCGCCTGGACTACACCGTAATAGGCGATACCGTAAACGTAAGCCAGCGCCTGCAGTCAGCTGCCCAGCCCAACCAGATTGTTATCACGGAGGCCATCTACGAGCGCATCAGGGAAAGCTTTCAGTGCCAGCCCATCGGCGAGCTGAAGCTGAAAAACAAGGCTCAGCCAATCATGACCTACGAAGTAGTGGCTTAAGTCGCCTAGCAGCGCCGCGCGCCATAGTAGCCATAGTAAGCGAAGGGTTACCGGGCCTGCGCCACCTCATTCTGCCGGCGCAGGCGCTGACATAGCACTTTCATGATGTTGCGCAGTACCTCGGGGCGCTCTTCCATTACATCATAAAAATCTTCCTGGTCGAGCCGGAAGGCTGTAACTGCGCCTTCTGCCACGGCCGCTGCCGAGCGGGGCTCCGCATCGAGCAGGGCCAGCTCGCCAAAAAAGTCGCCCTTACCGAAGGTTGCCAGTAAGCGCGGGCCGTTGAGAATGCCGACCTGGCCTTCGTAAATAATAAAGAGCGAGGCTCCCAGGTCGCCCTTGGCAAAAATCTGCTGGCCAGCAGCGAAGCTCACTTCCTTCATGATGGGCACGATGCTGCTGAGCACGTTTTCGGGCGTTTCGGCAAACAGGGCGGTTTGTTGCAGCACCTGCACCCGCTCGGCAGCGGCGATGTGCGAGGTCGTGGCGGCATGGCTCATAAGCAGGCTGTTGAGGGTTTGGTGGGCAGCGTTTACCAACTGATAGAGGAAGGGATGGGCCACTGCCAGCTGCGCCAGCAGGCGGAACGCGCTCTCGCGCACCAGCGGACTGCTGCTGCGCAGGTGCGGCCCAATGGCCTGTACAGTGGCCGCCGTGGGCTGCCATTGGTCGAGTGCCGCCCGCACCGTCCAGTCAGAGAAGGCCGTTTCGCCCCGCTCTACAATGGTTTCGACGATGGGCGCGGGTGCCAGCAGCGGCCCCAGCAGGCGGTCGAACGTGCGCTCCTTCTCGGCAGGCGGCGCAATGGCCAGCAGCGCCTGCAGGCCCTGGTAGGTAGGCCGGGCAATACTATTATCCAGTATTTCGAGGGCATTAGCCTGGCGCTCACGGGCAGCGTGGACCACGCCGCGCTGGGCATCGGCAATAAGCTGGGGAGCATAAATATGACCCAGCAGGGCAAAAACGCGTTGCTGAGTGCGTAGCAGCTCATAGTCGAGGCAGCTTGCCAGCTCGGGGCTGGCCGTGGTCTGGCCGTGTACTAGTTGTTGGGCCAGCTGCAGCTCGTCGTGCACCAGCGCCTGAAACAGCGGTACTTCGGATGGTACTACGCCAAAATGGCGCAACCCCCGCAGCGCAGCTTCCCGCCGAAACAGGTTTGGCTGCCGCGCCAGCCCTACCAGCAGCTGCCGGCTGGCTGGCGTGCGCAGGCGGGCACAC
The DNA here is from genome assembly GCF_008728635.1 of Hymenobacter baengnokdamensis. Taxonomy (NCBI): domain Bacteria; kingdom Pseudomonadati; phylum Bacteroidota; class Cytophagia; order Cytophagales; family Hymenobacteraceae; genus Hymenobacter; species Hymenobacter baengnokdamensis. Next base: position 4,144,600 of record NZ_CP044285.1, on the reverse strand, counting down.
ACCTGGGCCACGCGCCGCACCAGGGTCTGGTCAAGGTCGGTGCTGAGTATTTCGGCCAGGATAGGCAGTACGGCTTCGCCCAGGCGCAGCAGGTGTTGCGTGGCAGCTGCCCGGTCGGCTTTGGTCCCCAGAGAGTGAATAAGGCGGCGGATTTCGGCCGGGTCGGCCAGTGTGGGCGAGGAGGCACCGGCGGGCTGAGTAGCCGCAGCTACTACTTCGCCTGCCGCCTCGTCGGTAAAGCGGCGACTGAGCGCGTGCTGCAACTCGGCCACGTATTGGTGGTAAGTACGGGCCAGCAGCAGCAAAACGGCCAGCATCAGTAGGCCCATCCACACAAACGGGCCCCAGGTTTGACCACCCGGTAGCGCGTGCAGCGCAAACAGCAGCCCGCCACCCAGGGCTATGCCCAGCGGCTCATAAATTCCTTTCGCCAGTGTGTGGGCCTGCAGCCGCTCGGGTGGCGACAGCGGCTGAAACAGCAGCAGAAATACGGGGTCAAATACTGCCCGCCGCAATACTTCCAGCCCCAGATACAACCCGCAGAAATAAAGCAGCGACTCGCCCGCGTCGCTCCGGTTTACGCCGCTGTAGGCCAGCAGGCCCGCCAGCAGCAGCACCGGCAGCGCCAGCAGCACTCGCCGCACGCCCAGCCTATCTACGGTATGCTGCGAAAGCAGCAGCTTAAACAGCATCGCTATCAGGTAGGTGCTCACCAGCACCGTGCCCACGTAGCGCATAATGGCTGCCTCGTCGTGAAAGCGATGCTTGACATTTACAAAAAACAGGTACTCGATACCCGTCGTCACGGCGGCCAGGCCCAGCAGACTCAGGCACATGGTGAGCACCAGGCGGCTATCGCCAAACCAGCGGCGCAGCCCCGGCGCTACGGCTTGCCCGCGCGCCCGGCGCGAGGCCGGCGCGGCCTCTACCACGTGCGAGCGCAACGTAGCCCGCAAAGTCAGCAGGGCCAGCAAATAGGCCCCGAAGGCAGTACCCAGTAGCCACGGCAATTCGGCATTGGTATGAATAAAAATGGCCAGCACGGCCCCCAGGGCCTTGGCCGGCATATCGCCGGCGCTGATAATGCCAAACAGCCGCTTGCTCTGCCGCACATCAAATACCACGGCCGAAACGCCCCAGAATTCCAGGTTGGTCAGCAGGTAGATAACCCGGTAGCCCGCCATAAGGGCCACGGCGGCCGCCACCGAATGGCCGGTAACTACCAGCGCCCCCAGCATACCCGTGAGGACTACTGCGGCCAGCAGCACCCGCACCGCCAGCTTTTGCAGCAGCCAGTGGTGCTCAAAATGCCCGTACACTTTGCCGGCGGCCAGCATTGCCAGCGCGGCTATGCCGTAGGCAAGCGGCAGGTTGCGTTCGGGGTTGTTTTCGAGCAGCAGCACGTTGGCCGCCACATACACCAGGATGGTGCCGATACCCAGCAGGAAGTTATGCAGGAAAAATAGCCGCACCGTGGGCCCTTCCTCGGGGCGCACGCCCAGCAGCTGCCGCCCACGTTCGATTACCGTCATGGAGCGCAAGTTAGCCCGCCCGCGGTTTTTGAAGAAGTGCTACTAAAAACGTCATGCCGGGCACTGCCCGGCATGACGTTCTCTCTCAAGCTATTGCCGCGCTTAGGCTGCGCGCATCAGCTGCAGCGGCGACTTCTCAAACTTGCTGCGGGCGTAGCTCTCGGTAATGGTAAACTCGCCGACTTCCGTCTGCGAAGGCATCTCAAACATGGCGTCCGTCATGATGCTCTCGCAGATGGAGCGCAAACCGCGCGCGCCCAGGCGGTACTCATCGGCCTTCTCCACAATGTATTCGAGCGCCTCCTCGGTAAAGTCGAGCTGAATATTCTCCATGTTGAATAAGCGCTTGTACTGGCGCACGAGCGAGTTCTTGGGCTCGGTCAGAATCAGGCGCAGCGTAGTCTTGTCCAGCGGGTTGAGGTGCGTGAGCACCGGCAGGCGGCCAATCAATTCAGGAATGAGACCAAAGCTCTTGATATCCTGGGCCGACACGTAGCGCAGAAAGTTCTGGGTATCTACTTTCTCGTCGAGGTTGGTCTTCGAGAAGCCCATCGGCTTGGTATTCAGGCGGCTCTTGATAATGCGGTCGATGCCCGAAAAGGCGCCGCCGCACATAAACAGAATATTTTCGGTATTCACCGAAATCATCTTCTGGTCGGGATGCTTGCGCCCGCCCTGCGGCGGCACGTTGATGTGCGTGCCTTCCAGCAGCTTCAGCAAAGCCTGCTGCACGCCCTCGCCGCTCACATCGCGCGTGATGCTGGGGTTGTCGCTCTTGCGGGCAATCTTATCAATCTCATCAATGTACACGATGCCGCGCTCGGCGGCTTCGAGGTTGTAGTCGGCCGCTTGCAGCAGGCGCGTCAGAATACTTTCCACATCTTCGCCCACGTAGCCGGCCTCGGTCAGCACCGTGGCATCGGCAATACAGAAAGGCACCTGCAGAATCTTAGCCAGCATGCGGGCCAGAAAAGTCTTGCCCGTGCCAGTCTCGCCCACCATGATAATATTCGATTTCTCAATTACCACTTCGTCGTGCTGCGGCTTCTGCATCAGGCGCTTGTAGTGGTTGTACACTGCCACGCTCATCACGCGCTTGGCCTCGTCCTGGCCCACCACGTACTGGTCGAGGTGGGTTTTAATCTCGCGGGGCTTGATGAGATTAAACTTCGGCTGGCGGGCTTCGGCCTGCAGCTTGGTTTCTTCGCTCAGAATGTGCTGGGCCTGCGCCACGCACTTCTCGCAGATGTGGGCATTAATACCCGAAATCATCACCGCGACATCGCGCTTGGGCTTGTTACAAAAGGAGCAGGCTATTTCCGGCATCGGGAGCGTTCAGATAAAAAAATGTTTTCAGCAGAAAACGGCTACAAAGATAAGTTGGCCGCTCAGCATTGGGCCCGGCCGGCCCAAGGAAACCAGCCGGGCGCAGCAGTTGCAAAGCGCTAAGCCCAGGCGAAAGTTTCGCGGCAGTATCAGCGCTTTGCCCAGTCTCTATAAAAATCAAAAAGCTCCGGCTGGCCAGCCGGAGCTTTTCGTTGAGACCTGAATGCCCTCCACAAAATCGGCGAAACCCGTTAAAGTTCGCGCTAATCAGTGGGCTAGGCGGGCTTTTTTTCCAGCACCTCGTCAATCAGGCCGTACTCCTTGGCTTCATCGGCGCGCATCCAGTAGTCACGGTCCGAGTTGTCGTGAATCTCCTGGTAGGTTTTGCCGGTGTGCTTTGCCAGAATGTCATACAGCTCCTTCTTGAGCTTCAGAATCTCGCGGGCCGTAATCTCAATGTCCGACGACTGGCCTTGCGCGCCGCCGCTGGGCTGGTGAATCATCACCCGCGAGTGGGGCAGGGCCGAACGCTTATCCTTGGCGCCACCAGCCAGCAGCACCGCGCCCATCGAAGCGGCGAGGCCCGTGCAAATAGTAGCTACGTCAGGATTTACATACTGCATGGTATCATATATACCTAATCCTGCATATACCGAGCCGCCGGGCGAGTTGATATACAACAGAATGTCCTTCTTCGAGTCGGCCGACTCCAGAAACAGCATCTGTGCGGTCAGAATATTGGCGATATAATCATCTACGGCCGTGCCCAAAAACACGATGCGGTCCATGATGAGGCGCGAAAACACGTCGATTTCCCGGAAGTTCTGGGGGCGCTCCTCAATGACCGAGCGGGTCATGTTGCTGGGCAGTACCAGCCCGCCGCGCACCTGGCCTTCTACGTTGTTAATGTACTGGTCTACGGTCAGGCCGTTGAGCCCCTGGCCCTTCACGGCAAATTTGCGAAACTCTTGTTTGTTCAGCATGAGTGGTTAAGTAGGGGGTAAGCTGCCGCTTGCCCGTATGCAAAATCAAAAGACGAGCAGGGGCTCAAAATGTTGTAAGCGTACAGAATACGCCACAAAAAAGCCCTTACGCGGGGCGTAAAGGCTTTTTTATCTGCAAGCAGTCCGACGGGCTAGCCCTCGTTCTGGTTGCGGAATTCTTCGGCCGTTACGGGCTCATCCGTAACAACAACTTTGCCACGCAGGGCTTCTACCACTTTCTCTGCCAGAATGGCCTCGTACTCCTGCACGTAGTTTTTGCCGTTCTCCTGCTTGAGGTAGTTATCAGCAAAGCCTGCCATGCCCTGACGCATCTCGTCGGTCAGCGGCATGCCGCCGCCAAACTGCCCCAGAATCTTGTCGAGCACGCGGTTGCGAATCTCGTCGGTGCCTACTTTCAGGCCCATATCCTCCACTACTTTATTGCGGATGAGGCTCCATTTCAGCTCGCGCTCGTAGTCGCTGAAGTGCTGCTCCACGGTGGCCGCATCTAGCTTGCCTTCGTTGGCCCGCACCAGCCACTTCTTGAAGAACTCGGTAGGAATCTGAATAGTAGTATTGTCAATCATCGCGTCGATAAGGCGACGATTTACCAGGTTGTCCGACTCGCGGTTGTAGTTCTCCTGGATGGTTTCGCGGATTTTCGCCTCGTACTCTTCCTGCGAAGAAACGGCCTCCGGGCCAAACACTTTGTCAAACAGCTCCTGATTTACCTCGGGCGTTGCCGTGCGGTTGATTTTCTCCACGGCCAGCTCGTACTCGCCGGTTGCGCCGGCTGCTTCCTCGCGGCTCAGGCCCGAAAAGCTGCGGATAGCCCCCGCGTCGCCGCCAAAAGCCTCGCTCAGGTCAAAGGTGAGCGTATCACCAGCCTTCACGCCGATAAAGCGCTCCTGCCCGTTTTTTACCTTGTTGATAGGCAGCAGTACCGACTGGCCTTCGCCCTCCGCGCCGGCTTTCTTCAGCTTGCCAAACAGGTAGTCATCCGCCTCCGACGTCTCGGGGTTGGTGGTTTCGCCAAACTGGCGGCTAATCTGCTCGTGGGTCTCGGCCAGCGTCGCGTCGTCGAGGCTGATGGCCGGGCGCTTCAGCGCTACCTGGTTTTCGGCGGGCAGCTCAAAGTCGGGCAGCAAGCCCAGCTCAAACTGGAAGTCGAACGAGGTAGCAGTGTCAAAATCAACATCGCTCGGCAGCGGCAGCGGCTCGCCCAGAATTTTTACGTTGTGCTCCTTGAGGTAGTTATCAACGCTACGGCCCAGCAGGCGGTTGATTTCATCGGCCAGAATGCCTTTGCCGTACATCTTGCGCACCAGGCCAGCGGGCACCTTGCCGGGGCGGAAGCCCTTGAACTGTGCCTTTTTGGTGGTTTCCTTAATCTGCTTTTCGACGGCGTCGCTGTAGTCAGCCTCGTCGAGATGCACGTTCAGCAGCCCGGTTAGCTGCTCCTCATTGCGGTCAAGCGTAATATTCAAAACAGTAGGAGCAAGCTGGTGCTTGCCAGTCGGAAAGGTTAAAAAATAAATGTGATAAATATGATGAATGGGCTGAATGTGAAAATGTTAACAATTCATTTTCGCATTTTCCACTTTCAGCATACCTACCACATTTTCGTCGTGCGGATGGAGGGACTCGAACCCACACACCTTACGGAACCAGAGCCTAAATCTGGCGCGTCTACCAATTTCGCCACATCCGCAGTTGGGCTTCCCGCTGCCGTTCGTAGCGGGGCCGCAAAGGTACTACTTATTCGGTAGCTTCGCAAAAGTCCGGCTAGAATAAGTATGCCGCTGTCACCTTTCCTTTCCTACGCTTGTTATTTGTGGTACCATGCCACCCGTAATCGACCTCGAAGCCGAACGCCAGGAAATCCTGCGCCACTATCGCCGCCTGCTGCGCACGGCCAAGCCGTATCTGCACGATGGTGATACTAAGCTGATTAAGAAGGCGTTCAATCAAAGCCTGGAGGCGCATAAGGATATGCGCCGTAAATCGGGCGAGCCCTATATTCTGCACCCGCTGGCCGTGGCCCAGATTGCCGTGGAAGAAATCGGCCTTGGCACTACCAGCATCGTGGCGGCGCTGCTGCACGATGTAGTGGAGGATACGCCTACCGAAATTTCGGATATTGAGCGCGACTTCGGCCACAAAACGGCGCGTATTATCGATGGCCTGACCAAAATTTCGGGTGTCTTCGAGTACGGCACCAGCGAGCAGGCCGAAAATTTTCGCAAGATGCTGCTCACGCTCAGCGAAGATGTGCGCGTGATTCTCATTAAGCTCGCCGACCGCCTGCACAACATGCGCACGCTCGACTCGATGCCGCGCCACAAGCAGCTCAAAATCGCCAGCGAAACCATTTACCTCTACGCGCCGCTGGCGCACCGGCTGGGCCTCTACGCCATTAAAACGGAGTTGGAAGACCTGCACCTCAAATACACCGATACGGAGGTGTACAACGAGCTGAAGGGCAAAGTAAAGCAAAGCCAAAGCGCCCGTAATCGCTTTATCAAGGAGTTTGTGCAGCCCATTGATGATGAGCTTAAGGCGCAGGGCTTTCACTACGAGATAAAGGGCCGCCCCAAGAGTATCTATTCCATTCTCAAGAAGATGCGCAAGCAAAACGTCACCTTTGAAGAGGTGTACGACCTGTTTGCCATCCGCGTCATCCTCGACGTGCCGCCCGAGCAGGAAAAGGCCGCCTGCTGGCAGGTGTACTCTATCGTGACGGACTTTTACCAGCCCAACCCCGACCGCCTGCGCGACTGGGTGAGCACGCCCAAGGCCAACGGCTACGAGAGCCTGCACACCACCGTCATGTCGCACCCCGGCCAGTGGGTAGAGGTACAAATCCGCTCGCGGCGCATGGACGACATCGCCGAAAAAGGCTACGCCGCCCACTGGAAGTACAAAGACACCGGCAGCCTGCAACCCGAATCGACGCTCGAAGCGTGGGTAAACCGCGTGCGCGAAATGCTGGAAACCAATAACTCCAGCGCCCTGGAGTTCATGGACGAGTTTCGCCAAAACCTGTTTGTGAAAGAAGTCTATACCTTCACGCCCAAAGGCAAGCTGGTTATTTTGCCCGATAAGGCTACGGCCCTCGACTTTGCGTTCGATATTCATACGCACATCGGGCTGCATTGCCTCGGCGCCAAAGTCAACCAGAAGCTGGAGCCTTTCAGCTACCAGCTGCGCAACGGCGACCAGGTCGAAATCCTGACCTCGCACAAGCAGCGCCCCACGCCCGAATGGCTCAACTACGTTATTACCAGTAAGGCAAAGTCGAAAATAAAGGAGTTCCTGCGCGACGATAAGCGTGCCAAAGCCGACGATGGGAAGTTTATTCTGGAAAAGCGGCTGGAGCTGATTGGCATTGAAAACACCCCCGAAAACTTTCAGCGCCTGCTGGTGTACTTCAACGTCGCCAATGCGCAGGACTTTTATTATCGCCTGGCCGTAGGGCAGCTCGATGGCCGCGAAATCCGCGACTCTTTATTCAAGACCACTACTGCCGCCCGGGTCGGGTCGGTGCTGGAGCGCAAGACCTTCGACCACGAGGTGCAGAAAATCAGGGGAGTGCGCGCCGATATGCTGGTCGTGGGCGAGCGTACCGACAAGTTTAACCACAGCCTGGCGCGCTGCTGCAATCCTATCCCCGGCGATGATGTATTTGGCTTCGAAACTGAAACCGGCCTTATCATTCATCGCACTACCTGCCCCCGCGCCGTCGATTTGATGTCGAACTACGGCAACCGTATCGTGCGCGCCAAGTGGACCGACCAGCTGGAGCTGGCCTTTCTGGCCGGCATCCGCATCAAGGGCTCCGACCGCGTGGGCCTCGTCAACGATGTCACGCGCATCATCTCCACCAGCCTCAAGGTAAATATGCGCTCTATCACCGTCGATTCTGACGACGGATTTTTTGAAGGCCAGATTATGGTATTCGTCAATGATACCGACCACCTCAACAAGCTCATACAACGGCTTTCCAAGGTAAACGGCGTGTTGCAGGTCGAGCGATTCGAGTCGTGATGGAACATAGTAAAAAATATATATCATGCCTGGGTGTGGGGGTCAACGAGCGCACCCAATGCGCGCATTATCACTCGGAGCGCGATATCATCGCCATAAAGCATAAGTGCTGCGATACCTTCTACGCCTGCATCAGCTGCCATAATGAGCTGGCCGGCCACGCGCCGGCGGTGTGGGGCAAAGACGAGCGCCAGACACCCGCCGTTTTGTGTGGCAACTGCCGCACTACGCTATCCATCGCCGATTATCTGGCCTGCAACAACACCTGCCCGGCCTGCTGGGCGGCCTTCAACCCAGGCTGCGCCAACCATTACCCGCTTTATTTCGAAGTCTGAAAAACCAGACGCTACCTTATTTAGGTTTGTAGCTTACAATCCAGCTGTTTTTATCCCGTGAATTCTTCTAAAGGTTCTTCTTTTGCCAGCCACTCTGCGGCCAGCAGCCCGGCCAGTGCCGCGCTGGGGCCGGAGGTCGGCGGCTCGTCTGATGCGGGGTACGCGGCCCGCCACACGCCCAGCGCCGCCAGCGAGGCAGTCCTCAATACCAGCCGCCTGGAGGAAGTGAAAAAAATATTTACCGCGCACCTCGAAAATAAAGGCCTGCGCAAAACGGCGGAGCGCTATGCTATATTAGAAGAAATATATGTTCGCTCAGGGCACTTCGATGTCGAGGAGCTTTACGCCGGTATGAAGGAGCGCAACCTGCAAGTAAGCCGCGCTACGGTGTATAATACCCTCGATTTGCTCGTAGAGCAGGGCCTGGTGAGCAAGCACCAGTTTGGCCGCAACCTGGCGCAGTACGAAAAAAGCTATGGCTACCGGCAGCACGACCACGTTATTTGCACCGAGTGCCACAAGGTGGTAGAGTTCTGCGACCCGCGTATTCATGGCATTCAAACGATGGTTGGCGACTTGCTCAACTTTCATATCCTGCATCACTCCCTAAATTTGTACGGCATCTGCGGCGATTGCCGCGCCAAAGCCGCCGCCACACCACCAAGTTAAGCTACTTACCTGCCTTTACCAGCTGTTTTTCCTGTCTGAAGTAGGAAAGAAGCCGACGCAGCGCCCCCCGAATGACCACCACCAGCACCCTAACCGACGGTATTCTGTACATTACGCTTGCCGGCGACCTCATCGGCAGCCCCGATACCCAGCAGCTCCTGCAAAGTGTAAATGAGCACCTCGGCGACGCCGTCACCAATTGCGCCGTTGATTTATCGGCTATTCGCTATATTAATAGTACGGGCATCGGAGTCCTCGTTTCGCTACTTACCAAGTTCCGGAGTCGCGGCGGCGAGTTGGTTCTTATTAATCCCGCCGACCATCCTAAGAAGATGCTGGCGCTTACCAAGCTCAACAACATCTTCACCGTGACTGCCGACCAGGCCGCCGCCCGCCAACAGCTAGCCCCAGCCGCCTCTTAGGCGGCTGTTTTTTTGCCATAAATTTCAAAATACTATACCAGGCGCTGCAAACAGCCCGGCTCTTCTCTCGCTTACAGAATACGGAGCCGCAGTAGAGTTGTGTCAGGAGCGCGATAAACCAAAATCAAGATGCCAGTAGACGTGTTAGTAGGCCTCCAGTGGGGCGACGAAGGAAAAGGAAAAATAGTGGACGTGCTAGCGCCTACTTACGACGCCGTAGCCCGTTTCCAGGGCGGCCCCAACGCCGGCCATACCCTCACCTTCGACGGTATCAAGCACGTCTTGCACCAGGTGCCGAGCGGAATTTTTCACCCCCACATCCTCAATATCGTCGGCAACGGCGTCGTACTCGACCCTGTCGTGTTTCGGGCCGAGCTGCAAAAGCTGACGGATAGGGGAGTAGACTATAGCCAAAACCTCTACATCTCCAAAAAAGCGCAGCTCATCCTGCCCTCGCACCGCGCCCTCGACCGCATCAGCGAAGAAGCCCGCGGCAACACCAAAATCGGCAGCACCCTCAAAGGCATCGGCCCCACGTACTCCGATAAAATCGGCCGCGTGGGCCTGCGCGTCAGCCACATTCTGCTCCCCGATTTTCAGGAGCGCTACCACGAAGCCGTCGCCCACCACGCCAGCATCGCCGCTCATTATCATAAGGAGTTGGAAATCGGTGCGTTTGAAGCCGAATTCTTCTCGGCCGTTGAGTTCCTGCGCACCCTCCAGCTCATCGATACCGAGTTTCTGCTCAACGACCTCCTCAGCCAGGGTAAGCGTATTCTCGCCGAAGGTGCCCAGGGCTCTTTGCTGGATATCGACTTCGGCACGTATCCCTACGTTACGTCCTCCAGCACCATTGCGGCTGGCGCTTGCACCGGCCTCGGCATTGCCCCCCGCCATATAGATAAGGTATATGGCATCACCAAAGCCTACTGCACCCGCGTCGGCAGCGGTCCTTTCCCCACCGAACTCACCGACGAAGTCGGCGAGCAAATCCGCCAGGCCGGCCGCGAGTTCGGCTCTACCACCGGCCGCCCCCGCCGCACCGGCTGGATAGACCTGCCCGCCCTGCGCTACGCCATCATGCTCAACGGCGTCACCGAGCTGCACCTCATGAAAGCCGACGTGCTCGATGGCTTCACCGAAATCCGGGCCTGCACCCACTACCGTACTCCCACCGGCGATAGCACGCCTAACCTGCCCGACCCCGGCCAACTCGAACAAATTACCCCCGAGTACGTCACCATTCCCGGCTGGCACACCGACCTCACCCAGGTCACCGACGCCGCCCAATTTCCTCAGCCCCTCCAGGATTACCTGGCCTTCCTCGAAAAGGAGTTGCAAGTGCCCATCCGCATCGTCAGCGTCGGGCCGGATAGAGTCAGTACGCTATTTCGGTAACGCTGCCTGAGCTTCTGCCGCCTGTATCGTCAGCAGATTCTTTTTCTCAATAGGAGTGAGTATCAAGTCAAGAGAAACCTTCTCTGCTTGGTACCACTCCTGTTTTCTGAAATACAGTCGCAGCTTTTCATTCTTCGAAAATGCGTACCCATATCGGGCAAACACCTCATTCCGCATCAGCGCAAGCTGCGCCTTACTATACTGAGTAAGTTCTGCTGGCTTTAGCACCTGATAAGAAGCCTGTGGGTATTTACCAGCGTAATAATCAGTAAGTGGTTCAATGCGTGCACCAACTTCCAGTTGCCCCTTCTCCAGCGAAACGCTCCAAGGTTTCCTCACCCGCAAGCCATAAACCTTTTTACCCTCATTAAGAAACGTCACAAAATCTCCCTCAGTCTCTTTTGAATAAAACTTGTTCCCAATGATTCTGACGCTGGTAAGGGTTTGATATTCCGTCTGCCATCGCTCCGGCTTCGTCGTCCACTCGCCAGAGCGGATTTGAGCCGTCATAATCCCATCACTCACCACCAGCGCAAAGTCTGACTCTGCTTCCGATACCCCAAAATGATAAACGCCTTCATAAGTATTGGACGTTGCAGCAGTCCATTTTGTAAAAATAGATGCCGGAATAGCATCAGTTACAAATATTGTTTGGCTGTAAGATGTTAAAACAGAAAGATATAAGATGAGGTAAAGGAAAGTAATACGCATCGAATGAAATTGAGTAGCGAAAGATGCTGGTAATAGGAAGACAAATATCAATCAAATTTTTCTGCCCCAAGCCCAGCCACTTACAACCCTCACCCACCTTATTCCGTACCCCATCGCTTGTCAACCCAAAAAATTATCCTACCTTTGCAGTCCCAAACGGCAAAAGGCCCACTGGAAACTCTGGAAAACGCAAGTCCCCAGAAAAAAGCAGAGCCCACGGAACCCCCCGGCCGGCGTGTCTTACCGCAAGACTTAGAAAAAGAAATTTTTCAAACCTCTTGCAAAGCCGGAAAAGCTCACCGTACCTTTGCACCCCGCTTCAACCGGAAGCGACTTAGACGAAAAAAGAAGAAGCGAAAAACTTAAAAATTTTCGCTTCGAATTTGGAAAGTCGAAAAATTTAGCTATCTTTGCACTCCCAATCACAAACAGGGCGCTGCAAACAGCGAAAACGGGCTGGTAACTAGCCCACCATGTTGCTTCAAATGGAAGCAACAATCGTTCTTTGAATGTTGGAAATAGACAAAACGTGAGGAGTCACGGTAGTAAGCTCTAAGCCTACTAACATGACGAAACCAAACGACACGAATTAAAAACGTCAAACAAAAAGAGCGAGGCAAGCATCTCGACAACGTCCCTATTTAGGTAGTGGATTAGGAATATTTTACAATGGAGAGTTTGATCCTGGCTCAGGATGAACGCTAGCGGCAGGCCTAATACATGCAAGTCGAACGGGGTGTAGCAATACATCTAGTGGCGCACGGGTGCGTAACACGTAACTAACCTACCCACATTTGGGGGATAGCCCGCCGAAAGGCGGATTAATACCGCATGATACATGTACCCGGCATCGGGTGTCTGTTAAAGATTTATTGAATGTGGATGGGGTTGCGGGTCATTAGCTAGTTGGGTGGGTAACGGCTGCCCAAGGCGACGATGACTAGGGGAGCTGAGAGGCTGGTCCCCCACACGGGCACTGAGATACGGGCCCGACTCCTACGGGAGGCAGCAGTAGGGAATATTGGGCAATGGGCGAGAGCCTGACCCAGCCATGCCGCGTGCAGGACGAAGGCTTTCTGAGTCGTAAACTGCTTTTGACAGGGAAGAATAAGCACTACGTGTAGTGTGATGACGGTACCTGCAGAATAAGCACCGGCTAACTCCGTGCCAGCAGCCGCGGTAATACGGAGGGTGCGAGCGTTGTCCGGATTTATTGGGTTTAAAGGGTGCGTAGGCGGCTCTTTAAGTCCGGGGTGAAAGCCCGCTGCTCAACAGCGGAACTGCCCTGGATACTGGAGAGCTTGAGTACAGACGAGGTTGGCGGAATGGACCGAGTAGCGGTGAAATGCATAGATACGGTCCAGAACCCCGATTGCGAAGGCAGCTGACTAGGCTGTTACTGACGCTGAGGCACGACAGCGTGGGGAGCGAACAGGATTAGATACCCTGGTAGTCCACGCCGTAAACGATGGATACTCGCTGCGGGCTAAAGATTGTCCGTGGCTTAGGGAAACCGATAAGTATCCCACCTGGGGAGTACGCTCGCAAGAGTGAAACTCAAAGGAATTGACGGGGGCCCGCACAAGTGGTGGAGCATGTGGTTTAATTCGATGATACGCGAGGAACCTTACCTAGGCTAGAATGCGCGTGACCGGCTCAGAGATGAGCCTTTCCTTCGGGACACAAAGCAAGGTGCTGCATGGCCGTCGTCAGCTCGTGCCGTGAGGTGTTGGGTTAAGTCCCGCAACGAGCGCAACCCCTATGGTTAGTTGCCAGCACGTAATGGTGGGGACTCTAGCCAGACTGCCTGCGCAAGCAGTGAGGAAGGCGGGGACGACGTCAGGTCATCATGGCCCTTACGCCTAGGGCGACACACGTGCTACAATGGACGGTACAGCGGGTAGCTACTGGGCGACCAGATGCCAATCTCGAAAAGCCGTTCTCAGTTCGGATCGGAGTCTGCAACTCGACTCCGTGAAGCTGGAATCACTAGTAATCGCGCATCAGCCATGGCGCGGTGAATACGTTCCCGGGCCTTGTACACACCGCCCGTCAAGCCATGAAAGTCTGGTAGACCTGAAGCTGGTGCTCCGCAACGAAGCCAGTTAGGGTAGAACAGGTAATTAGGGCTAAGTCGTAACAAGGTAGCCGTACCGGAAGGTGCGGCTGGATCACCTCCTTTCTGGAGCTGCCTTGCTCTTTGGCTTAGTATATTTCGGGTCGATTGGCCCCACATTTTGTTTATTTCCTTCATTCAACGATTTTATCGGATTCTGCATTGCCCTCGCAAGTGGGCAGAGCGAACCCGGGCTTGTAGCTCAGGTGGTTAGAGCGCTACACTGATAATGTAGAGGTCCCTGGTTCGAGTCCAGGCAGGCCCACTGGCAGCAGCGGGATTCTGCTTGCAGGCCAACTTCCGGGGGATTAGCTCAGCTGGCTAGAGCACCTGCCTTGCACGCAGGGGGTCAACGGTTCGACTCCGTTATCCTCCACTGACTACACTTTCTAATTGAGAAAGTGCTTTAATAGTATTGGTTTAGCCTGAAGCAGTTCAGCTATTCCGCATTTATCATCAAGTGGATGATAAACGTTCTTTGACGTAAGGGAAAACAAGAGAGAGAAGTACAAAGCGGGCTGTTAGTCACAGACTAGCAGCAGTTCTTCTACACGTCGAGTGTAGAGAATCGCAAGCGAGAAGTAAGTAAGAGCACACGGGGGATGCCTAGGGTCTCAGAGGCGAAGAAGGACGCGATAAGCTGCGATAAGCTCGGGGGAGGGGCACATACCCGTTATATCCCGAGATGTCCGAATGGGGCAACCCCACTGGTTGAAGACCAGTGACTCTTCTTTTCGGAGAAGAGGGCAAACGTTGGGAACTGAAACATCTCAGTACCGACAGGAACAGAAAATAACAATGATTCCCCAAGTAGTGGCGAGCGAACGGGGAGGAGCCCAAACCAGGGCGGTTACGGCCGCTCTGGGGTTGTAGGACCACGCCATGTGATTAAATCGAGTTAGCTGAAGTGTGTGGGAAAACACGCCAGAGACGGTGAGAGCCCGGTAAGCGACAATTCTGATTTACGCTAGTGGTATCCTGAGTAGGGCGGGGCCGGAGAAACCCCGTCTGAATCCAGCGGCACCATCCGCTAAGGCTACATACTCCTGAGACACCGATAGTGAACCAGTACCGTGAGGGAAAGGTGAAAAGAACCGCGGATAGCGGAGTGAAAAGAACCTGAAACCGTGTGCTTACAAGCAGTTAGAGGACTTTTGTAGTCTGATAGCGTGCCTTTTGCATAATGAGCCTACGAGTTACTCCTCCCTGGCAAGGTTAAGCGCTTGAAGGCGCGCAGCCGCAGCGAAAGCGAGTCTGAACAGGGCGCGTAGTCAGGGGGGGTAGACGCGAAACCTAGTGAGCTACCCTTGAGCAGGATGAAGGAGCGGTAACACGCTGTGGAGGTCCGAACCAGTTTCCGTTGAAAAGGATTTGGATGACTTGAGGGTAGGGGTGAAAGGCCAATCAAACTAGGAAATAGCTCGTACTCCCCGAAATGTATTGAGGTACAGCGTCGTGGTTAGGTTTGTTGGAGGTAGAGCTACCAATAGGACTAGGGGGTGTCAGAGCCTACCGAATCCTGATGAACTCCGAATGCCAGCAAATTCATACACGGCAGTGAGGCCTGGGGTGCTAAGGTCCCCGGCCGAGAGGGAAAGAACCCAGACCCGCCGCTAAGGTCCCTAAGTTCTAGCTAAGTTGAACAAAGGAGGTCCAGTTGCTTTGACAGCCAGGAGGTTGGCTTGGAAGCAGCCATTCCTTTAAAGAGTGCGTAACAGCTCACTGGTCGAGCGACCGGGCATCGATAATACGCGGGCATCAAGCTAGGCACCGAAGCGCGGGATTTACACTTTGTGTAAGTGGTAGGGGAGCATTCTGGTTGCGGAGAAGCCGTCCTGTCAGGGCATGGTGGAGCGTCCAGAAAAGCACATGTAGGCATGAGTAACGATAAAATAGGTGCGAAACCTATTCGCCGATAGACTAAGGTTTCCAATTCAACGCTAATCGGAATTGGGTTAGGCGGGACCTAAGGGAGAGCCGAGAGGTGTACCCGATGGCAAGCCAGTTGATATTCTGGCCCCCGGACTAGGAAGTGATGCAGGGACGCAGGAATGAAAGCAGCGCGAGCGGACGGAAGTGCTCGTTAAAGCCCGTACCTAATGACAGAGTAGTGAAGTACGCTCAGTTAGGGGAAAGGTGATAGTACCACACGGCCTTCGGGCCACGTGGATAGTCTGCCTAAGGACTGCCAAGAAAAGCTGCTAAACGTTGTATCCTAGCTCGGCCCGTACCGCAAACCGACACAGGTAGTCAAGGAGAGTATCCTGAGGCGCTCGAGTGAATCACGGCCAAGGAACTCGGCAAAATGGTCCTGTAACTTCGGGAGAAGGGACGCTTCCTCTAGTAATAGAGAAGCCGCAGTGAAAAGACCCAAGCGACTGTTTAACAAAAACACATGGCTTTGCTAACGCGTAAGCGGACGTATAAGGCCTGACACCTGCCCGGTGCTGGAAGGTTAAGAGGGGAGCTTAGTCGCAAGGCGAAGGCTTGAATCGAAGCCCCAGTAAACGGCGGCCGTAACTATAACGGTCCTAAGGTAGCGAAATTCCTTGTCGGGTAAGTTCCGACCTGCACGAATGGTGTAACGATTTGGGTGCTGTCTCAGCCGTGAGCTCGGTGAAATTGTAGTCTCGGTGAAGATGCCGAGTACCCGCCACGGGACGGAAAGACCCCGTGCACCTTTACTATAGGTTGCCATTGGTGATGGGTTCAGTATGTGTAGCATAGGCGGGAGGCGTCGAAGCGGGGGCGCTAGCTCTCGTGGAGCCAACGTTGAAATACCGCCCTTACTGTGCCTGTTGCCTAACTCTAGGTTTCTTAGAGAACAGTGGCTGCTGGGTAGTTTGACTGGGGTGGTCGCCTCCAAAAGAGTATCGGAGGCTTTCAAAGGTCCGCTCAGTACGCTTGGTAACCGTACGTAGAGCGCAATAGTAGAAGCGGGCTTGACTGTGAGACTGACTAGTCGAGCAGGGTCGAAAGACGGATATAGTGATCCGGTGGTTCCGCATGGAAGGGCCATCGCTCAAAGGATAAAAGGTACGCCGGGGATAACAGGCTGATCTCCCCCAAGAGCTCATATCGACGGGGAGGTTTGGCACCTCGATGTCGGCTCGTCACGTCCTGGGGCTGGAGAAGGTCCCAAGGGTTCGGCTGTTCGCCGATTAAAGTGGCACGCGAGCTGGGTTCAGAACGTCGTGAGACAGTTCGGTCCCTATCTGTGGTGGGCGTTGGATGATTGAGAGGACCTGACTTTAGTACGAGAGGACCGAGTTGGACCAGCCGCTGGTGCGCCGGTTGTCCCGCCAGGGGCAGCGCCGGGTAGCTACGCTGGGAGCAGATAAGCGCTGAAAGCATCTAAGTGCGAAACTCACCTCCAGATGAGTCATCCCAATGAAAGGTTCGTGGTAGACGACCACGTCAATAGGCCGCAGGTGTAAAGCTGGAAACAGCACAGCTGAGCGGTACTAAGGAACCGAGAACTTACGCTTGGCCCACTCAGTCTTTCTACTTCTTTCTCTTTTCCCTTATGTCAACGGTATTGCTGCCTGTCCCTGAACCCGACAGGCAACGCCAGCAATGGTGGCTTTAGCCCGGGTGTTCACCTCTTCCCATTCCGAACAGAGTCGTTAAGCCCCGGTGCGCCTATGGTACTGCCTTCACCGGTGGGAGAGTCGGTCGCCGCCAACTTTATAACCCAAGCCCTGCTTACCCCGCTTTCCCCAGCGCGTAAGCAGGGCTTTTGCGTGTGTACCCTTTACTACAGCCCGCCCTTGACCTATAATTTCAGCCTAAATAAGACGCCTATCTTCTGTTATCAGGCACTTACGAAAGTGATAAGCATACGCAATAGAGTAAAAAGCATTTTCATTATATGAAGATGTTTGAATTTTTAATAGTTATTAAGACAAAAGGCATACTATTTAAGTATGCCTTTTGTCTTAATAACTATTTTTATAATGCTCCCTACTACTGCATAACGATTTTACCTAACGTCCAGAGGCTCCAAAAAATAACCATTAGGCCCACGCCGACAAACATGAAGCGGGTAGGAATACGTCCGGCGAGGCGCGCGGCGATGGGAGCAGCTGCCACACCACCTACGATAAGGCCAAGAATGATTTGCCAGTGAGAGAGGCCCAACAAGGAGAAAAAGGTTAGGGCACTGGCAAAAGTCACAAAGAATTCGACGAGGCTTACTGTCCCAATAACGTATTGTGGGGTACGGCCATTAGCAATAAGGGTGCTGGTAACAAGAGGCCCCCAACCGCCGCCGCCAAAGGAGTCCAGAAAGCCCCCAGCGCCAGCGAGCCAGCCAGCGTTCTTAACTTTTCGGCGGCCTTGCTGGGGCTTGCGAATGGCTTTGCTGATAATGCGAACACCGAGTAGAAGCAGGTAAAATGCTAGAGCGGGCTTAATCCAAGTGCCGTATTTATCCCCAAAGTGCGTTAGAAGCAGCGCACCACTGATGGAGCCGGCTACGCCAGGGAGCAATAAAACCCGAAACAGGCGCTTATTAACGTTGCCGAAGCGGTAGTGGTGATAGCCGGATGCTCCACTAGCAAACATCTCGGCGGTGTGGATGCTGGCGCTGACGGCGGCCGGGTGCAGACCCATACTCATCAGGCTGATGGCCGACACCACGCCGTAGCCCATGCCAAGCAGGCCATCGATGAGCTGCGCCCCGAAACCGACGGCCACGAACGTATAGAAGGTGGTGGAAGACTGTGCCAGTGCCCACAGCTGCGGCCAGGTAACGTAATACGAAAGAATATTGAGCAGAATAAAGCCCGCGAAGGTCATGAGTGCGCCAGTGGCTACGCGCCGCCAGTAGATGGTAGCGGGCGTTTCGTAGGCGGGGCCGTGGGCCAGCTCGGCCGTAACGGCATGCAGGGATTTTACCTTTTGGGTGAAATCGCCTTGCAGGCGGCTGCGGATGAGGTTCATTTGCTGGAGCACAGCGGCTAGTTCGCCGGGCAGGGCTTCTTCAAGCACTTCCCGCAAGCGTTTACCGACGGTGGGCGATTGGCCGTTGGTGGAAATAGCAATTTTGAGGTCGCCTTTCCGGACGACGGACGCCAGGAAGAAATCGGTGCCATCGGCAGAGCCGGCTACGTTGGTAAGCAGTTGCAACCGGGCAGATTCGGTCTGAATTTGCTGATTAAGGGTAATCTCATCGGTAGCGATGAAGAGAACCTCGTGGTGGACAAAATCGGTAGCATTCCACGGGCGCTCACAGAGCGTTATCTGGGGGTAGGGTGCGGCCAACTCGTGCAACGCTGGCGTTAGGGCTGGGCTAATTATCGTTACGCTGGTGGCAGGACTATTGCGTAAAATAGCACTCAGGCGCTCCGTAGCTAAGCGGCCCCCACCGATAATCAATACCCGAAACTGCGCCAGTTGAAGAAAGACTGGAAACAGGTCGTTACCAGTAGCAGGCGGCGGACTGGTGGAAGCTACGGTATCGGCTGGCGGGGGCAGCGGAAGGTCAGCCATGGCGGGAGGCAGCATAACTTGCTGGGCAGGCGGTA
Source organism: Hymenobacter baengnokdamensis (assembly GCF_008728635.1). Lineage (NCBI taxonomy): Bacteria > Pseudomonadati > Bacteroidota > Cytophagia > Cytophagales > Hymenobacteraceae > Hymenobacter > Hymenobacter baengnokdamensis. The sequence goes on along the minus strand of NZ_CP044285.1, from coordinate 4,125,533 downwards.
AGTTACTCGTGAAAATTCAGGCCGTGCGTAGTCGCCTTCACGTAGCCCTGGCGCACTACAAAGTCACCAAAGCCCTCCTGGGCCTGACGCTGCGCGGCGTAGGCAGCGAAAATGGGAGTTAACTCCCGGATAATGCCCTCCTCGTCCAGCATTTCGCGGTAAAGCTTGTTGAGGCGCTCGCCGGCGTGGTCGGCCCCAAGGTAAAGGTTGTAGCGGCCGGGAGCCCGGCCTACCAGACCAATCTCGCCGAGGTAGGGGCGGGCGCAGCCATTGGGACAGCCGGTCATGCGGATAAGAATACCCGCGTCGGCCAGGTCGTGCGCCCGAATAACAGCGTCGAGCTTATCGAGCAGCTGAGGCAGGTAGCGCTCGGCCTCGGCGAAGGCTTGCGAGCAAGTATTGAGCGCTACGCAGGCCAGGGCATCGCGGCGCAGCCGGGTAAGCTGTTCGGCCTTGGGCGCGCAGCCGTTTTCTTCCAGCCCGGCCTGGATGCGGGCGCGGTACTGGGGCTCGATGTTAGCCAGAATCAGGTTCTGGTTGCCGGTAAGGCGGAACTCGCCGGTGTGGAAGCTGCTGATTTCGCGCAGGGCCGACTTGAGGCGGTAGCCGGGGCGGTCGAGCACACGGCCGCCTTCCACGAAGAGCACGAGCTGGGCGAGGCCGCCAGGGCTTTCGGTCCAGCCGAAGGCATCGCTGGAGCTGTGAAACTGATAGGGGCGCGCCGGGGTCAGCTCGTAGCCGAGGCGCTGGTGCAACTCGGCCACGAAAGCCGGCAGACCTACGCGGTCAATAGTGTATTTGAGGCGCGAGAGCTTGCGGTTTTCGCGGTTGCCCCAATCGCGCTGAATGGTCACGATTTTCTCGCAGACCTCCACCACTTCGGCGGTAGGCACGAAGCCAATAATATCGGCCAGGCGCGGGTAGGTTTCGGGCAGGCCGAAGGTCATACCCAGGCCGCCGCCCACGGCCACGTTGAAGCCCAGCAGCTGGCCATTTTCTTCGATAGCGATGAGACCGATATCATTGGAGAAGATGTCGGAGTCGTTGTAGGGCGGCAGAGCCAGCGCAATTTTAAACTTGCGCGGCAGGTAGGTATGGCCATAAATCGGCTCATCATCGACGGCTTCGGTGGTTTCCTGCAGGCTGCCGTCGAGCCATATCTCACGGTAGGCCGTGGTGCGCGGCGTGAGGTGGGCGCTGATGGTTTTGGCCAGCTCGTATACTTGGTGATGCACCGCCGACTCGTGCGGATTGGTGTTGCACATTACGTTGCGGTTAACATCGCCGCAGCCGGCGATACTGTCCATCTGAACTTCGTTAAAGCCCTGGATAGCGGCCGGTAGGTTGCGCTTGAGCACCCCGTGGAGCTGGAAAGTCTGACGGGTGGTAAGCTTGAGCGTGCCGTTGCCGTAGGCATCGGCCAGCGCGTCCATGCGCTGCCACTGGCGGGCCGAGGCCACGCCGCCGGGCACGCGCACCCGAATCATAAAGGAAAACAATGGCTCAAGCTTTTGCTGCTTGCGCTCGCTGTCGAGGTCACGGTCGGTTTGCTGGTAGGAGCCGTGAAACTTGATAAGGTGGGTATCGTCGGGGTTGAGGGCGCCGGTGAGGCGGTTGGCGAGGCTATCGACCAGGGTACCGCGCAGGTAGCGGCTGGCAATCTTGACGTGCTCGACTTCGGAAAGCTTGGGGGCGATGGTGGCGGACATGGAGTGGCGTAGGTAACAAGTAAAAAGGAAGAGTTAAAAGGAGATAAAACCGGGGTGTTAACCCTTCGCTTTTAACTTCGGAAATGCTAGTGCAGCACAGTGGCATCGAAGGTGACGCTCACGTAGTACAGCGCACCGATGGTCGGACCGGCGGCATATTGAAAATAGCGGTGGTCTACTATATTGGTGCCGCCAAGCTTAATGGTAGATTTCAGCGTGGGCACGCGCAGGTTTACCTGGGCATCGAGGTTGGAATAGGCGGGCACGGTGCCGTTGGCGAGCGGACTTTCCCAGTAGAAAGACGTTTGCCAGCGATAAACAACGTTGAAGCCGAGGTTGCGCACAATTTCGCGGTTGCCGAAGGAGGCACTGCCGGCCCACCTGGGCGTATTAAAACCAGTGACGAACACATCAGGTTCGGTATTAGCCGATAAGGCGTTGTAGTTAACATTGCCGCCGGCGGTGTATTTCTGGAAGAAATTGTACGTCAGGCCCAGCGTAGAGCCGTAGCTGTGGTAGTTCTGGCGCGAGTTGGTATACACGCGGTACCGGTCCTGGCGGGCGTCGCGGTTTTCGCGCAGGGCTGCCAGGACCGCGTCGTCGGTGCCGACCGATACCTGAGCATTGGCGGCATTTTTGGGCACGCTCACCTCCACCTGACCCAGAAAACCGGCGTAAACGTTGTAATACGCATCGGCATCGATAGATAATTTATTGTCTAATAGTACACTACGGTAGCCTACTTCGAAGGCGTTGATTTGCTCGGGCTGCTCAACGCGCAGATTGGCTACTTGCAGCAGGCCGCGCAGCTCGGGCCGCAGAGCGGCCTGGCTGGTGGTGGCACCCTGGTTGGCCGCCACGTAGGCATTCACGGCCGCGTTGAACTGGTCGATGGACGCCTTGGTATAAGAGTTTTGCAGGTAGTTGAGGCCCTCATTAACGCGGGCCAGGCCGCCCACGCGGCGCACATTACCGTTATTTACGAAGGAAAGTGCCTCAAACAGGGAAGGGAAGCGCCAGCCGTTCTGGTACGAGGCGCGGAAGTTGTGCTTCTCGGCCACCGTATACACGGCCGCCAGGCGCGGATTTGCTTTAGCCGTAAACTCGGGGTTGTAGTCGACGCGCAGCGAGCCGGTTAGCTTGAGCTTATCGTTCAGCAGCAGCTTACTGGCCTGGGCAAAAGCGCCGTATTTCTGGTAATACACGTAGCTGCCGCCGGGCTGGCTGCGGTCGCTCAGCGGCCGGCTGAAATCCACGAAGTTGTTGCCATCGGGAATAATCTGGTACAGGCGGGCATCGGCCCCAACCAGCACATCGGCAAACTTGATGCGTGGGCCCAGGTTCCAGAGCCCTTCTGTGTGATACGTGCGGCTGTGCTGGCTGAGCGCCGCCCCGCCCGGAATAGGCGCCCCCTTCACATTGACGCCGCTATCCCAGTTATTGATACGAATAATCTGGCTTTTGAGGTCGTTAAACGCCTGGGTGCCGGGCTCGGCGCGGCCGGCGTCGGCGGCAGTGCGGGCGGCCACCATCGCCGGGGCCAAGCCCACGCCCGAGGCCAGCTGGCTTTTCAGCGCATCGGTAAAGCGGGCGCCCCACACGGCATTAGAGCCGTTCTGAAGGTCGAGATTAAGCGATAGTGGGTTAAGATTGTAAGAGTTACCGGTATTTTCCAGCAATGTGTAGGCGCGCACCGTAAAGTCGCTGCCCTGCAGCTCCAGCTTGTGGTTTTGCACCGTCACGCCATCGAGCTGAATCTTGTTGCCGCGTTGAAACACCCCGTCCATCAGGCCGAAGCGATAGCCGTAGCTCAGCTCCAGCTGGTCGGTGAGCTTGTAGTGGAGGCTGGCATCAGCCTTGAGGTTACGCACGGTGGGGTTGACTAAATCCTTTTCGTAATAACCCGTGCGGGTTACGACAAACTTCTGATTTTTACCATTATAGGGCACGGTGATAGTCAGCGAAGAGTTGCTGTCGTCGCCGTAGCGGTTCCAGAGGTCGGCGGCTGGGTTGAAGGCGCCCGATAGCTCGGGGAAGGCCGGGTTGGCCGTAGCGAGCGGCTGCGGGTTCTGGTCAGTCTGGTTATTGGCGAGCCAGTCGGTACCGCGCAAAAAGTCGAGGTTTACCTTGTAGGCCCAGCGGCTGCCGGGGCCGAGGGCCTGCGCCCAGCGCACGGCCGTTTCGGTGAGCACGCTCGGGTTACGGTCGATGCCATCGACGTGGTTGACGCCGATTTTCTGGTACACGCTCAGGCCCTGGTACGTGTAAGGGCTTTTGGTAGTGAGGTTGGCCAGGCCGTTGATGGCATTCATGCCGTAGAGGGCCGAGGCGGCACCAGGCGTTATCTCGACGCTGGCAATGTCGAGCTCGGTAGGCCCGATGGCGTTGCCCAGCGGTACGCCCAGGGTAGCGGCCTGCATATCAACACCATCGACGAGCTGCATAAAGCGGAAGTTGTTCGGGACGTTGAAACCCCTGGTATTGGGTACTTTAAAGGTGAGGCTGCTGGTGAGCATCTGCACGCCCTTCACGTTTTCGAGCGCGTCGTAGAAGCTTGGGGCGGGTGTTTCCTTGATGGCGCGGATATCCAGCTTCTCGATGGCGACCGGCGACTTGAGCCGGTTTTCCTCAACTCGGGAGGCCGATACGACTACCTCGCTGGTCAGCACGTCCCTGGGTTCGAGGGCTACGCTAAGCGGCTGGCGGCTGCTCACGATAGCCAGCTCGATGGGTTCGTGCCCGATAGCATTGAAAACGAGCACAAAGGGGTAATTAAGCTTGGCTTTGAGGGCAAACCGGCCATCGGCATCGCTCTGGGTGCCGGCACTGGTGCCTTTAATGCTGACACTCACGCCGGGAAGCAGTTGGCCGCTGCCTTTTTCCTGCACCACGCCACTGATGGCAATAACTTCAGTTTGGGCGAACACAGCGCTGATACTAGCCAGTAGCAGCAGGAAAAACAGGAAAATCGTGGGGTAGTAGGGTTTCATGTAATATGCAATTTCTTGAATGTAAGCAGTTCGGAGGCGGGTGGGAGGCGGCGTACAAGCCGTCGTTAGTCCGACATCGGGCCCGCATACTGGAATCAGCCAGCTGCATAGTGGTGAAAATGGAAAGGTGACGCATGGAGAAAGGCGAAGGCGACAGGAGGTGAGTAAGTAAAAGGTTGTCAGGCCGGGTGAAGTCCGGCCCGACGCTCTTTGCGAGTAGGGCAGCTGCTAATACACGTCTTCGAGGTAGCGGCGCTGCTTGCGGAGGTTGCGCACATAGGCAATGGCTTCATCCTGAGGCAGGTCGGCCTCGCGGCGTACCACTTCGGTGAGGGCATCCTGCACGGCACTGCCCAGGCGCACCTTGTCGCCGCAGACGTAGAGCTTGGCCCCGCCTTCGAGCCAGCCAAAAACTTCGCGGCTGTTTTCGAGCAGGCGGTCCTGCACGTACACTTTAGCCGCCTGGTCGCGCGAGAAGGCCACATCGAGCCGGGCCAGCCCGCCGCGCTTGAGGTGTTGCAGCCACTCGGTCTGGTAGAGGAAGTCGGTGGTAAAGTGCGGGTTGCCGAATAGCAGCCAGTTGCGGCCGGTGGCGCCCAGCTCCACCCGCTCTTCCACAAAGCCCCGGAAAGGCGCGATGCCGGTGCCGGCCCCCAGCATGATGATATCGGTAGCCGGGTCGGTGGGCAGCTTGAAGTATTCGTTGTGCTCCACAAATACCCGGGCGGTTTCGCCCACGGCAATGCGGTCGGCCAGATACGATGAGCAAACACCGTGCTTACGGCGGCCGTGGGCCTCGTAGCGCACGGCCCCCACGGTCAGATGCACCTCGTCGGGATGGGCAAGCAGGCTGCTGGCGATGGAGTAGGCCCGGCTGGGCAGCGGGCGCAGGGTCTCAATCAGCACCTGAGCGGTAAGGTTATCAACCGGGAACTCACTCAGCAGGTCGGCCACGTCGCGGCCGTAGAGGTAGGGCTGGAGGCGCTGGGCATCGGTAGCCAGCTCGCGCAGGGCGGCATGGTGCGGGGCAAGTAGCGCATAGCGCTCAATCACGTCGCGGGTGAGCACGCTTAGCTCGCGGCGGCTGGCCAGCGCGGCGGCCAGTGGCAGCTCTTCGCCGCTGAGGGCCACCAGCGCGGTATCGCTGAGGCGGGCCGCGCGGAGTACTTCCTCCACCAGTGGGTCTTCGTTGGTAGCCAGCACGGCCAGGGCATCGCCGGGCTCGTAGGTCAGGCCCGAGCTGGCCAGGTCGAGCTCCATATGGTAGGTTTCCTTGGTCGAGCCGCGGCCATTAAGCTGAATGCTGGCCAGCACCGGCGCCGACCACGGGTGCTCGCGGGTGTAGGCCGGATTTTCAGGCGTGTGGATAACGGCGGCCGGGCTGGACACCGGGGTTAATTCCGCCGAAATTTTATCCAGCGCATCGGCAATCCAGGCGGCGGCGCGGGCCTGATAATCCACATCGCACTCCACGCGGTCGAGCAGGCGCCGGGCACCCAGCGCGGCCAGGCGCTCGTCAAAATCCCGGCCGGTCTGGCAAAAGTGCAGGTAGCTGCTGTCGCCCAGCGCCAGCACGGCGTAGCACAGGTCGGGTAGCTTGGGCGCGCGCGGGCTGCCCAGAAACTGGTGCAGCTCTTCGGCAGCCACGGGCGGGTCGCCCTCGCCGTGGGTGCTCACAATGAGCAGCAGCACCTGCTCGCGGGCCAGGTTGCGGGGCGCGTACTCGTTCATGTCCTGCACCGTGGCCGCCAAGCCGCGCTGCCTGGCGGCTTCGGCGGCCTGGCGGGCCACCTTGGCGCCATTGCCGGTGTGCGAGCCGTAGAGAATAGTGAGCGTGGGGGCCACTGCAGCCGGAGCGGGCGCGGCGGTAGCTGCCGTAGTGCCGGCTCCGGCCGGCGTGCCCGTAGCCCGGCCGTAGAAATAGCCGCTAAGCCACAGCAGCTGCGAGCCGCTGAGGCCATCGGCCAGCTGAGCCAGGGTAGAATCGTCAAAGCCGGGGGGAAGCGGCGCAGGGAGCGAAGGCATGGGGATTATATAGTATTTAGTATATTTATTGGATTTACGCCACCCTGGCATAAGCCAGCAGCGGCCGCAAGTCGGCCGGGGTGGCGGGCGCTGCCTGGCCGTGGGCAAGGCTGGCCACCGCGCCAATCACGATAACGGCCGGAGAGCCCAGGCCCGCCCCGGCTACGCGGGCTGCCAGTGTGGCCACGGTGCCCGTAATTACCTGCGCAGTAGGTAGTGTGCCATTTTGCACCACGGCCGCCGGCGTATCGGCCTGGCCCTGCTGGGAGTAGAGGGTCATGATATCGGCCAGCCGGTGCAGGCCCATCAGGATGATGGTAGTGAGGCGGCCCCGCGCTGCTTCGACCAGGGCCGGGGCCAGGCTGCCGGTAGCCGTAGTGGCAGTAATTACCTGAAAGCCTTCGCTTAAGCCACGGTGCGTAACCGGAATGCCCGCGTGGCCGGCGGCGGCCACGGCACTGCTGATGCCGGGCACGTAGGCCGTAGCCAGGCCGTGGGCAGCGGCATACAGCATTTCCTCGCGGCCCCGGCCAAACACAAACGGGTCGCCGCCCTTGAGCCGCACTACGTGTCCGTAACGGCGGGCCTCGCTCACAATGAGGGCGTTAATCTCCTCCTGCTCCAGGGCTTTGAAGCCCCGGCGCTTGCCCACGAAGATGCGCCGGGCGGTGGGCCGGGCGTGGGTCAGCAGCTCGGCGTTGGCCAGGGCATCGTAGAGCACCACGTCGGCTTGCGCCAGCACCCGCGCGCCCTTGAGGGTAAGCAGCTCGGGGTCGCCGGGGCCGGCACCAACAACGGTAAGGCGCGGGATAAAGGATGAGTAATCAGCCATAAGAAAAGGCGAGCTAAAAACGATTAAATACTGAACGCCAGCGGATTTTCGGCGGGCGCCGCGAAGGCTTCGGGGTCGGTAGCCGTAATGAGGCCAGCGGCCAGCGTCGCGCCGGTTTGCTCCTCAACCAGAATAAAGGCGCCGGTGGCCCGGTTGTCGCGGTAGGTGTCGGCCACCAGCGGACGGGCAGTTCTGAGGCGCACCCGCACGATATCGTTGAGCTGGGCCTCGTCGGCGGCTACGCGCTCGAAAGTGGCCACGTTGGTGCGGTCAACAATGGTGGTTACGGCCGCTTTTACCACGGCGGCGTGGTGCTGAATCAGCAGCTTGCGGCCGGCTTTGAGCGGGCGCTCATCCATCCAGCACAGCGTAGCTTCCAGCTCGCGGGTGAGCGCGGGCGGCGCACTCAGCGGCACGATAGAATCGCCCCGGCTCACGTCTACATCGTCGCGCAGGCGCAGCACCACCGATTGCGGGGCCTCGGCCGAGGCTACTTCCTGCTGGTTCAGCTCAATGGCTTCGAGCACCGTTTCGAGGCCCGACGGCAAAATGCGCACGCGCTCGCCGGCCCGGTAGCGGCCGCTCTGAATGCGGCCGGCGTACGCGCGGTAGTCGGGCAGCTCCTCGGTCTGGGGCCGGATGACGTACTGCACCTGAAAGCGCGGTTCGTGGGGGTTGGCATCGGCTTCGGCCGGCACGCGCTCCAGGTGGTCGAGCAGGCTCGGGCCGGTGTACCAGGGCAGGTGTCGGGAAGGCCGCACCACGTTGTCGCCCTGCAAGGCGCTGAGCGGAATGGCTACCACTTCGGGCAAATGCAGGCGCCCGGCAATGAGCTGGTAGTCGGCCACAATCTGCCGAAAAACCCTTTCCTCGTAGCCCACCAGGTCCATCTTGTTCACGGCCAGCACAAAGTGCCGGATGCCTACCAGCGAAGCCAGCAGCGTGTGGCGGCGCGTTTGCTCAATAACGCCCTGGCGGGCATCTACCAGCACAATGGCCAGGTCGGCGTTGCTGGCCCCGGTCACCATGTTGCGGGTGTACTGCACGTGGCCCGGCGCGTCGGTGATGATAAACTTGCGGCGCGGCGTAGTGAAGTACTTGTGCGCCACGTCAATCGTGATGCCTTGCTCGCGCTCGGCCTTGAGGCCGTCGGTGAGCAGGGCCAGGTCGACGTCGCCGCTGCCGGCGCGGCGCTTTTCGAGCGTCGCTAGCACGTCGAGCGAAACCGAGTCGCTGTCGTAGAGCAGGCGGCCGATGAGCGTGCTCTTGCCATCATCGACGCTGCCGCAGGTGATAAAGCGAAGAATATCCATTTTGGTAATGCGCTGAATGTGAAAGATGTGAAAGTGTGAAAATGGGTATTTGAGAAAGTTGAAAAACGAAGCCGGTGCCGGGGAAAGACCCATGGCTTACTTGGTCATATCTTTCACATTCCCACATTCCTCACATTTAATTTTAAAAATACCCGTTGCGCTTGCGGTCCTCCATACCTGTTTCCGAGAGGTTGTCATCGAGGCGCGTGGCGCCGCGCTCGCTCACTTTGGCCAGCAGCAGGTCCTGAATAATGTCGTCGATGGTGACCGCGTCGCTTTCCACGGCGGCGGTGCAGGTCGAGTCGCCCACGGTGCGGAAGCGTACGCGCCGGCTCACTATCTCGTCGGTATCGTCGAGGTTGAGGTGCTCGCTCAGGCCGAGCAGCTGGCCGCTGGGCAGCACCACGCACTCGCGCTCGTGCGAGAAGTAAATGGCTGGCAGACTGATGTTTTCGCGCTGGATGTAGTTCCAAACGTCCAGCTCGGTCCAGTTGGAAATAGGGAATACGCGCACGTTTTCGCCCTTCTGGATGCGCCCGTTGTAGATGTTCCACAGCTCGGGGCGCTGGCGGCGCGGGTCCCACTGTCCAAACTCGTCGCGCACCGAGAAAATCCGCTCCTTGGCGCGGGCCTTTTCCTCGTCGCGCCGCGCCCCGCCGATGCAGGCATCAAACCCGAACTCTTCGATAACATCTAATAAAGTATATGTTTGCAAGGCGTTGCGGCTGGGGTATTTACCGCCCGGCTCCCGCAGGCCGCGCTCCCGAATGGTGTCTGCTACCTTGCGCACCAGCAGCTTTTCGCCCAGGGTGGCCGCCAGCTCATCCCGAAAATCGAGGATTTCCGGAAAGTTGTGGCCCGTGTCGATGTGCACCAGCGGAAACGGGAACTTGCCGGGCCGAAAAGCCTTTTCGGCCAGCCGTGTGAGGGCAATCGAGTCTTTGCCCCCCGAAAAAAGCAGCGCGGGCCGCTCAAACTGGCCGGCTACTTCGCGCAGAATATGAATAGCTTCGGCTTCGAGCCTGTCTAGGTAATCCATTGATAAATAATGTTTTATTTGCCGTTTGACTTTGCCGTTTGACTTTGCCGTTATGGCAAGCGTAGGGCTGTAACGACAGCTGGTTGGCGTGCTAAAGGGGCGCTAGCCAGGTAGGCGCTCCACTACCGGGTCGAGGCCCTGGTGCCCGAGCGTATGGTGCAGGCCGCACTCCTTGGCGTCGGCGTTTTCCCACCACCAGCGGCCGGCCCGGAAGTCTTCGCCCGGCGCAATGGCGCGGGTGCAGGGCGCGCAGCCAATGCTCACAAAGCCCTGCTGGTGCAGCGGATTAACCGGAATGCCGTGGGCCTGCGCAAAGCTCCAGGCCTGCTCCCAGGTCCAGTCGAACAGCGGGTGTACTTTCAGGAGCTGGTGGCCGGCGTCCCACTCGGCGCGGTGCATATGCTGGCGGTTGGCCGACTGCTCGGCGCGGATGCCCGTTATCCACACCTGCTGGCCGGCCAGAGCGCGGGCCAGCGGCTCCACCTTGCGAATGTGGCAGCATTCCTGACGGTTTGCGATGCTTTCGTAGAAGCTGTTGGGCCCTTTCCGGGTCAGCATCTTTTCGAGGCTAGCGGCCTGTGACGCAACTACTTCAATGGGCTGGCCGTAGCGCTGCAGGGTCTTGTTCCAGGTAGAGTAGGTTTCCTGAAAGTTGCGGCCGGTATCGAGGGTAAATACCCGGATGGGCAACTCGTGCTCGAAAATAAAGTGGCTGATTAGCTGGTCTTCCAGGCCAAAAGACGTCGAAAACGACACCCGGCCGGGAAAGTGGTCGGCCAGCAGGGCCAGCGTTTCGGGTACCGAGTGCTCGGGCAGGTACCGGCGCAGGTCATCGACCCGGGCCTGGAGAATAGCATCCATAAAGTAAAAGGGGAGGGGATTTTCGCGATGGAAATCGCAGAAAAAAACGAGGCCGGCACAACGGGGCGCTCCGGCCAGGCATAGCAAGGCCCGGGAGTGCGTTAATGACCCGAATGGTGAGATAGCCGGCCGGCTGTGGCCACGCTAAGTGGCCTTAACAGCTCCGCATAGCCCGCATCGGCATTCCGGCGGGGCGGCACATACAACAACACCCATGCTGTAAAGCAGCAAGTGAGGTGGTCGTAGAGGGGAAGTTGTTAGAGCAGCACACGGCAACTTGTTTTTATATCGTCAGCGCTTAGCTGCGCTGACCTTCGGTTGGCACCGTTTGGGAATGCCCAATGGTTGCCGGCGGTTCGTCGAGCCTATCTCTCCACGCCTCTGTATAAAAACAATCCTTCTGGCAAGAGGAATTGATGGCGCAAAGGTATAATAGGAATTTTGAAAATTCCAAACGAACAAAAATAAATAGCTAATTACTTGACACTCAACGGGCGGCTCCTCGTTAGAGAAGCCGCCCGTTGAGTGTCAAGTAATATAAGCCCGGAGATGGCCAATTGGTTTAGCGACAGCAGCGCGCTACCCGGCCCGCGCTGCTAAAACCCGCCTTTGTCGAGGTTCAGGTCTTCTTTGGGCGCGGCCCCCATAAACGGATAAGGATATTCGGTGGGCGGGTTGAAGGTTTCTTTGATGGCCCGGGGCGACACCCAGCGCTGCAGGTTGAGCAGCGAGCCGGCCTTGTCGTTGGTACCCGAGGCCCGGGCCCCGCCGAAGGGCTGCTGACCGACCACGGCGCCGGTCGGCTTGTCGTTGATGTAGAAGTTGCCGGCCGCGTTCACCAGCTTCTTGGTAGCCAGGTCGATAGCGTAGCGGTCTTGCGAGAAGACGGCCCCGGTAAGCGCGTAGGGCGAGGTGCTGTCTACTACGTCGAGGGTTTGCTCAAACTGGTCCGCGTCGTACACGTGCACCGTCACGACGGGGCCAAACAGCTCGTCGCACATCGTCACGTACTTGGGGTCTTTGGCCAGGATAACGGTCGGCTCCACGAAGTAGCCTTTCGACTTGTCGTAGCCGCCGCCGGCAATTATCTCAGCCTCGGTGCTGGCTTTGGCGCCGTCGATATACTTAGCCAGCTTGTCGAAGCTGGCTTCGGTGATAACGGCGTTGATGAAGTTGGTAAAATCCTCCACATCCCCCATTTTCATCGAAGCCAAATCCTGCTTCACGTAGCCCAGAATCTCGTCAGCGAGGTTGGAAGGCAGGTATACCCGCGAGGCGGCCGAGCACTTCTGGCCCTGGTACTCAAACGCGCCGCGCGTGATGGCCGTGGCCACGGCTTTGGCATGGGCCGAGGGGTGGGCCAGGATAAAGTCCTTGCCGCCGGTTTCACCCACTATGCGGGGATAAGATTTATAGAGGTGAATGTTCTGCCCGATTTCCTGCCAGATAGTCTGGAATACCTTGGTCGAGCCCGTGAAGTGAATACCGGCAAAGTCGCGGTGCTTAAAAATAACGTCGCCGGCTACCGGGCCATCCACGTAAATGAGGTTGATGACGCCGGCCGGCACGCCGGCTTCCTGAAATAACTCCATCAGCACCTGGGCCGAGTAGATTTGCGGGTAAGCGGGCTTCCACACCACCACGTTGCCCATCAGGGCCGCCGAGGCGGGCAGGTTGGCGGCAATGGAGGTGAAGTTGAACGGGGTGAGGGCAAACACGAAGCCTTCGAGCGGGCGGTGCTCGAGGCGGTTCCACATGCCGGGCGACGACTCGGGCTGCTGGCGGTAGATTTCCTGGGCAAAATAAACGTTAAAGCGCAGGAAGTCAATCAGCTCGCAGGCCGCGTCAATTTCGGCCTGGAATGCGTTTTTACTCTGGCCCAGCATGGTAGCCGCGTTGATACGGGCCCGGTAGGGGCCGGCCAGCAGCTCGGCGGCCTTCAGAAAAACGGCGGCGCGCTCTTCCCAGGGCAGGCTGGCCCAGGCGTGACGGGCGGCCAGGGCAGCATTGATGGCCTGGGTTACGTGGCTGGCATCGCCCTCATGAAAGTGGGCCAGTACGTGCCGGTGGTCGTGGGGCGGCGCCAGGGGCAGGGTGCGGCCGGTGCGCACCTCCTGGCCCCCGATGTGCATCGGAATGTCGCGCTCCACCTGCTTGATGCGCTTTAGCTCTTTGACCAGCTCGATGCGCTCGGGCGAGCCAGGGGCGTAGCCTTTAACAGGCTCGTTG